>JBDUCR010000318.1:0-24402 GCA_040003345.1 bacterium
CGCTGATGTCCGATTTCCGATATCGGATCTCAGATATCAGCGGCCACGCCGAGTCTTTCCGCCCAAGCACGATTTGGTGGCGATGGGAAATCAGAGGCGGACGGCGGACATGTGCCATCAGCGGATGTCTGAGCCTAGCCGTTTCGGCATTGTTCCGAACGCTGCCGTCTGCTTCTGATTTCCCTTGGTGATTCTCGCGATTCGGTGCAGTGATCTTAGAGTGGCCGCTGATGTCCGCTATCGGAGATCAGACTTCAGACATCAGCGGCCACGCTGAGCCCTGCTCGCCCAAGCGAGTGCCGGCGGCGATGGGAAAACAGAGGCGGACGGCGGACATGTGACATCAGCGGATGTCGGAGCTTGGCCGGTTCGGCATTGTTCCGAACGCTGCCGTCCGCTTCTGATTTCCCTTGGTGATTCTCGCGATTCGGCGCGTTGATCTTAGAGTGGCCGCTGATGCCCGATATCGGAAATCGGAAATGCGAAATCTGATGCCGTTAACGCATCGCAACCACACGCGGCGGTACGACACCAACAGTCCGCAACAGCGCCGTGTACCGCGGACTACCGCGAATCGGGTCGAAGATCGGCGACGTAGCCGACTCCGTCGCAAAGAAGGGATCGCGAATGCTGGCCGCGTGCTCGAGTCGCGTGAGCGCTTCGCTCGTGTCCTTCAACGCCAGCGCAATACGCGCAATGGCGACGTCGCTCCCAGGGCCAGCAGGCATGGACTCGATTCGCGCGCGCATCCGTCGAGCGGCGCTCGTGTCGCCGGACATCGCGTATGCGTAGCCGAGCAACCCGAGCGCCATGCGCGACGACGGATCGATACTGATCGCGGTCTCGAGAGGTGCGATCGCCAACGCTGGCCGGCGCAAATAGAGATGCGTCATGCCGAGCAGCACGCGCGTTACCGTAAGGGTGGAGTCGTACGAGACGGCGCGCTCCGCGGCGGAGACTGCTTCATTCACGCGACCAGCCATCGCGAGTGTGAGCCCCAGCTCGCCCGCGATGACAGGCGACGATGGATCGAGCTGCACGGCGCGCTCGAGCGCGCGCGTGGATTCGGGAATGCGGCCCGTCACGAGCAGCATCTCGCCGAGCCAATGTTGTGCTGGCGCATATCGCGCGTTGAGCGCGATGGCCCGACGAAAGTCGCGCTCGGCGTCGGTCCACTTCCAGCTTCTGCCCTGCAGCACGCCACGCGACGTCCACGCCTCGGCGAGCGTGCTGTCGAGCGCGATAGCACGATCCGCGCTCTTGAGCGCGGCCGCGAGCGTAGGCTCAGCAGCGGCACTTGTGTAGAGAGGCAGCAGTCCCTGTGCATCGGCGAGTCCGCTGTACGCCGGAGCAAGACTCGCGTCCTTCGCGATCGCCTGCTGGAAGTACGTGACTGCCTGCTGCAGCGACGTTGCGCTGCGCCGGCCGAGCTGAAAGCGGCCGCGCAAATAGAGATCATACGCCTGCCCCGACGCCTTGTTCGTATTGATCTCGGCCCGCGACGAGTCCTGCGACGCAAGCGCCTGACCTGTGCTTCCCATCGCTGCACCAACTGCATCGGTGATCGCACGCGCCAATCCCTCCTGCACCGTGAGCAGGTCGGTCGCATCGCGCTCATACATGTCGGACCAGCGCATCACACCATCGCTCACCGCGACGAGTCGCGCCGTCACTCGCAGTCGCTTGCCATCGCGTTGCACGGTTCCTTCCAGTTGCAGCGCGACGTTGAGCGCCTTGCCGATGTCACTCGGCGACTTTCCCGACGCGAGCATCGCTGCGGCGCGCGACGGCGACACCACATGCACGTTCGGCATGCGACCGAGTGCGGCCGCGAGCTCGTTCGTGATTCCATCGGCGAGATACGCATTGCCGGAGTCGGCACCGATGCTGACGAGTGGAACGACGACGATTGATGCCGGCGCAGGCGCAGCGGCTGCCACCTGCGCCACCGCGGCCCCTTGCGAAGCGACCGCGCCGGATCGCCGAGAGACTGCCGTTGCCGTGCCGAGCGCGCCAATGACGAGGATCGCTGCCGCTACGACTCGCCAGTCGCCCAGCGCGTGCATGGTCGAGAACGGACGCCGAGGCGCGATGTGCAAGCCACTCACAACCGACGGATCGTCCAGCGCCGACAACAACTCCGACGCAGACTGCGGACGATCGTTCGGCTCGCGCTTCAGGCACTTCATGACGAGCGCGTCGAGCGCAGCGGGAACCTCGGGGACGATGCTGCTCAGCGACGGCGGATCTTCCGTCATGCGCGCCGTAAGTAGCGCACGCGGCGCGAGATCGGCGAATGGCGGATGTCCACTCAACATCTCGTACGCCGTAATGCCGAACGCGTAGATGTCAGCGCGATGATCCACGTCGGGATCTGCCGCAGCCTGCTCCGGCGCCATGTAGAGCGGTGTGCCGAGCGACGTTCCCGTTCCCGTCAGCGTGCCGTGGTGTCGCTCGCCCGAGCGGCGCGCCGAGCTGAGTGCCTTCGCAACACCGAAGTCGGTAACGGTGGCCGCGCCTGCCGCGAGCAGGATGTTGTGTGGCTTGATGTCGCGATGCACGACACCGCGCTCGTGCGCATACGCGAGCGCGCGCGCGACGTCCTTGAGAATGGAAACAGTCTCACGAACCGGAAGCGCGCCTTTCGTGGAGATGCAAGTGCCGAGTGATTCTCCTTCGACGTACGGCATGACGAAGAACGGCAAGCCCGCAGCTTCGCCCGCGCTGAGCACGCCGACGATGTGCGGATGCTGCAGCCCTGCCGAAAGAAGAATCTCGCGCTTGAATCGATCGACCGACACCGACGCTGCGAGATGTTCCGGCATCACTTTCACCGCCACGCGCCGCTGCAAGGCTTCGTCGAATGCGACGAATACGCGCGACATGCCGCCGCCGCCGAGCTCGCGCTCGATGGCGTGGCCCGGACCGAGGGCAGCGGTCAGTTGGTCGATGAGAGATGAGTGCATCTTTGAGGGTGTCGACTGTGTGACAGCCCGACTACCGGAAAGGATGCACTATGTCATCGCCATCTCAACCCCCGAGCTCGGATTGCGGTGGAAATCCGTGTTGTTCTCTGCCCACGTCGGCTTCGTGCTTCGCCGTCGTTTTGTAGAGCTCGAACCGGCCATCCACTGCCATCGGCGCACAACGCGCGCGCATCTCCTCCTTTTCCACGGACGACAGAGGCTGAAAACCTCGCGCGACACTCAAGTTCTGGCGAAGTACTTTCAGTGAATCGATGCCACTCACCGTGACGGCGACTGGAAGACTCATCGCATAGCGCAACGCTTCTTTCGCCCCGACCACCTTCTTCTTCACAGCTTCTCCTTCGCCGCCGAGGCTCTTCATTCCGATCGCCGCAATGCCTTGCCGCGCAACCTCGGGCAACACTTGCTGCTCAAAGCTTCGGAACGTCGCGTCGAAGCAGTTGAGCGGCATCTGGCAGCTGTCGAACGGATAGCCATACGAGAGCATTTGCAGGTGAAGCGCAGGGTCCTTGTGGCCTGTGAAGCCGACGAAGCGCACGAGTCCCTTCTCCTTCGCACGATCCAGCGCCTCGATCACACCACCCTTCATGAAGTGACGCTCCGGATCGCCCGCATAGGCGACCTCGTGAACCTGCCATAAGTCGAGGTGATCGGTCTTGAGCCTGCGCAGCGATTCCTCGAGCTGGCGCATGGCGACGCGTGCGTCGCGCCCGTGCGTGCAGACCTTCGTCATCAGAAAGACCTTCTGCCTGCGACCATTAGTGAGCGCCTTGCCCATGCGATGTTCACTGACACCGTCGTTGTACTCCCACGCGTTGTCCATGAAGGTGATGCCCGCGTCGATCGCGGCGTGCACCACGGAAATCGCCTCACGCTCGCTTCCGATTGACCCGAGGTGGAAGCCACCGAGTCCAATTGCGGATACCGTTTCGCCGGTGCGGCCAAAAATTCGCTGCGGAATTTCTGCAGTGGTGGAGCTCCCTGAAAAGCGCGGCCTGGACGGTCGGCGCGCACGGGGGCTGGTAGTGCCCAAAGGTCCTCCTGGGTGTCGGCGAAACGGTGTCTCGCCACGGTGCAGAAACCGAACCCCGGCGACTGTTGCGCACGAGGTGGGCGGGCTAGCTTTCTTCCCCAGGCGACACCCGAACGGAGACGATGATGCAGGACGAACCCTCGAAGTCGTACGAAGGCGTGCACATCCCCTTCAAGCAGGAAGGCTGGGGCGTGGCGTTTCTCGTCGTCATGCTGGCGGTGGCATCGGCCGGCGGTGCGTGGTATGTACACAAGACGACCTACAAGCACCCGACCGACGTGCGTTTTCATGCGGCTGGGACATATTCCCCCGCGGCGCATTAGGCGGTGATTCAGTTTTGAAAGGGCCGGCTTCCGCGATGCGGAGTCGGCCCTTTCGCTTTCACGGCGGCAACGCCGCCTTGTTCGCCTGGATCTTCCGCACGTATTCGAGCGTCTCGCTATACCGCCACCGCTCGACCTTTGGCGCCACGCTCTCGATACTCGGCCACGTGCGATCGTCGAGCTTCGCGGCCGATGCCGTTTTGCGCGCGCGCATGATCGTGCCTTCACCCGCGTTGTAGCCAGCGAACACGAACGGCCAGCGCTCCGGCTCGTCCAGATCGCGCTTCCAGAGCGTCCACAAGTCACGGTCGTGCAGGATGCCCGCGGCGATGTTCCACTCCGGATTGTCGATCGCGCCGAACTGCGGCAGCGCCGTCTTGATCTGCCCGTATGTCGACGGCATGAGCTGCATGATCCCCCGCGCTCCCACGCGGCTGCGCGCTGTCGGCGTCAGGTCGCTCTCGGCCATGCCCTGCGCCTTGAACCAGCGCCAATCCGTGCCCACGCCGAAGTAGCGCTTCGTGTACTTCCTGAAGATCGGATCGAACCGCTCGGTCGCGTGCTCGGTCTGTCGCTTCACTGCTGCGCGCTCGAGCGCGCGGCCCGCTTGCCTGATCGGCGTCGTTGGACTCTCTGGACGCTGTGCACGCGCCGTCGACGCCACCACGAGCAGCGCGACACCGGCAAACGTCGCAATCCGTCGAAGCGAGAGCGCCGACATCATCCAAGCGCCTTGCCGATGATCATCGCGATGGAGATGAAGATCGCGGCGATGAATATCGCGACGGCGACGTTCCCCTTCTGCAACTCGGCGGGAAAATCGACTTCGGGCGTGAGTCGATCGATGACACGATACGAAATGAACATGATGACGACGCCGATGACGGCGTAGAGCACGTTCAGGGCAATAACGGAGAATTCCACATGAACCTCTCGGAAAACCGTAGGGTTGCGCGGAATCTTCTATGTTCGGACAACTCGCTGCGCCGCATCGCAACGCTGGGGAAGTTGGCAGCCCGACGCCCGATTGGCTAACCTCACGCACTCATCCTACGCATTCTGCGAGACATTGTGTCGCCATTCGCCTACCACCACGAAACCGCGCTCTCGGCGGCGCTCGCCCGTCTTGCCGCGCCGGGCCAGGTGCCGATCGGTGGCGGCACCGATCTCCTGGTGACCATCGAGGAAGGTCTCGCGCATCCGGAAGGTGTCGTCGACGTACGCTCCGTCGCCGAGTCGCTTGGTATCGCAGCCGACGCCAATGGTTGGCTGCGGATCGGCGGCGCATGTCGCCTTGCCGACATCGCCGAGCATGAGACCGTTCTCGATAAATACCCGCTCCTCGCGTCTGCGTGCGCGCAGGTCGGCACTCCGGCAATTCGCGCGATGGCGACACTGGCGGGCAACCTCGCACAACGGCCGCGCTGCTGGTATCTCAGGCGTGGTGTGCAGTGCCACAAGAACGGCGGCACGACATGTCCGGCGCAGCACGGAGAGAATCAGTATCTCGCTATCCTCGAGGGCGGCCCATGCTGGATCGTGCATCCGTCTGATCCTGCAGTCGCACTCGTTGCGCTCGACGCAGAGATCGATCTCGTTGGACCGTCGGGCGCGCGCACGGTACCGGCTGGAGAGTTCTTCGTGCTGCCGACTGAGCGCATGGATCGTGAGACCGTCGTGCGCGACGGAGAGCTCATCGTCGCGGTCCGATTGCCGGCGGCAGCGGCGGGCGGCATGCAGCGCTACACGAAGCTGATGCAGCGCGATGCGTGGGACTTCGCGCTCGTGAGCCTTGCCGCCACCCGTCGCCTCGACGGTGATGTGCGCCTCGTGCTCGGCGGTGTCGCGCCGCGACCATATCGCGTGTACAGCTCAGTCGAAGAAGAGGCCATGTCCGGCGGCTTAGATGAGGAAACTCTCATCGGACTCGCCGAGCGTGCGCTGCTCGATGCGGAGCCTCTGTCCAAGAACGGATATAAGGTGCAGCTTGCCGCGTCGCTGCTGCGCGATGCTATCCGAGAGATCGCTGCGGAGTGATTTGCATCATTGAAATCTGGTGACCCCTTCGTAGGTTATTGGTCGAAGCTTGGATCACTCTCACGGGACATCCGCGATGACCAACGAGCCTCTCGACGACGGTGCGACGCAGCAGAACCCGCAGCCCCGCCGAACGCCAATGGGGCGGAGCTTCGGAAGCATCTCGTATCCTGCTGACGAGCAGGAACTCCCGGTCGACGATCTGCGCAAGCGCCCTTCCGTAAAGGTGCCGCACGTGACCGGCGAGCACTGGATGGACCGGCCGGCGCGAAACACCGACTCGCGAAAGAGCACGAGCTGAGGCTAAGCCGGCGACGTTGTTCCCGTCAGCGACAGCTCGTAGAACACCGTGTTCGTGAGCTCATTCTGCCGATACCGCTCGATCGGCACGAATCCCACCGAGTCGTATAGACTCTGCGCCGCATACATATCGCGGAGAGTGCCGAGTCGGAGTGTCGTATAGCCGCGTGCACGTGCTCCGTCGATCAGCGTGGTCAGTAACGCGCGAGCGACTCCCTTACCGCGCCACTCCGCGTCGACGAACATGCGCTTCACCTCGGCGACGCTTTCTGTATGCGGGCGAAGCGCAACGCATCCCAGTCCCACATCGTTCGACACGGCGAGCCAAAGTCCGCCGCGCGGTGGGACGTATGGTCCCGGCAGTTGCGCCGCGTCGGCGTAGACATTCTCCACGCCAGGTACGTTCGACCGCGCATTCCCGTGCGCCATTACAAGCCGACGAACCTGTTCGACGTCTCGCGCATCGAGTACTTCGCGAATGACGTATGCCCGATTCATCGCCGGCTGCGAATCGCGACGTGATGAATCCAGTAGATCAACGCTACCTGCAACGGCAATCGCGCAACGAGCGCGGCCTGCCACGCCGTCGACATATGTCGCTCATGCGCATTGATCAACATCTGGATGTTCGCGGGAAACACGGCGACGAGCAGCGCGATCAATCCCCATGCTGCCGACACGCGTGTGGCCTGAAGCAGGATGCCTATCGCGCCAAGCATTTCGCATACGCCGCTGATCAGTACGAGCGCCCGCGGTGCAGGAAGCCACGGCGGCATGATGCTCATGAACAGGGCTGGCTTCACGAGATGTAGCACTCCGGACGTCATGAAGATCGCAGCGATGATCGAGAGAGAGATCGTCACTCGGCGTGAGTGGAGAGGAAGGAGTACGCGCGTCAACGAGCGTTCACTCCGTTTCCGGTTTGGCGGCGTTGCTTGCTGCCTGCGACAGGTCGTCGCCGAAGCTGGCAGACAGGCCGTCGAGTGCGTCCATGATTTCGCGGAGGCGAGCAATCATGTCGACGGCCTCGGGAGGCAATGTGCCGCCCTGCGCTTCTGTGCGCGCAATGAACTCCTCGAGCTGCCGGAGTTGTTCCGCCAACCCTTCACGCGGAGATGAAGCGGGTATGCTATCGCCAGCGCTCATTGAAACCCCATTGTCGAACGGTGTCACTCACGTCTCCACTGCCAGTATCTGTGTTCCCGACCACCGCTCACCTGCGCCGAGCGATATGTGTCGCTGTACAGCTGCTGCCTCGACGCAGAGCATTTTGCGCTCACCGCCAGGCTCCATATCCGTCATCGCCGCCGCGGCGCGCGCACCGGGGTTCCATATCACGACGTCGGGAAAACCATCCTTGTCGATCACGAGGCTGCGCGCGCGCTCACGCAGGATGAGTCGGCGCGGCGCGGACACATACACGCGATCTACTTCACCGACAACGTGAATGGCTTCCGCGTCATCGGCGATGAGAACACCGGGTGCGCCAGACTCGCGATAGTGTGTGCCCTTGAGACCAGACAACTCCGCGTCGGCGACGTTGTGCACGCGCAGATAGGTATGCAACGCGGTCGTGAAGTGAAACGCCTTGTCGTCGGTATTCTCGACCACGAGCTGCACGCTGAGCTGTGCGCCGCCCACGCGAACGGTGAGCGTGGCGTGAAAAGCGACGGGCCAGATCGCCCGAGTTGCAGCGGAATCGGAAAGCGTGAAGGACGCGGCCGCTGCACCATTCGCTTCGCGATGCTCACCGACAAACTGCCAGAGGCTCGTGCGCGCGAAGCCGTGTCTGGGTAGCGGTCCTTCCGCGGCGAACTGAGGGAAGATGACCGGGATGCCGCCCCGCAGCGCGACAGCATCAGAAGACTCGGCGCGTGCGCTGAGAAAGAGTCGTTCATCTTCGTCAGGTGCTGGTCGCCACGACGACACGTGCGCCCCGCGAATATGGACTTCTGCTCTTGAACCGTCGGCCGAGCGAAGTTCGATCGTGTTGGGAATGGCCGTTCTCAGAACTCGCGTTTCTTCATCTGCTGAAAGAGATCCTTCGCATCGGACGATGCGGCTTCTTCCGCCTCGGTCTGCGGCGGACGGGTCGCGTCGAGCGTGGCGTCGTACGTCCGGTTCTTCTTTGGTTTCGCGGCCGCCGCCGCTGCCTGTGTCTTCCTGAGCAGGGCCTTCATCTGAGCTTCGTTCATCTGCCGGCGCTCCTGGGTATGGGAGGAAGTTCTTGCTGGAAACTAGTGCCCAAATGAGGACGTGTGAATCCGCTCATCGTCATATCGAGACTTTGTCATCCCGCACGAGCGCAGCGAGTGTCGGAATCCACGGTGCATCACGTTGGGCCTGCTATAATCGGCGCGATAGTAGATCCCGACACTCGCTTGCTGCGCTCGCTCGTGCGGGATGACAGCGCGATGCGTTACGAGCGCAGCGGAACGTACGCCGCGTACAGAGCATCAAGTTCTGCCCCTGGATCGATGCATACCCCTTCATGCACGGGCGAGCTCTGCAACACGTCTGACCGCGGAGCAGTGAGCCAATGAAAGCGCTCCGACGACGGGAGGAGCGCCACCGGGCCCAACGTTTCGTCGCCTGCACAGATCGCCGCGCACGACTCGAGGTAGCGCAACAGAAGATCGGCGTCGATTTGCGGAGCCAGCGCCCTCAGCGCGCCAACCTCTTCGATCGCGCGCATCGCAAGAAACTCCGCCGTGCGCGCATGCAGCACCACACCCACATTCGCGAAGGCGCCGAGATGCACGCGCGGTACGATGCGCAACACGGCAAAGTCGTAGTCCACGCGCACACGCTCGCTCATCGACGTGCCTTGAGGTGTTGGGGCGCCTCGACTCGAAGCTGTTCCTGCGCTGCTGTCGCCGTCGCGAGCCACACCTCGCGCGCGGCCAATCGCTCAACGAGGTACTGCACGTATCTCGCACGCGCCTCCTCAGCCGACGGAAAATCTCCACCGCCCTCGAGCGTATCCATCAGCAAATCATCAGGTACCGCTTCCAGCACCTCGGCAATCGCACTCGGCGACAACTGCTCCGCGCCAATTGCGTTCGCCACTGCGAGATCTCCGGCAACCGCGAGCAACACGTGCGAGCGAATGAGCAGGAATGGCGTGCGCACGCGCTCAACGTCGACCGAGCTCCAGTCGTGATGTGCGTAGAGCGCCGCACCGTGATCGATCAACCACGGCGTGCGGTGCCATATGAGCAGATTCGGATTGCGATGTGTGCGATCTGGATTCGTGGTGAATGCATCGAGCCAGACGATCTGCGCGGCAAGCTCGGGCGATACCAGCTCACCGGCCGCCGACGGATCGAAGTTGAACGCGCCCTCGAGGTAGCGCATTCCGACGTTGGTGCCGTGACTGCGGCGCAGCAGCTCCTGAATTTCGGGATCGGGCTCACTGCGTCCGAAACGGGAGGAGACGTCTACGAGTGAGAGCTCGGGCGTCGGCAGACCGAGACGCTGTGCGATGCCACCAACGATGAGCTCGGAGATGAGGACCTTCGCACCCTGTCCCGCACCACGGAACTTCACGACGTACAGCCCGTCCTCCTCGGTATCGACGACTGCGGGAAGCGAGCCGCCTTCGCGAAGCGGTTGCACGTAGCGAGACGCTGTAAGACGCTGAAGCGGTGACAAGCGCTCAGGCTCCGGCGGATTCCGTGTCCCGACGGTCACCTTGGTGCGGCGGCGACGAGATGACGAGGAAGCGAACATCCGCCTTGCTGTCGTTGCGCGCCTGGTGCGCCAATCCTGCTGGCAGCTCGATGCCGAATCCTGCGGGAAGATCGTGCATCGCGCCTTCGACTTCGATCTTCAGGGTGCCGGCGAGTACGTAGAAAAACTGCTTTGCCCGCGTGTGCCAGTGTCGCTCCTCGGCGCAGCCTGGCGGCATTCGCTCTTCGATCACACTGAAGTTCGCAGCCCGCACCATGTGCCAGCCGTCGCACTGACCACCCCATGTGTAGTGGTTCGCATTGGCGATCGAAATTGGCATCGGTATCATGCGAGTGCGTTCTCCGGGTGCTTGGGTGAATCAAGATGGGCGTGTCGCCTCAGCGGGGCCAGCCCGGCCAATCGGAGACGATCGAGAGCGATAAAAGTGCCTAACATGTTGTGATAGATAGACTTAGGCCATGTCGGGCTGTGTTGACGTGGCGCCTATAACCGACTACTTTAGTCTCATATAGCTCACACTCGTGAAATGCGCCGCTGCCGCTTCGCGACGCCGCTCGATGCGCCAAGTCGGTGAGCCTCATACGGTCGGGAGATTTACTGACATGAGTTCGTCCATCGATTCGCTCGTCAATCGCGAATACCAGTACGGCTTCGTGACGGATGTCGAGGCCGATACGCTGCCGCCCGGCGTGAACGAAGACGTCATTCGCCTCATCTCGGCGAAGAAGGACGAGCCGCAGTGGCTGCTCGATTGGCGTCTCAAGGCGTATCGCCGCTGGCTGACGATGAAGGAGCCGCACTGGCCGAATGTCACGTATCCGCCCATCGACTATCAGTCACAGTCGTACTACTCGGCGCCAAAGTCTGTGACGCCGCTCCAGTCGCTCGACGATGTCGATCCGGAATTGCTGCGCACGTACGAAAAGCTCGGCATTCCACTCAACGAGCAGAAATTCCTCTCCGGCGTGGCCGTCGACGCAATCTTCGATTCGGTGAGCGTGGGCACGACGATGAAGAAAGAGCTCGGCGAGCTCGGCATCGTATTCTGTTCATTGGGTGAAGCAGTGCGCGAGCATCCGGATCTCGTGCAAAAGTATCTCGGATCCGTCGTGCCTTATTCCGACAACTTTTTCGCGTCGCTCAACTCGGCGGTGTTCTCCGAGGGCTCGTTCGTCTACGTGCCGAAGGGCGTCCGCTGTCCGATGGAGCTGTCCACATATTTCCGCATCAACGCGGAGGGCACGGGGCAGTTCGAGCGTACGCTCATCGTCGCCGACGAAGGCTCGTACGTGTCGTACCTCGAGGGTTGCACTGCGCCGAAGCGTTCGACGTCGCAGCTGCATGCGGCAGTCGTCGAGCTCGTCGCGCTCAAGGATGCAACGATCAAGTACTCCACGGTGCAGAACTGGTACGCCGGCGACAAAGACGGAAAGGGCGGCATCTACAACTTCGTGACGAAGCGCGGCAAGTGCGCGGGCGCGAATTCGAAGATCTCGTGGACCCAGGTAGAGACCGGCTCCGCCATCACCTGGAAATATCCGAGCGTGATTCTGCAGGGCGACAACTCGACGGGCGAATTCTACAGCGTCGCGGTGGTGAACAACCACCAGCAGGCTGATACGGGCACGAAGATGATTCACATTGGCCGCAACACGAAATCGAACATCGTGAGCAAGGGCATCAGCGCCGGTCACGGCCAGAACAGCTATCGCGGCCGAGTGCAGGTGTTGCCCAAGGCGCACAATGCGCGCAATTACACGCAGTGCGATTCGATGCTCGTCGGGAACCAATGCGGGGCTCACACCTTTCCCTACATCGAAGTCGGAAACAACACGGCGCAGGTGGAGCACGAAGCTTCGACGAGCAAGATCGGCGAAGATCAGATTTTCTACCTGAAGCAGCGTGGGCTCAGCGCCGAGCAAGCCGTGAGCATGATCGTGAGCGGGTTCTGCAAGGAAGTGTTCAAGGAGCTGCCGATGGAGTTCGCGCTCGAGGCGCAGCAGCTGCTCGGCATCACGCTCGAGGGTTCGGTCGGCTAGTCGTCATCCTGAGCCCGCCGAAGGATCTGCATTCGCTGCTCTACACAATTCGTCATCCGGGAAATGCTCGACATAAAAGGCCTACGCGCCACAGTAGCTGACAAGGAAATTCTCCGCGGCATCGACCTCACGGTGAAAGCTGGTGAAGTTCACGCCGTCATGGGGCCGAATGGCTCGGGCAAGAGTACGCTCGCGCAGGTGCTCGCCGGACATCCGGCATATGAAGTCACGGGCGGCACCGTGTCTTACGAAGGTCGCGATCTGCTCGCGATGGATCCCGAGATCCGCGCGCAGGCCGGCATTTTCCTCGCTTTCCAGTATCCGGTCGAGATCCCGGGCGTGAGCAACGCGTACTTCCTTCGCGCGGCGTACAACGAAATTCGCAAGGCGCGTGGTGAAGAGGAGCTCGATCCGATGAGCTTCGCCGACCTGATGGACGAGAAGATGCGCTTGGTCGAGATGGATGACGCGATGCTCTCGCGCTCGGTGAACACGGGATTTTCCGGCGGCGAGAAGAAGCGCAATGAGATCCTGCAGATGGCAGTGCTCGAGCCGAAGCTCGCGATCCTCGACGAAACCGATTCCGGTCTCGACATCGACGCGCTGCGCATCGTTGCCAACGGCGTGAATTCGCTCAAGCGTCCAACCAACGCGACGATTGTCGTCACGCATTATCAGCGTCTGCTCAACTACATCGTGCCCGACTACGTGCATGTGCTCGCGGGCGGTCGCATCGTGCGGTCGGGTGGTCCTGAGCTCGCGCTCGAGCTCGAGGCCAAGGGGTATGATTGGCTGCTGGAGGAGGCAGTCGCGTGATCGATCCGTACTTGCGGAGCTTCGAGAGCTTCTCCTCAAACGGCGGCGCGGCGGCGCCGCAATCCGTGCGATCGCTGCGCCTGTCCGCGATCACGCGGTTCGAGACGCTCGGCTTCCCGACGACGCGCAACGAAGACTGGCACTTCACGTCCGTCGCGCCGATCGTCGAAGGACAGTTTGCTCCGCTCACGAAGCAGTCCGGCAAGGTGACGGCGGCGCAGGTTGCACCGTTCGCCATCGAGCCGGCCTGGCATACGCTCGTCTTCATCAATGGTCGCTTCGACGCCGATCTTTCGGGCGGAGCTGCGTTGCCTGCCGGCGTCCGTGTGCTGCCGCTCGCGCGCGCGTACGAGGAGCTTCCGGCGGTCATCGAGAAGTATCTCGGCACGATCGCGTCGTTCGACGCGCATACATTCACCGCCCTCAACACGGCGTTCATCAACGACGGCGCGGTTGTACACGTCGCGGCGAATACGGAAGTTGTCGCGCCGATTCATCTGCTCTTCGTGAGTGATGCGTCGACGGCGCACGGAAGTGCGCAGCCGCGCAACCTCATCGTGGTGGATCATCACGCAAAAGCGACGGTGATCGAGAGCTACGCCGGACTCGGCGACGGCGCGTACTTCACCAACGTCGTCACGGAAGCTTCCGTCGGCGACGGCGCGACGCTGACGCATCTCAAGCTGCAGCGCGAGTCGGCGCAGGCGTTTCACGTCGGCACACTCGACGTGCGCCAGCAGCGCGACAGCCACCTGTTCTCGTTCAGCTTCGCCACCGGTGCGCTGTTGTCGCGCACGAACGTCTATACGGAACTGCGCGGTGAGGGCTGTGGTGCAACGCTCAACGGTCTCTATCTCGGCGACGGCGATCAGCACATCGATCATCAGACGCGCATCGAGCACGTCGAGCCCAATTGCTATAGCCGAGAGCTGTACAAGGGCATTCTCGACGGCGCGGCGCACGGGGTGTTCAACGGCAAAGTGTACGTCCATCCTGCGGCGCAGAAGACGGACGGCAAGCAGACGAACAATACGTTGTTGCTGTCCGAGCGCGCGCAGATCGACACCAAGCCGCAGCTCGAGATCTTCGCGGACGACGTGAAGTGCACGCACGGTGCTACGGTCGGTCGTCTCGACGAGACGTCGTTGTTCTACATGAAGAGTCGGGGCATCAATGCGCGCGCAGCGCGTGAGTTGTTGACGTATGCGTTCGCCGCCGATGTGCTCGAGACGATCGAGTTGACGGAGGTGCGTGAGGGATTGGAGTCTGCGACCTTGCGTCGGTATACGAGTGAGTGACGCCTTTTGCGCCTTCGGCGCTTGCTTTGCGCCTTCGGCGCTTGCTGTTCCGCCCGCGTCGCGTCTTCGACGCTCGCTCTTCCGCCCGCATCGCGCCTTCGGCGCTCGCTCTTCCGCAACAGCGCAGTGGCAGTATCAGTAGCGGAAGAGCGAGGCGCGCAGCGCCGATGCGGGCGGAATAGCGGAAGAGCGAGGCGCACAGCGCCGATGCGGGCGGAATAGCGGACCAGCGGACACCCGAACACCGAACACCGAACACCGGCAACCATGTCAGATCTCCAGGACCTCTACCAGTCCATCATTCTCGACCACAACCGGCGACCCAGGAACTACGGGGCGTTGGACGGAGCGACGAATAGCGCCGAGGGGCGCAATCCGCTTTGTGGCGATGAGGTGAAGGTGGAGCTCAAGGTCGCCGGCGACGAAATCGCTGACGTTCACTTCACTGCTTCCGGCTGCGCGGTGTCGCGTGCGGCGGCGTCGATCATGACGCAGGCCGTGAGGGGCAAGTCTCGCGATGAGGTAGATCAGTTGTTCAACCAGTTCCACCAGCTCGTCACGGGCAAGCTCAAGCCGGACGCACAACAAGCACGCGCGATGGGCGAAATGGCCGCGTTCAGTGGAGTCTCACGTTTTCCCGTTCGCGTGAAGTGCGCCAGCATGCCGTGGCATACGCTGCAGGCCGCACTTCGCAACGACACGAGTGCATCGTGAGTGCGTATGAGGACGTCGCGGCCGCGAGCGATCTCCCGGAAGGGGAGATGCTTGGCGTCACGCTCTCGAACCGGCAGCCGGTGTGCGTCTTCAATTATCGCGGTACCATCGGAGCGGTCGGCAATCTCTGCACGCACGCGATGTTTCACATGTCCGACGGCGTCCTGCACAACGACGGCACCCTCGAGTGCGTGTGGCATGGTGCGCGTTACGATTGCCGCACAGGCGCGGTGCGTCGTCATCCCGCCGAGTGGCCATTGCCGGTCTATGACGTACGCGTCGAGAATGGACGCGTGCTGGTTGGTCCAGAAGTGAGTGCACCAGAGGAACAGGCCTCGTGACACAGTCCCGCCGATCCGACTTTCCGCTGCTCGCCGCGAATCCCGCGCTGCACTATCTCGACTCCGCGGCCACCTCGCAGAAACCGCGCGTCGTGCTCGATGCGATGCGTCAGTACTACGAGAACGACAACGCGAATCCGCACCGCGGCGCGTACGATCTCTCCGTTCGTGCGACCGAACGCTATCACGCGGCCCGCGAAACGATCGCGCGCTTTCTCGGTGTTGCCGACGCGGATTGCCTCATCTTCACGCGCGGCACGACCGAAGCGCTGAACCTCGTCGCAACAGCATGGGGGATGGCGAACATCTCGGCGGGCGACGAGATCATCGTCACCGCACTCGACCATCACGCGAACTTCGTCCCCTGGCAGCAGCTCGCGCTTGCGCGTGGCGCGCGCTTTCACGTCTGCCCGCTCACGAGCGAGCAGCACGTGGATCTGGATGCGCTGCGCTCGCTCGTGACTCCGCGCACGAAAGTCGTCGCGTTCAGTCACGTCTCCAACGCGCTTGGCACTGTGAATCCAGTGCGCGAGATCGTCGCCATTGCGCGGTCGGTCGGCGCACTCGCTGTATGTGATGGAGCGCAGGGCGCGCCGCATCTGCGCGTCGGCTTCGATGAACTGGACGTGGACTTCTACGCGTTCAGCGGCCACAAGATGTGCGGGCCGATGGGCATCGGCGGTCTGATCGGACGACGCACGATCCTCGAAACGATGTCGCCTTATCAGTTCGGCGGCGACATGATCGAGTTCGTGCGCGACGATCATTCAACGTGGAACGTATTGCCGCACAAGTTCGAGGCGGGTACGCCGAATGTCGCCGATGCGGTTGGGCTCGCGGCGGCGTGCGACTATCTCTCCGCCATCGGCATGGATGACGTGCTCGCGCATGAGCGCGCGCTGGTGCGTCTCGCGACGGAGCGACTCGCCGAGGTGGATGGAGTGCGCGTGTACGGACCACCTCCGTCGCAGCGGAGCGGTGTGGTGAGCTTCACGGTGAGCGACATCCACCCGCACGATCTCGCGACCATCCTCGACCAGAACGGCGTGTGCATTCGCGCCGGCCATCACTGCGCCCAGCCGTTGATGCGGCGACTGGGAGTGTCCGCTACCGCGCGGGCGTCGTTTTACGTCTATAACGACGAAAACGACGTCGACGCGCTCGTGCACGCGATCGAGCGAGCGAAGGCGCTGTTCGCTTCGCCGACCGCGGTAGCCGGCTAGAACGCGTCGATCCGCTTCACTTCGTTCTTTCTGCCCGCGGGCATCACGAGAGCTCAGCTTTGCGATGACTTCGATTGTGACGCAATCGTGCTACTCGCTTGCGTGGCGGTAGACGCTCCGCGGATGAAGGCAATGAGATCCGCCGGGGCCGGCGCCATTTCCGCCTGACGCAGGAGCAGATTCACCTTGCCGCGGTGGTACTGCCCGTGCATCGCGACGTGCACGAGAATTTCGCCGCCAGTATTTACGAACGGACGGCCGTCGGACGTCGTGTACGAGACCTTCTGATCGAGCACGTCGTCAGTGAGTCGCGACAGTATCGCGTCGTAGCCATCGGCTATCGTCTCTCTGAATGCAACGCATTCCGCCGGAGAGAGCGTCGGCCACACAGCGATGCGAGGTGCGCGCTGCTCCATGCGCGAGAGCCAGACTTCACACGCTCCTAAAATGTGTGCGTACTCTCGCAACGCCTCGTCAGGTGCTGCGGAGGATGCGGTCAGCGCGCGATACAGCGCATCATCTGCCCACGCAGCATGACCGAAGAGTTGTTGAATGAGTGCGAGCCTCGTCATGCTGATGCACGCTCCGCCGTTTGCTTGATCGCGCGCAACATCACGCGTCGTATGAGACCGCTGCCTGGCCGAATGACGGTCCAGTAGGGTAGAAATCGACGCCGTGCCGCCGAGTCGGCGCAGAGCACACGCGTTTCCGTTGTGAGCTCGCTGTGGTCGTGATCCTTCGCACGCACACGGAAGTCCCACACTCCGCGCGCTGTTCCAGCCTCCGGCGCGCCGTCGCGAAATGCGTCGGCCGTTGGTGCGCCACGCTCACCTGATAACGTCCAGAACTTTCCTTCTGTACCGAGTAGCATCTCGTCTGGCGCACGCTCGGCGAGCAGGCGAAATCCTCCCCGCTGAAGCGTCGCGATGGTGAGCGGCGAGGCGCGTCGACTTTTCAGTGCGCGAATGCCCTCGCGGCCGTGCATCAACGCGTCGGGAAGAAGTCGCACGAAGAAAAGGAATTGTATCAGCCAGCCGGTGGCGAAGTCCGTTGCGCAGATGGCGGCGTACGTGCGCGCCTGCGTGGCTCGTACGCTGATGGAGTGTCGCTCGACCACGTCATATCGCGGGAGATAGTCGTCGATCAGCACGTGATCACTGTTTCTGCGATGCCAGTGCAGCGGGCGTTGCCGCGACCTTGAAAGCGAGATAGCTGATTCGCTCACCGGGACGCAACACCATTTGATGCGGTGTCCCCGCGGGAATCACCACGACGTCGCCAACCTTGATTGCCGCGCTGGTTGCACCGTGCACAGTGCCACCGCGCCACTCACCCGGCGACGCTTCGCGACCGCCTTCCGTGACGCCACCGGTGAGCATCGTTGCGCTTCCTGATTGCACGACGAAGACGTCCGTCCAATCGGTGTGACCTTCGAGCCCGCCGGTGCTGTCACGATGCGTCACCGCATATGTGAATCCGGCGCCGCGTCCGAGCTGCGCAGTGCGCGAGGCAGCAGGCGCCAGCGAGTCGCCGATGCTGCGCAAGCGATCGGCGCTCATGATAACGGCCGGCATCATTGGCGACTGCGCAGCAACTCTCACTGCCGAAATCAGCAAGCCAGCAATCAACACCGCACGAATCATCATCGATATTCACTCCTCCTCGAGGTGATCACTGAAAACAGTCTGCTGTTGAGAGCAGAGACATGCGCGCTCGACGGCTGAGACATTCAGTTCGCCACTCAGTCGTGACCGCGCGGAAGCTCGACCGTGAACACCGAGCCACTGCCCGGCATGCTCTCCGCACGCAGCTCACCGCCCATTCCGCGTGCGAGCTCCCGGCTGATCGCGAGACCGAGACCCGTTCCTTCCGTGGTGCGCGTGAGCGCAGGCTCGAGCTGCACGAACGGCTCGAAGATCGACGCGAGCTGCTCTGGTGCGATGCCGATACCCGTATCACGAACGTGAATGCGAACATGCCCGTCGCTCTCAGCGGCGGAGAGCGTGATGCTGCCTCCGGGCTGCGTGAACTTCACCGCGTTGCCCAGAAGGTTGATGAGCACCTGTTCAAGCTTCTCGCGATCGGCGGTGACGATTAACGCCGTTTCCGGCTTGCGGTATTCGTAGCGCAGCGATCGCGCACGCGCCTGTGGCTCGATCACGCCTTCCATACGCTCCAGTACGTCGACCACGCGCAGCGGCTGCAACTGGTACCGCGTGCGTCCTGCTTCGAGGCGGCTGAAGTTGAGGATATCCGTAATGATCTCGAGCAGGTGCTGTTGATTCTGCTTGATGCGCAGGAGATCGCGTTGCTGATCGTCCGAGATTGGCCCCCGCACGCCCATCAGCAGCAACTCGGCGTAGCCTGCGATCGCATTGAGCGGCGTGCGCAACTCGTGACTCATCGTCGCGAGAAAGTCGCTCTTCGTCCGGTTGGCCGCCTTCGCGTCCGCGTAGAGTCGCGCATTCTCGATCGCCGTAGCCGCGCGTGCGGCGATCTGCTCGGCCGCAGCGAGATCCGCTTGTCCATAGACGCGTCCTGAATCCGAGTAGACGAGTGAGAGCGCACCGAACACCTGTCCGCGAGAGCTCATTGGCACACAGAGAAACGATCGCGGCGCGAGCTGTTCGAACATCCATGCCTGCTCCTCGGACTGCACGAACCGGAGAATCTCCTGCGGATCGATGTGCGGCGTGAGCTGCGATACGCCCGTGCGCACGACGGCGGGCGTGCCGCTGTCGTCCGCGCGATACGGATACTTTCTCCAGAGATCGCGAAGAATGACTTCCTTGTCCGGATCCACGTGCGTCGACGACACGCGACGATGCTCACCCGACGAATTGGTGAGATCAACACTGCAGTAGTCTGCGAGCGTCGGGACCAGCAATCGTGTCACGGCCGCGAGATTCCACTCGTAGTCGAGCGAGACGCCGAGCACGCCGAGTGCGTTCTCGACCGCGTCATGGCGCTCGCGGGCGAGACGCTCCTCCTGAATGTCGTCGAGCACACCGACCCACTCGACGATATGATCTCCCTCGCGCACCGGGACAGCGCGCGCGCGATACCACAGATAGCCGCCATCGCGTCGTCGTATCCGGTATTCGGCAAAATATGGTTTCTCCAGCGCCAGCGCCTCGGTCCACAGCGTCGCGACACGTGCGCGATCATCGGGATGAATGACGTCCACCCAACCAGTACCGTGGAGCTCCGCCGTCGACTTTCCGGTGAGATCGCGCCACACTGGCATGTCGCTCACCACGCCCTGCGGATCGGTGCTCCAGACCATTACCGTGCTCGCCTGAACGAGCGCCCGATACCGATCTTCCGTCCGACGACGCTCTGATTCCGCCACACGCGCCGCCGTGACGTCATGCGCAAACATCGACACACCGCCATCCACGGAAGGGACGCAGCGAACGCGGAGCCAGAACTCTGCGTCCGGATAGCGCGCTTCGTATTCGACAACGCGCTCCTCGGCCTGCGCGCGCCGTGTTTCTGTCTCGAACGGCGTGCCGATGAGACTGGGAATTGACTCCCACAACACACCGTGCTTGATCACCCTCGCCTCGACGCCGGCGCGGTTGAGCAGAGCGGCACCTGCCTTGTTGTAGAAGCGGAGACGCCACTTCGCATCGAGCACGAGCATGGCGTCGATCATACCGTCCGTGGCCTGCGCGACTTGCCGGCGTGCGCGACGAAGCGTGTCGACGATGTACCCGAGCGTCGCCGAAACGCCGAGATAGTTGACGATGGAGAAGATCTCGATCGCCGTACCACCGCGATGCGCCGTTGGCGACGTGAGAATCACGTCACGGAACAGCACGGCCAGCGTCGACGCAACGATGACCGGACCGAAGCCGCCACGCGCCGCGATCGCGATAGTCAACACCCAGAACAGCAGACCGTGCAAGCCGCCGAAGGTGTCGCGCAGCAGCCACGTGATCGCAACTGCAATGAGCGCCGTCGCGACCGCTTCGGTGTAGCGCCGAACCGCGCTCGCCGAGTGCACGCGAACGGCCTGCATCCTACCCGACGAACGGCGAGACTCCACCATCAGCTCCTGCTTGGAATTCTCGACAAGCGCACTTCGCTCGGGCCTCTGCGCCAGGAGCCGAAGGTTCCGCGCCATCTATCAACGTGTGCGCCAATCGAGGCGATCGCCAGTCGAATGTTCGGCGTGAGTATCAGCAAAGATGCACAGCGGTCGCCTTGACGCTTGCCACGACACTCTCGCCCTGCGCGAGACCGAGCTCGGTCGCCGAAGCCTGCGTAATGATCGCGACGAGCGTCGTTGATCCTATGGCAATCGCCACCCGTGCCAACACGCCATCCGGAGCAACCTCGACAATGCGCCCGTGAAGCACGTTGCGCACAGAGCTGGGATTCGGCTGCCGTCGCGCGAGCACGACATCTTCGCCCCGTATGACCGCATGCCCTGCTCCGCCGGGATGATCTCCAACGCCAGCGAGTTCGAGTCCATTGCCTGAGAACGAGAGCGTTCCCATTTCCGGCGCTTCGATCACCCCGCTACGCACGATCGTGCCCGAGTACACGTTATCGGCGCCGATGAAATCGGCCACCGCTCCAGACGCTGGCTTTCGAAAAACCGCTTCTGGTGTGCCCACCTGAGAAAGCCGTCCGTTGTCGAGCACCATCGCGAGATCACCAAGCGTTCCTGCCTCGACGAAATCATGTGTCACATGCAGCACCGTTGTGCCTCGCTCGCGCTGCAGCCTGCGCAGCTCGGAGCGAACGCGCACGCGTCGCCGCGGATCGAGTGCAGCGAACGGCTCATCGAGAAGGAGAATATCGGGATTCGGCGCGAGCGCGCGCGCAAGCGCAACGATCTGTCGCTCACCGCCGCTCAACGACGTCACTGCACGTCCGGCAAATGCGTCGGCACCGAGACGAGTCGCCATCTCTCGTGCCGCACGCACGTCGGCGGCGCCGTAGCTGATGTTCTGTTCGACAGTGAGATGCGGAAACAGATATCCGTGCTGATAGACCATTCCGATGTGCCGGCATTCAGGCGGAAGAGCGGTCGCGTCTGCGCCGCGCAGCAACACACGTCCTCCACTCGCGTCGCGAACACCGGCGATCGTCTCGAGCAGTGTCGTTTTTCCCGAACCCGCGGGTCCGAGCACGATTCCCCACGCGCCCTTCGGCAGTACGACGCTGACGTCGCGCAGTTCAAAAGTGCCGGCGCGCGATGAAAGCCGTTCGAGTGCGATCACGTCAGCTGCTCGATGGAACGAGTGTTCGCTCGCAACGATCGGAGAACCAGGAGCGGAACGAGCGCGAGCAACACGAGCACGGCCGCCACCGGCAATGCAGCGTCGAGTCCAAACGCGGTGAACCGATCGTAACTCAGCACACTCGCGACTTTGGGATTGTATGTGAGTATCACGATCGCGCCGAACTCACTGACAGCTCGCGCCCACATCACTACTGCTGCGGCAAACAAACCGCGTCCGGCGAGTGGCAACGTCACTCGTCTCACCGCACGCCAGTGCGAATCACCGAGCGTACGCGCGACGTCCTCGTACCGCCTGTCGACGCGTCCGATGGACTCACGTGCGGCGCTCACATAGAGCGGCGCGGCGACGAACAGCATTGCGAGCCCGATGCCAACCGGTGAGCCGACGATGCCGAGTCCGATGCGCGCGAGCGCTGCGCCAGCGGGACTCGCACGCCCGAACGCAAGCAGTAACGCAATGCCCGCGACCGGATGCGGAATGAGCAGCGGCAGCTCGACGAGCGCGTCGATGAACGATCCGCCAGGGAGTCGGTCGCGCGCCAGCAGATACGCGAGTGGCGTTCCGAGGAGAATCGTCACGAGCGTTGCGGTCGTCGCCGTGAACGCCGTCAGTGTGAGAGAGCGCCGCAGCTCGATGTCACTTCCCAATTGGCGAAGACCATCCACTCCACCACGGATTACGAGTGCACCAACCGGCAGCGCGAGCAGTGCGATCAGCAAGACCGCTCCACTGACCACACCAATCGTCGCAATGCGATGTGCCGGTCGAACGCTCACGGTGCAGCGCTCGCGCGAAGTTGAGAGGGCACGGAGTCACCAATCATCTGCGCATGATCCAGTGCGTCGACGTACGCGCGCTGAAGAATCGCTCTGCCATCGGTGCCGAGCAGGAAGTCAACGAAGCGAACGCCAGACGCTGCATGCGGGGCGGCACGCGGTACGCTCACGCCATACAGAATCGGCGCACCACGCCGCGTCACGCTGTCATGTCCGTTCGACACGCGCACCGACACCTCCGCATACGACTGAGCACGCGCCGGGTCGCCGAGATCGATCTCGGATGGAAGCGGGACGAACTTGAGCTTTTGCGCACGCGCCAGTGATTCATACTCGATGATGTAGTCGAGCTCACCAGCCGTCAGCAGCGCGGCCAGCTCCGCAGCGTTGCCTCGCACAAGACTCGCCGGCGTCTTCGCCTCCAGCTTCGCCGCGAGACCCGCCTCTTTGTAAAATCGCTCTGCGAGCTTGTACATCAACAGCGTTCGATATCCCGCTGGCGCAATCGCCGGATCCGTTCGGCCCAGCAGCACATCAGGACGCAACACGATCCTCCGCCACGTATCCGGCGTTACATCGGCAGCGTAGCGCGACCGATCGGTGTACGCGACGACCATGCGATTGCGCGCAAACGCCGCATACCACGACATCGCGTCGGGAACGAGCAGCTCAGGAAACACCTCTTGATCAGCGAGCGCGATCACATCGGGAACGCGACGAAGATCGATGATTCGCCGCGCGAGCTCGAGCGACCCTCCATGTTCCTCGGACACGACGGCACCCGTTCGACGCGAAAAGCTGTCGAGCGCAGCGCGCATTGCCCCGGTGAGACTCGCCGCCCCATATACGACGACAGTGTCCCTGCCGGCGGACGTCTTCCCATCAGAGGCGGTCGAGCAGGCAGAAGCGAGAAGGAGAGCTCCGGTAGCGAAGAGACGGCGCATCGGCCGAATTTCGTGGAGCCCGCAAGGGGGCGCTAGGCGCACGTTCGCGCCGGCCCCGAAACAGGCTTCAGAATAGCCCGTATATTGGGATGTCCCTCTCCCCCTGTCATGACCGATCTCGCCATCGATATCCGAAATATCGTGAAACGGTACGCCGAGCACGTCGCCGTTCGCGACCTCTCGCTCGCTGTGCCTCGCGGCGCTGTCTACGGGCTCCTCGGCCCCAATGGCGCCGGCAAGACGACGACCATTCGGATGATCCTGAACATCATCGTACCCGACAGCGGATCGATCTCGCTGTTCGGCCAATCGCACATCGACGCAGGAGTCACCGATCGCATCGGCTACCTTCCCGAAGAGCGCGGCCTGTACAAGAAGATGCAGGTTCGGCGCGTGCTCAAGTTTCTCGCCGAGCTCAAGGGCATGAGTGGTGCCGACGCCGAGAAGCGCATTGACTTCTGGATGGAGCGCTTCGAGCTCAAGACCGCGGAGAAAGACTGGGGCCTGTCGAAGATCGACGAGCTCTCGCGCGGCATGCAGCAGAAGGTGCAGTTCATCGGCACACTGCTGCACGACCCGGATCTCATCATTCTCGATGAGCCCTTTTCGGGACTCGATCC
>JBDUCR010000232.1:0-24156 GCA_040003345.1 bacterium
ACCGTAGATCCCGACACGCGCTGCGCGCCTGCGGGATGACAGTATCATCAGGTCCCGACACGCGCCGCGCCCCTGCATGATGACAGTATCATCAGATCCCGACACGCGCTGCGCGCCTGCGGGATGACAGAATCATTAGCTCCCGACACACGCTGCGCGCCCTGCATAATGACGACTTCACTCGAACACGACACTCAATGCGCCTCCGCTCGCTTCTCCTCCCATTCATCGCGCTCACACCGATCACCGCGCCGAAGCCAATCACCATTTGGCTGGCCGGCGATTCCACAATGGCGCAGAAACTTCCAGAGAAGCGACCCGAAACCGGATGGGGCGAAATGCTCGGCCAGTACTTTCGGCCGGATGAAGTGCACATCGCCAATCGTGCGATGAATGGTCGCAGCACGCGCACCTTCATCAGCGAAGGACGTTGGCGTGCAATTACAGATTCGATCGCGGCTGGCGACTATGTCTTCATCCAGTTCGGACACAACGACGAATCGTCCGAAAAGGTGGATCGCTACACGCCGCCAGCCGACTTCAAGATGAATCTCGCACGCATGGTCGCCGACGTACGCGCGAAGGGTGGATTCCCCCTTCTCTTCACACCGGTGCGTCGGCGCAAGTTCGACAGCGCCGGTCGACTGGAGGACACCCACGGTGAATATCCGGGCCTCACGCGCTCCGTTGCTGCTGAACAACACGTTCCACTCATCGACATGCACGAATCCAGCGCCGACGTTCTCTCCAGCTACGGCGCAGATTCGTCAGTGAAGCTGTTTCTGCAAGTCGAGGCGGGCGAGAATCCGAACTATCCACAAGGCGTGCACGACAACACACACTTCCGCCCACTCGGCGCTGAGCTCATGGCGCGACTGGCCGTCGATGGCATTCGTGGGTTGAAGCTCGAGCTAGCCGATCACCTGAAGCTCGTTCGCTCGATGTGATCACATGCGGAAGGTCGCGCGTCCTCCGCGATCCTCCGCGGGCTCTGCTGTAAACAATTCCGCCGTTGCCAACGCCAAACAGCTCAGGGCCTCCACCCACCCAACACTTCCTCGACTCGATACTGCGCCGCCTGCTCATCCGAGAGCACGCGCCGCCCGAGAGTCTTCACGGCACCCACACCGTGACTCTTGTACTCGAAGAACCGCGCCGATTCAGGAATGAACCCACCCATCGGCGCCCACGCGTCCACCGTGATGTGATCATCCATATTGCAGTCGAGGTAGACCGCACTCGGATTCACATTCGGATTCGACGACGGATGCCACGGTCGCCCCAACGCCACCGTATTCGGTTTCACCGCATTCGACTCTCGCCCCAGCCGACTCGCCACGAACACGAATCCGTACCGCTGCAACGGCGGTGTGCTCGGCGCTGTGATGTAACCGCCAGCACGCGACACGATGTCGCAATCGTCGAATACCGCCGTGCCGCCTCCGAAGATGAAGTCCGTGTGACCGAGGATGATGCACTGCCGGAAGTACGCGCGGCCAGCATTCGCGTAGAGCGTGTCTTGCCACCCGGAAATCACGCAGTCCACGAACGCAGCGCGATCGCTCCCCCGATCCAGGTGCAGCGCAACGGCCTGCGTGTTCTTCACTCTGAGCGGATCGCCCGCCGGTCTCGCCAGATTCGCGCGGAAGTCGAACGCATTCTCGATCGTGAGATGCTCGGCGCGAAAATCCGGCGCGGCGATGCGCAGCGTGAAGCTGCCGCGCGTGCCATATGAGCCGCCATCAGGATCAGGTGTGTCAGCCGTCGCGTCGAAGGAAATCACTACACTGTCCCGGCTCTCGCCGAGCAGCGTGATGTTCCCCTTGTCGACCGTCAGCTTTTCACGGTAGCGACCGTTCTTGAGGAAGATGACGTGTCGCGTCGCCGACGAATCGGGCGCAACGCCCAACGCCGCGCCAATCGTGTGAAACTCGGGCGTGCCGTTGAGACGGTCGCCATCGTGGCCGATGAAGTGCGCGTCGACAATGGCGTCGTAGCGTGCACGCGCCACCGGCGCGATTGGCGGTGGTGCTGGAGCGGCAGCACATGCCGCCGCCACGAATGTCACCGCCAATGCTCGCGCCAGACTCGACTTCATCGACTATTCAATCTCCACTGCGGCTGACGTCAGAACGTTGGCACCCAACCCTCGAGCACCTTCTCGGGCGTGTACTTCTTCGCCTCATCCGCGCTCAGAACTTTTCGCGAAGCACTGGACACCGCGCCCGGCCCCTTGGTTCCATACTCGAAGAAGCGCGCATCCGCTGGCTCGTACCACGTTCGCGTTCCCGTCGAGTCCACCGATGACATGCGATCCCAGCCCTTGGCGCCGATGTGATCATCCATCCAGCTGTCGATGAACACCGCGCTCGAGTTCACGGCGGGATTCGCGAATGGATGCCATGGCCGTCCGAGCGTCACCGTATTCGCCGGCATGTCGGCCTTCTCCTTCCTGAATCGACATCCACGAAAAAGAAATCCGTACGGCGCCGACGCAAGTGTGCTCGGCGCCGAGATGTAGCCGTTGTTCGTCTTGCTGCCGCGGTCCCGCGAGATGATGTCGCAGTCGTCGAACACTACTCGGCCTGCACCGAAAATGAAGTCCACGCTGCCCCACACTTCGCACTTGTGGAAGTAGGAGCGGCCGGCGTTCGGAAACAACGTGTCCTGATGACCGAGCACTTTGACGTTGGAGAAGACTGAGCGATCGGCGTCCATGTCCGTCATCAATGCGACGCCCTGTGAGCCGCGCAGCTTCGACGCGTCGGAGTCGGACTTCGCTGCATTCGTCAGATAGTCGAACGCATTTTCAATCGTGAGATTTTCTGCGTGAAAGTCCGGCGCGATGATGCGGAGCGTGAAGCTGCCTCGCGTGCCGTATGTGCCACCGCCCGGCGATGGTGCGCCCGCCGCAGCATCGTACGTGAGCACCGTGTTGTCGCGGCTCTCGCCACGAAGTGTGATGTACGGTCGCTCGACCGTCAGCTTCTCGTGATACCGGCCATTCCTGATGAAGATGACTGCGCGACCGATTCCGTTCTGCGGAATTCCCTCGAGCGCTCCGCCGATCGAACGGTAGGTGGCGACGCCGTTGGCGATCTCGCCATCGCGACCGCCGAATCGCGCATCGACGATGGCGGCATAGTTGGTTTGACTCACCGCTGCGCTTGCGACAGTTGCCGGAAGCGGAACGAACTTGCCTGCGCATGCGTTCGCGGGAGCTTCGCTGCCCGCACCGGTGACGCGTACGTTCTCGCCGGTGATGGGCAGATTCATTGGTCCAGGTCCAGCCTTCAACTCGACATACTGCGCGCTGACCTTGTACTTCGCCGGATCATCGAAGGTGACGTTGTCCCACGCGATGCGCAGCGGCCGCGCAGCGTCGTAACCCTCGAGGATCACCTTGCCGCCTTCCGTCACGCGAACGTTCGCGAGGCGGATGTCGCGAAACTCCGGGATCTTGCTGCCCGTCGTTTCCTCCGACGCCGAATAATGGGTATCCATCTCGATCGGATTCTTCACTCGGCGGAGACATACGTCCGAGTATGCAATGTCCTGCACGATCCCGCCGCGCGATGCATTCGACTTGATGCGGAGTCCGTTGTCCGCACCATCGATGGAAAGATCGAAAACGCGAATCGCACTCGCGCCGCCGTCCGTCTCGCTGCCGATCGACACGCCGTGCCCGCGATAGAAGTGGTTGTGCGAGATCGTCATGTGCGAGCTGGGCCCAGTGCTTCCGGCCTTGATGGCGACGTCATCGTCGCCGGTGTTGATGAAGCTGTGCGTGATGGTGACGTTGGTCGCGCTCGCGGGATCGATGCCGTCGGTGTTGCGCGCTCTGGGGTCCGGTGTGTTGATCACCACGCCCCACGCGGTGAAGCCATTGCCGCGATCGTAGACGACGTGGAAGTTCGGCGAGTTGCGAATGGTGATTCGGTAGAGTGTGAAGTCGTCGGCGCGATTGAGCTGCATGAGACGCGGGCAACTCTGGTTGAGCTTCTCGGCTTTCGCTTGCTGTGCGAGGTCCCACCAGGAGACGTCCTTGCCGAGCAGCTTGGCCCATCCGCGTCCTTCGAGGGTGCCGGGGCCCATGAGGCCCGCGCCGTTGGCCCGCTCCGCAGTTATCAAAGCGACACACCCGTGTCCTTTTTTGTCGACAGTGCCGCACCGGCCGGCGTCGATGTCGTAGAGCCGCGGGTCGCGCGATGCGAGGAGAATTGCGCGTGCGCCGATGACGAGCGTGACGCCGCCGCGCAGCTGGAGTGGGCCCGTGAGGAACGCGCGTCGCTCGCCATCGCCTGGAGCGAGGACGACGGCTTTTCCCGCCGTGCATCCGTCGAGCGCGGACTGGATGCGCTGGGTATCGAGCTTGCGCTCATCCGCTTCGGCGAGCGTCGAATCACCGATGGACACCAGTGACGCTGTGAGGGTGATGCACGCCGCGGGAACGACCGGCTCCGTTACGGTGCGTCGATCTTGCGCGGCGGCATTGCCGGCCAGAACAGCAACAGCGGTCATGACCCTTGCGTAGAAAAAGGTGAGGGTCAGAGCGGCAGCGCGATTTGTCATCGGGTATGCAGTAGGGGTTCGGCGGCAGCGATCCGAGCCGAATGGGCTTTTGTTCTGAAGTAGAACAATAGCACCCGATAAGCTTTTCCGGCCAGCACTTGACGGTCGGCACGAGATATGTATACTAATTTGAAGACAAAGAAACATGGTGCCGGAACTCACACCCGACGCGCGGGTAGATTTCCCCACCTTGAACCCGGAAGAGGCGATGCGTATGGCAAAGCCCAGTAGGACGATGATACTCGCGGCAACGTTGGCGTTCGGCATCACTCTTCCAGCGAGTGCACAGCACGGCGGCAACGGTTTTCTGTTTCACGAGCCGCAAGTTCGTCTGAGCATTCGTGGCGGTTACGATCACGCGAATGCCAACAGCGACGTGTTCGATCAGGCCATCACCGACCTGACGCTGAGCAAGAGGGATTTCAGCGGATTGACGCTCGGCGGCGAGTTCGCCGTTCCTCTCGGCTCGCGCCTCGACGTCTCGATCGACGCCAGCTTCTCGCACGCCGGATCGGGCTCCTCGTTCCGCCATTTTTTCGAGACCGTCGGCAACAACCCGGACGCGCCGATCACGCAGAACACCACGTTCGATCGCGTGCCGCTCACGGCGAACCTGCGTTACTACCTCACGCCGCCTGGCCGTCAGGTCGGCCGGCTCGCGTGGATTCCGAACAAAGTCGTGCCGTGGATTGGTGGCGGCGCCGGAGCGATGTGGTATCGCTTCCGCCAGAACGGTGACTTCGTGGACTTCAACAACAACAACATCTTCACGTCCACCCTCGAGTCGAGCGACTGGACTACCACCGTACAGGGCATGGGCGGCGTGGACATCAGCCTCAGCCCGCTGGTGGCGCTCCGCGCGGAATCGCGCTATGTCTGGGCGAAGGCCAAGCTGGATGGTAGCTCATTTTCCGGATTCGACCGCATCGATCTGTCGGGCGTTCAAGCGACGCTTGGCCTCACGTTCAGGCTCTAGGCTTCATATATGAGGATCACGAACATGCAGAATTCAATGAAGCGCGCAGCAGTCCTCGGCCTGGCGGCGTCCGCGCTCTTCGCCGCCACGAGCAGCGCACAGTCGATGACGGGTCCGCGCTGGCAGGCGTGGATCGGATGTTGGACTGCAACGCTGCCCGGCGGCGGCCAGTACGGCTCGTCGAGCTTCAGTGGACCAGTCGTCTGCGTCACGCCTACCTCCGACGCCAACGTCGTCGAAGTATCCGCGATCAGCGACGGCAAAGTCGTTTCGCGCGACAGGCTCGACGCCAGCGGCCGCGAGACGCCAATCGACGCGAAGAATTGCACAGGTGCACAGAAGGCGCAGTTCTCCTCCGATGAGCGTCGCGTCTATCTGCACGCAGCGACGACATGCGAAGGCATGAAGAGCGCGACGTCCGCCATTCTCGCCATGACGCCGCAGGGCGATTGGATCGATGTGCGCAACGTCGTCGCTGGCGGTGGTGACAACGTTCGCGTCGCGCGCTATCACGACGCTGGTGTTCCGAGCTCCGTTCCTGCCGACATCGCCGCCGCACTGGGCGGACGTAATCTGGCATCGCAGAGCGCACGCATCGCGGCTGGCGCACCGATCGGCACGAACGCAGTTGTCGAGGCATCGCGCAACGCAGATTCCGCTGTCGTCTCCGCTTGGGTACTCGAGCGCGGCCAGCGTTTCTCGCTCAGCGCGAACGATATCGTCGCTCTCGCAGACGCGGGCCTTCCAACTGCCGTGACAGACGCAATGGTTGCGGTCTCCAATCCGGATGCCTTTGCCGTGGCGCGCGCCGACAACAAAGCGGTAAGCGACGACGAGTATCCGGGAAATCGCCGGCGCTACGTCAACATGGATCCGTACTATGATCCGTATGGCTATGGCTACGGCTACGGATACTCGCCCTACGGCTATACGGGCTATGGCAACTACTACGGTGGCGGATATTACGGCGGCTACTACAGCAATCCGATCGTCATCGTAACGCCAGGCACCACGAGCTCACGTGGACAGATGGTGAAGGGACACGGCTACACGCAGGGGCAGCCCAGTTCCACAACGGACCGGTCCAGCGGCCAGCGGTCGCCCAGTTCTGCGAGCTCTGGATCGTCGTCATCGAGTGGTGGTTCGTCGTCTTCTGGGTCATCCGGGTCATCCGGCTCCAGCCAGCCGGCGCCGCAGGCCGAGACGCGCACGGCTCACCCGAAGCCGTAACGATGATCGTGTAGCGGAGTTTTTGAGAGAGGGCGACGCATAGTGCGTCGCCCTTTCTCACCTTCCGTCAACGCTTGAACGACCAACGACCTTTGATTTTTCAACGCTTGCACCCACCCGCCGCTCGCTTACGAGGAATGGGGAAATGAGGACCTTCATCGTTCGTACATCGTCTGCCGCACTCACGGCGATCGCCTTTGCGCTGGCCACACCATCGTCCGCGCACGCGCAGACCGTCGCTGGCCCACGATGGCTTGGATGGCTCGGCTGCTGGTCCGTTGCTCCGGCTGACGGACCGACGGAAGGTCTCAATGCACCGCGCACGGTGTGCATCACACCGACCTCCGACGCAGACGTCGTGAACATCTCGGCCGTCGCCGAGGGAAAGATCGTTTCGCGCGATCGTATCGACGCGAGTGGACGTCCGCAGGCCATCGAGGCCAACGGATGCCGCGGTACGCAGACCGCAAGATGGTCCGGCGACGAACGTCGAGTGTTCCTCAAGTCGTCAGTCAACTGCGGCAGCGTGCAGACCGAGATGTCTGCGCTCATTGCAATGACGCCGAACGGCACGTGGCTCGATGTTCGACGCGTTGCCGCTGGAAACGGCGCCGACGTGCGAGTCGCGCGCTATCGCGATGTCGCCATACCAGCCGACGTGCCCACCGAGATCTCTTCGGCGCTCAACATACGCGGCAACTTCATCGTTCTCGATGCGCGTCTCGACACCGGTTCACCCGTTGGACCCAATGCGATCACCGAAGCAGCACGCATGGTCGATGCGGACGTCGTCGAAACGTGGGTCATGGAGAGTGGCCAGCGCTACGCAATCGATGCACATACGCTGACACAGATGGCTGATGCCGGCGTGCCCGCGCGCGTGACCGATGCAATGATCGCCGTGACGAACGAGGAAGAGCTGGCCGAGCGTGGCGCGTCGGATGTGTACCTGTATTCTCCTTACGGCTGGAACGCACCATATGGCCACTATGGCCGCGGTTCGGCGGACGCGTGGAATCAGGGCACGGGCAGCCGCTTCTCCGTGAGCTTCTTCAGCTACGATCCATGGGGCAACGGGTTGTGGCCCTTTGGCGTTCCCCGCTTCGGCAACGCGCCATTCGGGTATGGTCTGCGCTATGGACGCGGTGACTTCGGTGTCGATTCGAACTGGCCATATGCGTACGGCAGTGCGTTCGGGGCGTACGGCTACAACCCGGGCAATCGCGTGGGCTACTACTATCCGCCCACAATCGTGCTGCACGACGATCCGACCAATACTGCTCCACGTGGACGTGCGGTGAAGGGTGAGGGCTACGTGCCGGATGTTCGCCAAGCCGGGAGCTCACAGCAACCGCGTGAAGCGCACCCGCGCACGGACGGCGTGGTGGCAGCGGTCGTGGATGCGGCGCGCGCTGCGGCAAGCGGCGGCGAGCGATCGACGGGCGAGGCGAAGGGCGAGGCGAAGGGCGGGACGAGCTCACCACAGAGCGCATCGCCCAGAACGGCAAAGGCTCGTCCGTAGGCTGTGGCTGTTAGCGGTACTTCTCCATCAACTTCTGAAGTGCCGCATTGCCCGGGCAGAGCTCTTCGTACGTAAGATCGACCAGCGGCGTCGCCACTGTCTTGGCGACGTCGTGCATGTCGGAGCCATTCTCGTCGATGAAGAGCAAACCTGTGGCGACTTCGCCGCGCGCCTGACACGCGCGCACGTGGGCGTACGCCGACTCGCGGTCAGTCGGATCATACCCATCGTGAAGCTTCCGGAAACGAACGACGCTTCCGTCGTGCATCGTGACCGTCGTTATGGCTTCGTGCGTCTCGGGCGCGGTGATCTCTCGGCGCAGCGGAACGAAATCCGCCGCCGAGATCTCGACTTCATGCTCGCGCGTGAACTTGTAGCTCTTCGTCGATCCGTCGTGATCGTTGAACGTGACGCATGGCGAGATCACGTCGACGAGCGCGAGGCCGTTGTGCGACAACCCTGCTTTCAGAATGGGAACGAGCTGCGCCTTGTCGCCGGAAAAGCTGCGCGCGACGAAGGTGGCTCCGAGGGTGAGAGCGAGCAGCACTGGATCGATGGGAGGCTGGACGTTCGCCTCGCCTTTCTTTGACGTGGATCCGATGTCGGCCGATGCGGAGAACTGGCCCTTGGTGAGTCCGTAGACGCCGTTGTTCTCGATCAGGTACAGCATGCGGACGTTGCGACGGATTGCGTGGCAGAGCTGTCCGAGTCCGATGGAAAGTGAATCGCCATCGCCGGAAACACCGATGTAGGTGAGGTTGCGATTCGCCGCGTTTGCACCCGAGCTCACCGACGGCATGCGACCATGCACCGAATTGAATCCGTGCGACTGCCGCATGAAATACGCGGTGGTCTTGGACGAGCAGCCAATGCCGCTCATCTTCGCTGCACGGTGTGGAGGCAGCGACATTTCCCAGCACGCCTGCACGAGGGCCGCCGTCACGGAATCGTGGCCACAGCCGGCGCAGAGCGTGGACATTGCGCCTTCATAGTCGCGTACCGTGAAGCCCAGCGCGTTCGTCTTGAGTCCAGGATGCCGAACGGGCGGCTTGGCAATTGACGTCATACGAGCACCCGTGCGAGATGTTCGGTGACAGCCTTCACTACGACGTTGGCGGTGAGGGGAAGACCGCCGTAGTCGAGCACGGGAATCATGTCGTCGCGTGGCTTGCCTGTCTCGATCGCAATCAGGGAACGAAGCTGTGCGTCGCGGTTCTGCTCCACCACAAAGTTCATGGTATGCGCGTCGAGGAATTCGCGAACTGGTGCATCGAACGGAAAGCCGCGAATGCGCATGTAGTCGGCAACGATGCCGGCGTCCTGCAGACGGTCAATCGCCTCGCGCACCGCCGCATGACAGCCACCCAGCGTGACGATGCCGATCTCCGCGCCCGGTACGCGATGGAATTCCGGTGCTGGCACCTTGCTCGCCGCAAGCTTGAATTTGCGCGACAGGCGATCGACGACTTCCTGATATGCGTCGGCGTCTTCGGTGTACGTACCGTGCTTGTCGTGTCCTGATCCTCGCACGAAGTACGCGCCGTTGCCGTGCGCGCCGGGGAGTGACCGCGCCGCGATGCCGTCGCCGTCGATGTCGTGATAGCGCGAGAACTTCTGAATCACCGCAAGCTCGTCGGCAGTGAGACACTTGCCGCGATCGGGTTTGTAGTTGTCATCCCACGTGAGCTTCTTGCACATCCAGTCATTCATCCCGATGTCGAGATCACTGGCCACGAACACCGGTGTCTGAAAGCGGTCGGCGAGGTCGAACGCGGCGACAGTGAGGTAGAAGCACTCTTCCGGATCACGCGGAAAGAGGACGATGTGCTTCGTGTCGCCGTGCGACGCATACGCGAGCGAGAAGAGATCCGCTTGCTGTGTGCGCGTCGGCATGCCCGTGGATGGACCGGTGCGTTGAATGTCGAAGAAGACCGCCGGTATCTCGGTATAGTAGGCCAGACCAATGAATTCCTGCATCAGCGAGATGCCGGGGCCCGATGTGTTGGTGAACGCGCGCGCCCCAGCCCATCCCGCTCCAATCGCGATGCCTGCCGCCGACAGCTCGTCTTCCGCCTGGATGATGCAGTACTTGCCCAGCCCTGTCTCCTTGTCGGTGCGGAACTGCTGACAGAATGCCTTGAACGCTTCCATCATCGACGTCGATGGTGTGATCGGATACCACGCGCCGACGGTTGCGCCGGCGTATACCGCACCGAGTGCCGCCGCCGCGTTGCCTTCGATGATGATGTAGTCCTTCGTCGCATCCATCTTCTCGAGATGGAAGGGCAGTGGACACTCGTAGTGTGCGCGCGCGTAGTCGTAGCCGAGCTTGATGGCGGTATTGTTCGCGTCGAGCAGCGACTTCTTCTTCGAGAATTTCTCGACCAGCATCCGGCTCACGAGCTCCATGTCGATCTTGAGAAAGGCAGCCAGAGCTCCGGCATACACGATGTTGCGAAGCAACGTGCGATTGCGATCGCCCTGAAAGTTCTCGACGCACAGCTTGCCGAACGGAATACCGAGAATGGTGATGCCCTCGCGCACGAGCTCCGGCTCGAGCGGCCACGACGAGTCGTACAGCAGATAACCGCCGGGACGCACTGCAGCGACGTCCTTCGCATACGTCGCGGGATTGAGCGCGACGACGAGATCCACTTCATGCGGACGGGCCGTGTAACCCGCGCTGCTCACGCGAATCTCGTAGAAGGTCGGAAGGCCCTGGATGTTCGACGGAAAGAGATTCTTTCCCGTGACCGGAATACCCATGTGGAAGATCGCTTGCATGAGCAAGCTGTTCGCGCTCGCCGATCCGGTTCCGTTGACGGTCGCCATCTTGAAGGCGAAGTCGTTGATGCCGCTCATGCGAGCACCGCGGCCTGCGCGCCCGCTGGCGCCGACGCGTACGGCAGCACGAGCTCGAACTTTTTCATATCCCACGCCGCCGTCGGGCACCGCTCAGCGCACAAGCCGCAATGGAGACAGATGTCTTCGTCCTTCACCATCACACGCCTGGTCTGCGGCAATGCAGCGGAGACATAGAGATCCTGCGTGAGATTCACCGCCGGTGCCGAGAGCATCTTGCGCAGATCCATTTCGTCTTCGACGGGACGTGAGATCGTGAGACAACTCACAGGGCACACGTCGACGCAGGCGTCGCATTCGATACAGAGCGTCGACTCGAAGTGCGTCTCGATGTCGCAGTTGAGGCAGCGCTCGACTTCCGTGGCGGTCTGCTCAGGAGTGAAGCCCAGCTCCACCTCCGCACTCAGCTTCGCAAACCGCTCGACCAGCTCGGCGTGCTGCATGTGCGCACGCGGCGATGGATTGAAGTCATTCGAATACGCCCACGAGTGCATCCCCATCTTCGTGCTCTCGAGATGCATTCCTTCCGGAGGACGCTCGGCAACGGGCAGCCCCTGGCAATGCTGATGAATGGAGATCGCCGCCTGATGTCCGTGCTCGACTGCCCAGATGATGTTCGCCGGCCCCCACGCTGAATCGCCGCCGAAGAACACTCCGGGTCGAGTGGATTCGAAGGTGACCTTGTCGATTGCCGGCATGCTGTACTCGTCGAATGAGATGCCGATATCGCGCTCGATCCACGGGAACGCATTGTCTTGCCCGATGGCGAGGATGACTTCGTCGCAGGGAAGAACGACCGTGTCGATCACAGTGCTCTTCTGCTTCCCGTTCACCTCCGACCATTCGACGCGCTCGAACTCCATGCCGACGAGCGTTCCGTTCTCGATGACGAAGCGCTTCGGTGCGTGGTTCTCGACGATCTCGATGCCCTCTTCCTGCGCGTCGTCGAGCTCCCAGGGCGACGCCTTGAAGTACGGACGTGAGCGTCGCGCGACGACCTTCGTATCAACGCCGCCGAGACGACGTGACGTGCGGCAACAGTCCATCGCGGTGTTGCCGACACCGATGATGAGCACGCGCGGCGAGATCTTCTCGATGTGGCCGAAGTGCACGGAGCCAAGCCACTCGATGCCGATGTGAATGTGGCTCTTCGCACCATCGTCCCAGCGGCCGGGGATGTCGAGCTCTTTGCCCTTCGGCGCACCGCTGCCGACGAACACCGCGTCGTAACGCTCGTCGAGCAGCGACGCCAGACTCTTCACCGGCGTGCCATAGCGCACCTCGGCGCCCATGCCGATGATGTAACCCGTCTCTTCGTCGAGCACGCTCTCGGGCAGACGAAACGCTGGGATGTTGAATCGCATCAGTCCACCCGCGCGTGCATGCTGCTCGTAGATCACGACCTCGTAGCCCATGGGCAGGAGATCGTTCGCAACGGTGAGCGACGCAGGCCCCGCACCGACGAGCGCGATGCGCTTGCCGTTTCTGAGTGCCGGCGCCTTGGGGAGATACGGGGTGATGTCGTCGCGAAGATCGGCGGCGACTCGCTTGAGCCGACAGATCGCGACTGGTTTTCCATCCACTCGCCCTCGGCGGCAGGCAGGCTCGCATGGGCGATCGCACGTGCGGCCGAGGATGCCGGGAAAGACGTTGGATTCCCGGTTGAGGAGGTAGGACTCGGTGTAGTGACCCTGCGCGATGAGCCTGAGGTACTCCGGCACGTTGGTGTGAGCCGGACAGGCGTACTGGCAGTCTACAACCTTATGGTAATTTTTCGGATTCGACGCGTCGGAGTACCATGGCATGTATGGATGTTGCGACGCGGAAGAAGCCTTTGCAAGGAGCGTTCATGCTACCGCCGTTCGCTCAGAGCGGCGGCGACCAGGCCACTGCAGGCACGATGGCTCGTGGCTCCCGGGCCAGCCACTGATCGTACGCCATGACGAACACGAACGTCGCCACTGCATAGGCCAGCGCGGCTGGGAACATCAGCATCTCCATTCGCGTCAATGGCGGAGAATCAACCGCGTTCATTGCGGTGTCGACGGCGTTGTCGTTCAGGACTGCCATGGTGCTCTCCTCAGCATGTTGGCTGCACAGTGCTGCAGCACGTGACATGTGATGAAGCAACCTTCGTGCTCAAAATGTGCGATGCGTCACGTTTCTTTAGTGTCGGCACACCCCGACACAAAGGTGAGCCTGCACCGATAACTAGAGATCGCCAATCGATCGACGATCGGCTTAACAAGAACGCAGAAATCGCGTCCGATGCCGGAGGCACAGCGTTTGAGCTAGTGCCACCGGCTTTTTTGATGGAGCACAGAATGTCCACCGCGTACATGTTCGATTCGGACGGACCTTTCGCCATCGAGGACAGCGTGCTCGTGCAGCGCGCGCTCGAGGCTCGAGGTATTCGCCGGTTCGAAATTGCCGTCCGCACGGAGCAGGAAGAGAACGTGCCCATCCGTATTTACGCCGAGACGCCGCCGCGGCGCGAGCAGTTGAATGTGCTCATCGCTGCGCTTGGCGGCGGTTTCCTCCTCGTTCCCTCTCAACCAACTTCGCGGCCGCGACTCGCGGACTTCATCGCGACCAGCGAGATTCGCCGCCAATCACCGCGGTAGCGTGGGCGCCGGTAGAGTTGACGCCGGCAGCGACGGATATTTCTCACCGAGCAGATCAACTGCGGCATGATAGAGATTCGCTCGGAGCTCCGAGCGCTCGCGCATGTGCGTCAGGTATCGCACGGTAATCTCGACGCCACCGATGACTGGTTTGATGTTGATCGCGGGCACGGCGCTCAGCGCACTCAGGCGCGGCGATCGTGCGACGCCTTGCCATTCGTGCTCCGCCTTCGCAGCGCTATCGCTCGTGGCGGCTTCGATGTGTTTCTTGAGCGCTTCGACGACCGGATATGGGTCGCGCCCCGCAGGCACGACGATACGCACTTCGTCCCATAGCCATTGCCCCGACGTCGAGAAATTGAAGTAGTGCCCCTCGATGGCGAAGCTGTTGGTGAACGTCACGCGTCGGCCTGTCGGGTGTCCCGAGTCCGTCCAGTTGCCGGTCTCGAGCAGCACGGTCTGGAACATTCCGATCTCGCGCACTTCGCCGGTGACGCCATTGATCTCGACGAGATCGCCGATGCCGATGCCGTCCTTGCCGAGGAGGACGAACCAGCCGAAGAAGCTGACGATGAAGTCCTTCATGGCCACCGTGAGGCCGGCGCCCGCGAGACCGAGGAATGTTCCGAGGTTGCTGGGTATTCCGAAGATCACGAGCAGCACGAACAGCACGCCGATCGCCTGCAGTGACACGCGCACGATCACACCCATCGTCTGCGCGCGACGGCGGTCGCTGGCCGCGTTGCCGAGCAGTCGCTCGATCCACAGGTCGACGAGCAAGCCGATCAATGCGATCACGAGGATGAAGGCGATGCCGCGAAGCACGCCGTTGATTGCTGTGCGCTGCTGCTCGCGCACCACGGCCATCCATCGTTGGTAGACGTCGGCGAGCTTGTGCTGATCGTCAACGTGCTGGTCGAGTCGTGCACGAGCTTTCTCCATGGCGGCGCGACGTCTCGTGGTCCTCAGCAACAGTGCGGACGAGTCATGGCTCACTCCCGCAGATGAAGCGGATGAGTCAGTTGGTGGCGCTGCCTTTTCGAGCTCCGCGTGCTGCTTGGTGAACGACACTGCCGCCGATTCTGCGGCTGTCTTCGCCTGATCGAGTTGGGCTTCCTTTTGATGCAGCGACCACCACGTCTCGCCGTGGCCAACCATTCCTCGCGACTCGGTTGCGACCGTCGGCACGATGCGCGTGCTGTCGGCGCTTTTCGACGACGCCTGATGCTCTTCCATGATCGCCTGCATGCGTCCCTGCGGATCGCCGCCGACACGCATGAGATCTTGCCGAGCGTCGTCAACCACATCCTGATCCAGCTCGAGCCGCGCCTTCGAGAGCGCGATCCGATCGTTCAGCGCGCTTTTCGCGGCTCCACTCGCTGCCGCCGCATCCGCCGTGAGCTGCGCGATGCGCTTCTCGTCGGCGGCGAGGTCATCCTGCGCACGATGCAGGCGCTCATCCATCGCGCGAATCTCGGGGGTCGTGTCGCGAAATTGCCGTGCAGACGCGCGGACGGCGTCGGCATACGCGAGATCCATCTCCTTGTCAGCAAGGCGAAATGCGTCTCGCGCGAGAGGCGCTTCGTCGACGGTGAGTGGCAGACGAAGCAGATCGCGCAAGGTGTTCAACGAGCGCTGATCGGCCACCACGCCAGCGACAGAGTCCGATCTGCTCGCCGGTGGCTTCGCGATCTCGCGCGTGCTGGTCGCGAACAACCCGTAAGCCACGACGGCCAACGAAGCGAGTAGGACGAGGGCGAGTGTAGTCTGCTTCGATCTCATGAGCTTCAGATGGAGTGATCAGTTCGATCGATGGTCTGACGTAAGAATCTAGACCGCCGCGGATGAAACCGGCTGAAACATTCCAACCAATTGGGCCGCTAGGATATCCAACGGGAACCCCGGGGGACGACCTCGCTCTCTCGCGTGACGGATCACGTTGTTGGGCGCGAGCGAGCTGACGAGAATAGCAGAACGGACAACCAAGCGTCCGCGCGTTGCATCACAGCGATGGTCACTGTCTCGCTTTCAACCTGGACTGCACACGATGATTGCTGCCGCGATATTGGGACTCGTGCTGAGCCTCCAGGCACCCGAACACGCTGGCACACGTACGGACACCGCGTCGAGACCGCTGCGTGTCGGCGCGCCGACTGACAGTATCGCTGTCGCCATTCGCACCTCTGCGGCGCCGGTGATCGACGGCATCGAGAATGACTCCATCTGGCGTGCCGCGCCGGTGATCTCTGCATTCAGGCAGTGGCAGCCAACCGAAGGAAAGGAGCCGCGCTTTCGCACGGAAGCGAAGGTGGCATACGACGCAGCGAACCTGTACGTCTTCGTCCGCGCGTTCGACCCGCACCCGGACAGCATCATCAAGCTGCTGGAACGGCGCGACACGTTCACGCCGTCTGATATGGTGTGGATCTTCCTCGACTCGTATCACGATCGGCGAACGGGCTACGAGTTCGGTGTGAACGCCGCAGGCGTGAAGATGGATCAGGCCATCTACGACGATGGCAATGAAGACAGTGCGTGGGACGCCGTATGGGATGTTGCGACGCACATCGATTCGCTCGGTTGGACGGCCGAGTTTCGAATTCCACTCTCGCAGATGCGGTACAGCACCGAGCGCGCTCACACGTTCGGCATCACGATCGATCGCGACATCTATCGATACGCAGAACGCGTGAGCTGGCCGATGTTCAGCCAATCGAAAGCGGGAATGGTGTCGCAATTCGGATCGTTGCAGGGCCTCGACGATCTCGAGGCGCCCCGCAGACTCGAAGCGCTGCCGTACGTCGTCACCAAGAATGCGTCGACGATCAGGAACAATGCATTCACGCAGCGCTCGAACGTGACTGTCGGTGGCGACGTGAAATACCGGGTCGCGCCAAACATCACGCTCGATGCAACGGTGAATCCGGACTTCGGTCAAGTCGAGTCTGATCCCGCGGTGCTCAACCTGACCGCGTACGAATCATTCTTCGACGAGCGACGGCCGTTCTTCGTCGCTGGGCGCGGACTGTTTCGCTTTGATGTGAATTGCAACAACGTCAACTGCAACAACGAAGGACTCTACTACAGCAGACGCATCGGCCGCACGCCGGAGCTTTCGAGTGTGTACGGCGACACCGTTGCCGCACAACCAACGACCATTCTGGGCGCCGCCAAGCTGCTCGGCCGATTTCCGAACGGGCTCACGCTGGGCGTGCTCGACGCTGCGACGCAGCGCGCAAAGAGCCCGGGCGATACGACGTTCGAGCCGTCAACGAACTTCGCCGTGGTGCGCGCGAAGCAGGACATGCGGAACGGCAACAGCACGATTGGAGCGATTTTCACCGCGGTGAATCGCAGTCTCGATTCATTCTCGTCGCCGTATCTCGGATCGAACGCATACGTTGGCGCGCTCGACTTCCGTCACCGGTTCCTCAACAACCTCTACGAGATCTCCGGATCGCTCGACAAGAGCCGCGTGCAGGGAAGTACGCAGGCGATCCTTGGCGTACAGCGAGACGCCGTTCACTACTTCCAGCGTCCAGATGCGGGGTTGCCGCTCGATTCCAATCGTACGTCGCTCTCCGGCGACGCCGAGGAGTTCAAGTTCGGCAAAGTGGGCGGGCAGCACCTCATGTTCGAATCTGCGTATCAGCGTCGCTCGGCGGGCTTCGAGATCAACGACCTCGGGTTTCTTCGTCGCGCCGATCAGCAGTCGTGGAACACGTGGGTCGGCTACTTCGATCGCAACGAACGACTGGGCTACAAGCGCTTCCAGTGGAACAACAACTGGTGGCAGTACTGGACCACCGATGGGCTGCCGCTCGAGGCTGCGTACAACACGAACGTCCACATCAGCTTCAAGAACAACTGGAACTGGAACATGGGCGGCACGCTCGGCCAGCTGGGCTCGACGTACGATGACAGAGCCGCACGTGGCGGTCCCGCCATTCGACAGGACGCATACATCTCGCCCTGGCTGTCGATCAATGGGAACGATCGCAATGCGCTCGTGCCGTATTTCTCGATGAACTACTTCCGTGGAAGCGGCGGTCGCAACACGTCGTTGAACGTCGGCCCGGAAATCGACTTCAAGGCGTTCGGGCGATTCAGTTCCGTCGTCGCGTTCAACTGGTCGCACAATGTCACGGACAATCAGTGGTACGGGAACTTCAGCGACTCGATCGGCGCGACTCACTACGCGTTCGCGCATCTCGACCAGACGACCAACTCGGCCACCGTTCGTCTCAACTACACGTTCACGCCGAGTGTGTCGTTGCAATTGTACACGCAGCCGTTTGTGTCGAAGGGCAATTACAGCAACGTGCGCCAGCTCTCCGCGACGCCGCGCGCGAACAACTACGACGACCGGTTGGCCGTTTACGACAACGGCTCTGTCACCAGCAATCCGGGCGGATTCAATTTCAAGGAATTCCAGTCGAACGTCGTCTTTCGTTGGGAGTACGAGGCCGGCTCATCGATCTTCCTCGTGTGGAATCAGGGACGCCAGGGTTTCGCGAACACCGAAGGGGCGGACAATTTCCGCGGCGACGTCAGTGATCTGCTCCGGTTGCATCCGGCCAACACGTTTCTCGTGAAGATGTCGTACTGGTTGAATCGATGAGACAAGGATGACAGGCTGCGCTCATCCTCGCCGAGCCTTGCCCTCGATGCTTCGTCCCCGCATCGATGTCTCGGCCACATAGAACGACTGCTTCAGCATCATTGGCGACATCGCCACTTCGGCGTATTGCGGTACCTCGTCGCGCAGCGCATTGGCCAAGGCACGAAGCTCAGGATCGTCGCCGGCGTACTCGCTGATACGGCGTGCTGTTCCGACGAGCGCCTTTCTCGCCTTGTCGAAATCACCAGCTCGATTCGCTTCCGTGGCCTCGGCTCGCGCACGACTCGCGAACACCCGTGCGACTTCACGATCGACCTGACTGTCGCGCGGCTGTTCGTCGTTGGCGGTGTGGCTCGCGTACGTGAAGTCAACGCTCGCCCAGGTCGTATCGTCGAGCGTGGCCGTCACGCGCATCGTGTCGTCCGTTTCGCCGAGTGGGAATTTCACTCGAAGCACGACGTCGAGCTCCTGCGCCGAGACGAGATCTCCGATCTGCACTGTGATGCCCGTTCGCTCGTCCGATTTCCGTGAGCGGAGACGACTGACGACACTGGCTTCGGCGCCGCGCGGCACTGTGAGCGTGAGTGTCGCACGTGGCGCCACGACTTCGAGGGCTTCTCCGAGCTCACTCGTAACGAGATCGGGAATCTGCTCGGCGCGTTGTACGAAGTAGAAGTTCCCGCCTCCCTCGGTTGCTATGTCGCGGAGGAGTCGCTCGTCGAAATCGGCGCCGACGCCAAATGCTGACGTCGTGATGCCGCGTCGATGGAGCTCTGCCGCGTGATGTGCGAGCACTTCGTGATTCACTTCACCGTGATTCGCCTGACCGTCGGTGAGCAGCAACACGCGTGAGATCGTGTCGTCGCCGAGGTGGCTCGAGAGCTCTTCGCAGCCGTGCATCCAGCCGGAGCAGAGATCGGTGCTCGAGCGCGGGGCGATCTGCTGCAACGCACGCAGCGTACGCTTTTTCGCGTCGGTTGTTGCGAGCGTCGATGGAGTGATGACGTCGATCTGATCGTCGAAGACAATGAGACTGAACCGATCGTTGTCATCGAAGAGACGGAGCGCCTGCTTCGCCGCTTCGACGGCGAGCGGAAACTTGTGCTCGTCCTTCATTGAGCCGGACCGGTCGAGCACGAGCGCGATGTTGACCGGAATGCGATCCTCGCGCGGTTGCGCGGTGCGCGCCGCGATAGACGCGAGGAGGTAGCGCACGCTCGCGCCGCGTGCGCGAATGAGTTGGCGGTCGGCGCGAAGGCGGAGTGTCGTCATGTGTCCTCGTCGAGAATGTCGCGTGCGACGTCGATGAGCCGTTCGACCTGCCTGTTGACGAGGCGAGGGAGCGGGCGTCGAATGTGAAGCTCGATGTCGGGTGCGAGCGTGATGCGCTCCCATTGAGAGCGGGATGTTGTCAGTGGTTCCTCGGACATTGTGTAGGGCGCGGGCGGCTGAGAAACGCGCACCTGATCTGGTTTGCCGAGTACCGTGCGGATGTAGTCGCGTGCGCTGTGCGACGGAGGTTCAGCGACGCCGCTTTCGAGACGTCGCCGGATCTCGGCGAGGGGGAGGTGTTCCTTCTGCAGCCGCTTGATCAGCTGAAGGCGTTCGAGGTGGTCTTCGGTGTAGTGGGCGCCTGGTCCGCGGGCTTCCGGCTTGGAGAGGAGCCCCTGCTGGATGTAGTAGCGCACGGTGCGAATGCTGACGCCGGCGCGGTCGGCGAGCTCGGTGAGCTCGATCTGGGTGGGTGAAGCGTCCATTGGACGATATTAACAGTGCTACGCGCCACTGTCAATATACCACCCCTTGCGCTTCTACAGGAGGCGCGTATTCTCCTGTAGAAGCGAACAGGGAAACCCCGATGACAGGCCGCCTCGACCTACCGCAGGGCACGCTCGACCTCCTGATCCTCAAGTCACTTTCGCTGGGCGCACAGCATGGCTGGGCGATCTCCGAGCGCATACATCAGGTCTCGCGCGCGACGCTCCAGATTCCGCAGGGCTCACTGTATCCCGCCCTTCATCGACTCGAGCGACAAGGATGGATCAGCGCTGAGTGGGGAACGTCGGACAACAATCGAAAGGCGAAGTACTATCAGCTCACGCGCACTGGCCGAAAGCAGCTCGACGCCGAAGCGGCGGCGTGGGACAAGCTGACGGCAGCCGTCGCGCTCGTGCTGCAGATGGTGTAGCCATGCTCTCCGACATTCGCTTTCGACTCCGTGCGATCTTCCGGCGCGACGAGATGGAACGCGAGCTCGACGACGAGCTGCGCTTTCATCTCGAGCATGAGATGGAGAAGTACATGGCATCTGGTGTACCGCGCGCCGAGGCGGCACGGCGCGCGCGCATTGCGTTGGGTGGCGTAGAGGGTGTGAAGGAATACACGCGCGATTCGCGCGGAATCGCGCTGATCGAAACGCTGATGCAGGATTTCCGCTACGCAATGCGCGGACTGCGCATCAGACCTGGCTTCACCGCCGCCGTGGTGATCACGCTCGCGCTGGGAATCGGAGCGAACGCCGCGATGTTCGGCATCGTCGATCGATTGATGTTCCGTCCGCCGGCGTATCTCGTGGCGCCCGACCGCGTGCATCGCGTGTACGTGAGCTACACGCAGGACGGCGTCGAGAACACGGAGAATGGCTTCTCGTATGCGCGGTACGCGGACTTCGCGCGGCTGACGACATCGTTCGATCACATCGCGGCGGTTGGCTATCGAACGCTTGCGATCGGCGCTGGCGACGATGCACGAGAGATGAACGTCGGTACCGTGAGTGCCGGGTTCTTTCAGTTCTTCGACGCGCCACCGGCGCTCGGTCGGTATTTCAACGCCGACGAGGAGAAGCCACCATTCGGGAGTCCAGTCGTCGTACTTGGCTACGCGTTCTGGCAGATGGAGTTCGGCGGACGCAACGTCGTCGGCAAGTCGCTGCGTATCGGGGACGGAGTGTTCACGATCATCGGCGCTGCTCCGAAGGGATTCGTCGGGATGACGGATGATGAAGGAGCGGCCCGAGCACGCATTTCGGGATCGATGCCTGCTGCGTTCGTTCCCGTTACGGCATTTGCTGGACCGCGCGGGGGTGGTATCCAGAACTATGGATGGATCTGGCTGGACATGGTGGTACGTCGCAAGCTGGAGGTCAGCATTGCGACGGCAAATGCCGATCTTACCTCGGCGTTTGTACAGAGCCGCGAGTTGGAGCGCGCGCAGAGTCCAAAGTTTTTCTCGACTTCCCAATCGCGACCGCGCGCAGAAGCGGGACCGCTGTTGCTTGCGCGTGGACCACAAGCCAACTCGAGCGCCCGCGTAGCACAGTGGGTGATGGGTGTCGCGCTGATCGTGTTGCTCATCGCATGTGCGAACGTCACGAACCTCCTTCTCGCGCACGCTGTGAAACGACGCCGGGAGATCGCGCTGCGGCTCGCGCTTGGCGTGTCGCGCCGCCGGCTGCTCCAGCAGCTTCTTACCGAAAGCCTTCTCCTCGCATGCCTCGGCGGCTTGGTGGGGCTGCTCGTCGCGCAAGTGAGTGGGCGTGTCATCACCGGGCTCTTTCTTCCGCCGGAAGATGTGGGCGCGGTTGCGAGCGATGCACGCACATTGTTGTACGTGGCTGCCGTCACGTTGAGCGTCGCGGTGATCACTGGCCTGGCGCCCGCACTTCACGCGTTGCGTGGTGATGTTGCGGATGCATTGAAGGCCGGCTCGCGCGAAGGAAGCTATCGCCGATCACGGATTCGTACGGCGCTCCTTCTCTTTCAGGGCGCGTTCTCGGTGGTGTTGCTTGTGGGTGCCGCGCTCTTTGTACGCAGCCTCACACACGTGCGCACGCTGCGGCTCGGCTACGACATCACACCGGTGTTGGTCGTCGAAGGTGTGATGCGTGGCTCGGAGCCCACGACTGCCGCAGCGAATGCGCTGGCCGAGCGACTCGTTGCGGTGGCGTCAACGGTACCGGGCGTGCGGAGTGCGAGTCTGACGATCGCCGTGCCGTTCTGGAGCATCGAGGGACGTGGGCGCGTTTTTCTGCCGGGGGTGGACACGTCTCGCATACATGGCCGCTTCGGTTTGCAGGCGGGGTCGCCGTCGTACTTCGCGACGATGGGCACGCGCATCGTTCGCGGTCGTGGCTTTGGAGAACAGGATGGCGCCGGTTCATCACGTGTGGTTGTCGTGAGCGAAGGCATGGCGAAGGCGCTGTGGCCGGGCAAGAATCCTGTCGGAGAGATCATGCGCATCGGCAGCGACACCACGCCGTTCATGACCGTTGTTGGTGTCGCTGAGGATATTCGGATGGAGGAGTTGTCGGGAGGCGACGAATATTTGTACTACCTCCCCATTCAGCAGTTCATGGAGCGTTTCGGTCCGGCATATCCATCGTTGTTCGTTCGCGTTGCCGATCGCGCCGAGGATCATGTCGAGACGCTGCGTCGCCGGTTGCAACTGGAGATGCCGGGGGATTCGTACATCAATGTGGTGCCGCTCGGGGCGATGGTTGCACCGCGAGAGCGGTCGTGGGAGGTCGGCGCGAAGATGTTTGTGGCGTTCGGTGGGTTGGCGCTCGTGTTGGCGGCCATCGGTCTTTACAGCGTGGTGGCGTACGGCGTTGCTCAGCGCACGCATGAACTGGGCATCCGCATCGCACTCGGCGCCGGCCTGGGGGATGTGATGCGCATGATCGTCGTGCAGGGTGTGTCGTTCGCGGTCGCGGGCATTGCGATCGGAAGTGCGATTGCGCTGTGGGCGGGGCGCTGGGTCGAGCCGCTTCTGTTCACGCAGAGTGCACGTGATCCGGTGGTGTTTATCGCGGTGGCGAGTGTGTTGCTCGTCTCGGCGATAGTGGCGACGCTGCAGCCAGCCTTTCGTGCGACGCGCGTGGATCCGGCCGTGGCGCTCAGGAGCGATTGAGCCGAGTCCGTCATCTCACACTAACAAGTACACTGCTGTTTTTTATTGGAGCGCTGTTCGCGTGCTGATGATGAACAGCAACTGAATGCGCGGCTTGCCGTGTTTCTCGACGGTTAACGTGCCATAGCAACTGCATTTGACGCAGAGGGTAGCGGAGGGATACAGCCGCAGAGGCCGCGAAGAACTACGCGAGCCAGCACCAGTGAAGGCGGCCCTGACCTGCCACAGCGCACACACTCGACCTGCTGATCCTCGAGTCGCTCTCGCTCGGTGATGACAGCTGAAGTCAGGGAGAACGGTCGATGGCGCGCTACACGCACTACGACTATCGTCAGACGAAGATGCTGCCGGTTTCTGCTGATCGACTGCTTGCAAGGCTTGCTCGCTGCGAGCGAAGTGCCTGCGCCATCCCGATCGAACGTCTCGACAAGTCGTTGTCTTCCGCAGCCTCACTAGGGTTATTCTGCAGTCTCGTTCGGCTTTGAAAAGTGAGCATGAAAAATAGGTCGGAGTTTGTCGCTATAGGAGTACACACAAGCCAGTTCTCAACCATTGGCAAAGAATGCCACCGCGAGCCCGCATCGACCATGAACCACATCAATTTTCGCCTTGTGATCGCGACACTGTTGTTCGTTCACAACGCATCGGCGCAAACGTCTCGCGCGGGCGATGCCGTTGGCGCAGCACAGGTTGAAGCGATCTACCCGGATATCGAAAAGCTCTACATCGACCTGCACCGCAATCCGGAACTGGCGTTTCATGAGCAGCGCACGGCGGCGACGCTTGCGGCGCGCGTCAAGACGCTGGGGTACGAGGTCACGACCGGCGTCGGTGGCACCGG
>JBDUCR010000408.1:0-7302 GCA_040003345.1 bacterium
GACGTGCGACATGTCGACGCCGCCCTGCATGATGAAATCTTCGAGCAGCCAGCCGAGGTCATTTTTCGGAATGGCCGTGACGACGGCAGCGCGCTTGCCCCAGCACTTCCGCATTGCGCGCGCGACGTTGTATTCCCCGCCGCCTTCCCACACGTGAAACTGCCGCGCGTTGCGTACGCGGCCGAATCCCGGATCGAAGCGCAGCATCACCTCACCGAACGACATGCAATCCCACTTCGTGTCGGCGGCAGATCTGATCTGCAGTGCGTTGTCGGTCATGAGTTGGTCGTCACGTTGTCAGCATGCCTGCGCACGATCGCCCTACGCCGCGCCACGAATTCGCTTGATCAACTGCACCGTATCGCGAACCTTCACTTCGATGCTTGCATAGTCCTGCTTGTCGAGCAACTCCTTCGTGATCAGGTTGCTGCCGATACCACACGCGACGATGCCCGCACCGAACCATTGTCGCAGCGACGCTTCGGTCGCCTCGACGCCACCCGTCGGCATGATCCGCGTCCACGGCATCGGAGCCATCACGCTCTTCACGAAGTCAGGCCCACCAACCGACGAGCCGGGAAACACCTTCACGATCTCGCAGCCAAGCTCCTGCGCGTCGCCGATCTCCGTCGCAGAACCACAACCGGGGCTGTACGGAATGCCACGACGGTTACACACCTTCGCGACGTCCGCATTCAACAAGGGGCCAACCACGAACTTTGCGCCGTTCGCGATGTAGATGCCTGCGGTCGGCGCATCGACGACCGAGCCGACACCCATGATCACCGACGGATCATTCTTCGCGAAATGGCTGGTGACCTCGTAGAACACGTGCGATGCAAAGTCACCGCGATTCGTGAATTCGATGCACTTGGCACCTCCATTCGCGCACGCCTGAATCACCTGCTTGCACACGTCGGCATCAGGATGGTAGAACACAGGAATCACTCCCTGATCCATCATCGCGAGTAGAACGGACAAACGATCCTTGGCAGCCATCTCGGATTCTCTTAGGTCTGATTCTTGGGGAGTATGCGAGCGATCAATCGGTGCGCGACTTGTTCGACGACGACGGTCCGAGCGGCACATCCGCGGCGAGAAGCGCTTCGACTTCGCCCGACGGCACGCGGTTGATCTCGCCGGGAATGGTGTGCTTGAGGCTCGACGCTGCAGTCGCGAACTCCAGCGCGCGCTGATACTGACCGTATCCATATCGCGCGAACACGTACAGCAAGCCCGCGGAGAACGCGTCACCCACGCCGATGCGATCCACCATGCTGGTGATCTCCCATCGCCTGCTCCGATGATTCGCCTCGCGCGTGCAGAGAATCGACGACCAGTAGTTGTGCGACGCATTGATGGTCTCGCGCAGCGCGATCACCACCATCTCGAGCTTCGGGAAACGCCTCAACACCTCGGCAGCAAGTGCCTGGTACGACTCCACGTCGGGCTCGCGCGCCTTCGGATCGCCGCCGAGCTGAATGCCCAGCATCTTCTGAATGTCCTCGCGCCCGGCAATCGCGACGTGCGCTTCAGCGATGATCTCCGGCATCACTTCCACGGGCGTCTTGCCCCAACGCCAGAGCGACGATCGATGGTTGAAGTCAACCGACACCCTGACCCCTGCTTCTCGCGCATGACGAACGGCGTCGAGCGTAATCGTCGCCGCCGATTCACTGATCGCAGGCGTGATGCCGGTGACGTGCAACCACTGCGCGCCCTCGAGGAGAATCGGCCAATCAAACGACGCAGGATCCGCGATCGCCATCGCCGACCCTTCGCGATCATAGAGGAGACGCGCCGGCCGATGACCTGTGCCCGCCTCGAAATAGTAGATGCCGAGTCGGCCCGCGCCTCGCGCGATGCGTGAGACATCAACGCCGAAGTGACGAAGCTCGGTGAGTGCCGCTTCACCAAGCGGTCCATGCGGTACGACGGAAACGTATGCGGCCGGAATGCCGTCGCTGGCGAGTGCGGCAACGACGCTCGCCTCAGCACCGCCGATTGTCGCCTCGAGCACATGCGATTGCAGCAGCCGCTCACATCCCGGTGACTTGAGACGCAGCAGCAGTTCCCCGAGCGCAACGACTGTCATGCCGTCACCCGTTCGTGCGCGCGCATCACGCGACCGACGCCGCGAGATGGTGGTCAAGCGCTGCGCTCATACCCTGAGCGCGCATCCGCCAGAGATGATCGGCAACCGCTTCGCAGAATCCAGGCAGTGTCGTGAGATCGATGCCCCAGAGATTCTTGTCGCGGCACGCCGCCCAGACCAGCTCACCAACAGGTGCATCGCTGTCATCGGGAACGACCACCCATAGCGACTTGAGCGCTTCTCCCTGCTCATCCACCGGCACCGACAATCCCTGCGCGCGTCTCGATGTCTGAAATCGCCCCTGCATGAACAACAGATAAGACGCGAAGCCGAACGCGAGCGACTGCGGCACCGTGCCCACACTCCCGATGTACTTCTCGACGATCGGCACAACGCGTACACGCATCTTCATCGTCGCCTGAAGCGTGATGTCGATCAGCGCATGCTTGATGAACGGATTCTGGAATCGATCGAGCACCGCCTCGGCGAACTCCTTCGCGCCTTCGGCCTCCACCATTGGCGTAATCTCGTTCAGCATCACGTTCCGTACGAAACGATTGAGCGCCGGCTGGCTCATCGCGTCGAGCACTGTCTCGCATCCGAGCGGAAGTGCCGTACACGCGAGCAACGAGTGCGAGCCGTTGAGCAGATGCACCTTCCGCTTGCGATACGGGGCGATGTCCGTCGCGATCACGATGCCGTCGTCCACCGCCGCCCACGTCAAACGCGCACGAAGGCCGTCGTCGCCTTCGATCGCGAAGAGCCGATACGGCTCGCAACACGTGAGCATCGCGTCCTCGTAGCCGAGAACACCAACGAGCGCCTGAACATTGGCCTCGCGCGGCGCACCAGGCACGATGCGATCCACGAGCGTGTTGCAGAACGGCACCGCGTCGTCCATCCACTGCATGAATTCGTCGCCGAGCTCCCAGCGCATGGCGATCGTCCGCACGATGTGACGCAGCTTCGAGCCGTTGCTCTCGATCAACTCGCACGGAATCACCGTCAGTCCCCGCGCGACATCGTAGTCGAATGCACTCGCGCGCTCGAACAGAAACCGCGTCAGCTTCGCGGGGAATGAACGCGGCGGCGTGTCGTCCTTCGTGCTCTCGTCATCATGCACGATGCCGACTTCGGTCGTGTTCGAGAACACGAACCGCAACTCCGGCGCGCGCGCGACCTTCAACACCTCGGCCCAATCATCAACGGCTGAGATGGCGCGGCTGAGTGAGCTGATGACGCGGCGCTCCTGCACGCGCTGTCCGCGATCGATCCCTTCGACGACGAGCGTGTACAGACCATCCTGGTCGTTGAGCGCACGATCGCGCACGCTTCCCGTTGACGCAATCGCCACGATGCGTCCGCCGAATACTGCTTGCTGGTTGGCGCGATGCAGAAAGTCGTCGACGAAGCCGCGCAGTAGTGCGCCCGTGCCGAACTGCACGGCGAGCTCCGGAAGATCGAGCAGCGCCTCATCGGGCACGGCAACGGCGTCGCCACGCTCGCGGCGGACGGTGTCGAGCAATGCGCGGCCAAGGCGCGGGAGCTTCGTGGTCAAAGCGTCACTCCATCTTTCCAGATCGCAATCTCGCGATAGCCATGCTGCTCGTTGTTCGTACGCTTGCTTCCCGACGCGATGTCGAGAATAAAGGAGAAGAGCTCGTCGGTGAGTGTATCCATCGAACTCGTGCCGTCGAGCAGCGCACCAGCGTTGAAGTCGATCCAGTGCGGCTTCTTCGCGGCGATCTCCGAGTTCGACGAGATCTTGATCGTCGGCACCGGAAAACCCAGTGGCGTACCACGCCCCGTCGTGAACAGCAACACGGTCGCGCCACTCGCGATCATTGCCGTGCATGAAACACCGTCGTTGCCCGGGCCTTCCAACAACGACAACCCGCCGGCACTCGCCGCTTCGCCATAGCGCAGCACGCGACTCACCGTCGCCTGACCACCCTTCTGAATTGCGCCGAGTGATTTTTCTTCGAGCGTGGTGAGTCCGCCCGCCTTGTTTCCCGGCGACGGATTCTCGTAGATGTTCTGGCCGTGGCGAATGAAATACGCCTTGAAGTCGTTGATCATCGCGACGAGCTGCTCATACACCGGCTCACTCGACGCACGATTCATCAACAGCTGCTCGGCGCCGAACATCTCCGGCACTTCGGTGAGCAGCACTCCGCCGCCAAGCGATGTCAGACGATCGGCAACGCGCCCCACGACAGCATTAGCCGAGATGCCGCTGAAGCCATCCGAGCCTCCGCACTTGTGTCCGATCACCAATTCCGCGACGGGACGCGCGGTGCGCCGATCGTCGTTCATGCGCGTGACGAGCTCCTCGACCATCGCGAGTCCGTTCGCACGTTCGTCGCTCACGTCCTGCGAGTTGAAAAAGCGAATGCGACTGCGATCGATGTTGCCAGCACGCGCGAGCAACGCATCCATCTGGTTGTTCTCGCAGCCCAGTCCGAGCACGAGCACGCCGCCGGCGTTCGGGTTGCGCATGAGGCCCGCGAGCACAGCCTGCGTGTGCGAGAGATCGTCGCCAAGCTGGCTGCAACCGAACGGATGTCCGAACGCATACACTCCGTCGATGGCCGAGCCGATGCGCTCCGTTGCGTTCTTCGCGATACCGTCCGCCACGAAATTGACGCAACCGACGGTGTTGAGGATCCATACCTCATTCCGCGTTCCCACTCGGCCGTCTGCTCGGAGGTAGCCGTCGAACGTCGGCATCGCGATGTCGGCGTTTATCTGCTTGTCGACGGGTGCGTAGGTGTAGTCCGCCATTCCTTCGAGCTGCGTGCGCAGGTTGTGACTGTGTACGCAGTGGCCCACGGACACAGGCGCCGTCATCGCGCCAATCGGAAATCCGTACTTCACCGCTGGCTCGCCGACGTCGATGCGCTGGAGCGCGATCTTGTGCCCAGCGACGATGTCTTCGCGCAGCTTGATCGTCACGCCATCGACGACGATGACGTCGCCCGACGACAGCGCGCGAATCGCGACAGCGACGTTGTCATCCGGGTGGATGCGAACGGCGTCAGGACGCGTAGCCGGAGGCGTCGTCGTTGCCACGAACGTCAGGCGTCCGGTGCTGGAAAGTGATACGTCTCGCGCACGAGATCGACCGTCAACGCGCGCGCCATCTCGCGCGCGTCGTCCATTTCGATCATGTGTCGCGCGACGAGGCTGCCAATCCAGTTTGCATCCACACGACGCGCCAGATCGTGACGCGCCGGAATCGAACAGAAGGCGCGCGTGTCGTCGTTGAAGCCGGCAGTGTTGTAGATGCCCGCCGTCTCTGATACCTGCTCGCGATACCGGCGCATGCCCTCGATGGAATCATGGAACCACCAGGGCGGGCCAAGCCGCAACGCGGGATAGTGCCCGGCAAGCGGTGCGAGCTCACGCGAATACGCGCTTTCATCGAGCGTGAACAGCACCATCGAGAAGCGTGGATTGCTGCCGAAGCGATCGAGCAGCGGACGCAGATTGCGCGTGAACTCAGCGTGAATTGGAATGTCGGCGCCCTTGTCCGGGCCGAAGCGATCGAAGACCGCGGTGTTGTGATTGCGATACGCGCCGGGATGGACCTGCATCACGAGCCCGTCTTCCGTGGAGAGTCGCGCCATCTCCATGAGCATGTGCGCCTCGTAGCGACGTTGATCCGCTACCGTCGCCTCGCCGTTTCGCGCGCGCTGGAACAGACGCTCCACTTCCTCATGCGGCACCTCGGCCGTGTATGGCTCGAGCACAGCGTGATCGGTGGCCGTTGCGCCGAGCGACGCGAAGTAGCGTCGTCGTTCGGCGAGTGCGTTGACGAGTGCTTCGTTGCTCGTGATCGTCCTGCCACTCACCGCTTCGAGCGCCTGCAGCTCTGCGTTCCACGTCGACTGTGCAATGCGGAAGAGTGCATCGGGTCGAAAAGCGGGAATCACGCGATCGCGGCCGAAGCTCCAGTTCGATGCACGAATCTTCTTGTGGCTCGCGAGCGAATCGGAGGCCGCGTCCGTCGTCGCCAGGATCTCGATGCGAAACTGCTCGAACAGCGTGCGCGGCAGGAACTCGGGACTCACCAGCTTCTCGGCGATCTCATCATAGGTGCGCTGGGCACTTTCGCCGTCGAGGCGGTCGCGGATGCCGAACACCTCGTGCAGCTCGTGCGCGAGCCAGACGCCGGATGGCGTGCCGAGAAAGAGATGCCAGTGATCGGCGACGCGTTGCCAGATCGCGCGTGGATCTGTTTCGACTTCGCTGCCGTCGCGCGAGGGGACGCCGAGGTCTTCCAGCGGAACGCCCTGGCTGTACAGCATCCGGAAGATGTAGTGATCCGGGATGATCAGTAGCGCTGTGGGCTCCGGGAATGGCGTGTTGTCGGCGAGGATTGCGGGGTCGACGTGGCCGTGCGGGCAGATGATCGGGAGCTCCTTCATCTCCTGATACAGCTCTCTCGCGACGCGGCGGACGGCGGGATCGGGATCGAAGAAGCGATCCGGGTGCAGGCGGAGAGGAGTCCCGACGTGGTTCACCGCACTTGCCATCGCGCGAGGGGGGTAGAGATGGGAGAGCACGGTCCGGTTTCTGGAGTCCGCCGGAATTTGAACAACTTTGGAACAATTAAAGACGAACCCGACTCGAACTCGAACGGTTCGACGCCTCGCACCGATGGCGGACGAGGTCCGTCAGGGGGAGACGTCGAATTTCCGCTCTTGCGCGGATCGGCCGTTGGCCTGAATTTGTTCGATCGAGAAACTAATCTTCATATTGAATGTACTTATCATTCGGCCGACCCGCAATAATCCGATACCATGTGCGGCCGAGCGATGGCGCGGGTGCTGTTGTCGACGCTATGGGAATGTCCACCAAACTTCCGCTGATGGTCCCGTGAGAAAGATCGACACTCGCGACTTCAAACGTGCGACCCGCACTACTTCGCGCGAGATCAACCGCCGAATCGTTCTCAATCTCGTGCGTGACCATCAACCCGTCTCCCGGGCCGATCTTGCTCGCCGCATGAACATCGGGCGCGGCGTCGTGACGTCGATCATCCAGGAGCTGCTCGACGAGGGGACAATATATGAAGGGGCCACCGGGCATGCCGCGCGCGGCCGACGTCCTACGATGCTGTACGTCCGCACCCAGGACAGGCTCGTCGTCGCCGTGGACGTGCGCTTCAGCCGAACCTTCATCATGCTCAGCGACTTCGCCGG
>JBDUCR010000183.1:0-7288 GCA_040003345.1 bacterium
CTGGCTCGCTCATCGTCGTCATGACGCTCGTTGCCGCGATCGTGTTGATCGCCGGCGGTCGTCTGCGCGACAGACTCGTCGTGGAGAAGACAGACGAGCTGTCGCGCGACGCTCGGCTCGTCGCGGCGCACTGGAGTCGGGCTGCCGACCCCGACTCGCTCGCGCATACCGACGGCGAAGCGCTCGGCTATCGCGTCACGCTGATCGACAGCACGGGAGTCGTTGTTGGTGATGCCGACTTCGGATCCGATGCACGGCGTCGCCTCGAGAATCACGGAACGCGGCCTGAGGTCGTGTCGGCGCGATCGACAGGCATTGGATTCGCCCGACGCCAGAGCGCGTCTGCCGGCGACGAAGAGCTCTACGTCGCCATCAAACATCCGTTGGGCTTCGTGCGCGTGTCCATCTCGACTCGCCGCCTTGAAGATGTCGTCACGGGCGCCCAGCGCGACGTGCTCGCCAGCGGATTGGTCGCCGTCGTCGGTGTGTTGATTCTCGCGTTCTTCTTTGCGCGCACGATCTCGCAGCCGGTGGTGGAATTGCGCGACGTCGCGCGCGCGATCGCGGGCGGCGATCTCTCACGGCGCCCTGCGCTCTCGGCGCCCGGTGAGATCGGCGATCTCGCGACGGCACTTCATCGAATGGCTGAGCAGCTCGCGAATCGGCTGTCGTCGCTGCAGGAGGATGATCTGCTGATGATTGCACTGATCGAGTCGCTCGAGGAGGGCGTGCTCGCGCTCGACGACCGAGGCTCGGTGGTGCGCATCAATGAGCGTGCGCGCGTGTTGCTCAACGTTTCTGCGCCGCTTCCCATTGCACCGGAGCATCTGCCTCGCGAGGCAGTGATCCGCATTGCGATCAACGACGCGCTTGCCGGTGAAGCCACGGATCCGCAGGAGATGACGCTGTTCGATCGCACCGTCAACATCTCGGCGCGTCCGCTGCCGACGGCGGGTGCCGTCGTCACGGTGCTCGACCTCACGATGTTGCGACGCCTCGAGACCATCCGCCGGGACTTCGTCGCAAATGTGTCGCACGAGTTGAAGACGCCGCTCACCGCCGTCAGTGGATACGCCGAGACGTTGCTCGATGAAGGAATTCCTCCGGAGCAGCGGAAGCGGTTCGTCGAAACGATTCGTGACAACGCGAGCCGCATGCAGCGTATCGTCGACGAGCTGCTCGATCTGTCCCGTATCGAGAGCGGTGGCTGGCGTCCGCAGATTGGTGTCGTCGACGTCGGTTCGGTGGTGACAGACGTGTTTACCGCTCTCTCGCCCAGCGCGAGTGCGAAGGGATTGACGCTGACGTCGGCGATCTCACCACAGACAGCGCGCGTGAACGCCGATCCGACTGCGTTCCGCCAGGTAATCACCAACCTCGTGGAGAACGCGGTTCGCTACACGAAAGCGGGCAGCATCACGCTCGAGACTCGAGCGGGCGACGGCGGTACCTGGGTCGATGTCCGTGACACCGGAATCGGCATCGCGACGGAGCATTTGCCGCGCATCTTCGAGCGATTCTATCGCGTCGATGCTGGTAGGTCACGCGAGCAGGGCGGAACGGGGCTCGGGCTCGCGATCGTGCGTCACTTGATGGACGCGCACGGAGGCCGTGTCGAAGCGACGAGCACAGTGGGCCGCGGAACGACGATCAGTGCATTCTTTCCCACGCGCGCTGGCTGACCGCGGAAGAAAGCAGTTCGCGTTCAGTCAGCGCGAGCGTATCGGGACTTGAACCACCGCACCATCATGGCGATGCGGTCCGGTACCGAGTCGCCAACCGCCGACTCACCGCGCGCAGCCATCTCGGTGCTCGCGCGCTGCGCCACCGACGTTACGGTCTGTAACGCTGCCTCGGGCGGAGTGCCCTGCAGGCGTGTGTAGTCGGCGAATTCATCCACCAGCACGCGCAGTGAGCTGCGTGTACCGCCACGACGAAGACATGCAACCATGTCCGCCTCGAGGCGATCCTGACGAGGTGTGAGCGGCCGTCCTGATGTCGCGATTTCCATGTTTGTCATTCGAGTGCGCCTCTCGGTCGGATGCGTGGAAGCATGATTCTTCCGAGCGAGAGATGCAACGCGAACAGACGCCTTCCCGCATCACAACCATGTAACGATGCTGTGACGGAGCGTGGGGATAGCAGAAGGGCCGCCTCCCGGAGGAAGCGGCCCTTTTGTCCAGTTCGGTTTCGTCTTACTTCGCCGCCACCTGAACGGTCTCGAGACGCTTGAGAAGTTGGCGCGACATCACTGGCGGAAGCGGCGCGTAGTCGAGCGAGGACGCCGACTTCTCGCCTTCCGTGAGTGCCCACTTCACGAAGTCGATCAGCTTCTTCCCCTTTGCCGCATCGCTTTGCTGCTTGTACACGAGCAGCCACGTGAACGACGAGATCGGATACGCTTCCTTGCCCGCGGCGTTCACGATCGAGATGCGGTAGTCCGTCGACGGCGACAACTTCGCGGCAGCACCCGCCGCTGCCGCTGTGACAGCATCGATCGTCGGCGCGACAAACTCGCCGTTCGCGTTCTTGATGTCGGCGTAGGCGAGCTTGTTCTGCTTCGCGTACGCCAGCTCGACATAACCGATGGCGCCGGGAATCTGCTTCACCTGTCCGGCTACGCCTTCATTGCCCTTGCCGCCGAGTCCAACGGGCCACTGCACTTCCTTCCCCTTGCCGGGCTTGGTCGCCCAGTCCGGGCTCACAGCCGTCAGATAGTCGGTAAAGACATAGCTCGTGCCCGACCCGTCTGAGCGATGGACGACGAGAATGTCGCTCGCCGGCAGTTTTACGCCCTTGTTCAGCGCGCCGATTTTCGGATCGTTCCACTTGGTGATCTTGCCGAGGAAGATATCGGCGAGCGTAGGACCGTCGAGGCGCAGTGCCTTCGTCACCTCGGGTACGTTGTACGTAACAACGACGGCGCCGAGCACAGTCGGAATGTGCAGGACTGGGCCGCCCTTCGCCTTGGACATCTCGTCATCGGACATCGGCGCATCCGTCGCGCCGAAGTCGACGGTCTGCTCGGAGAGCTGGCGAATGCCGCCGCCTGAACCAATCGACTGGTAGTTGATCTTTACGCCCTTGAGTGCAGCGTAATCGCTGAACCACTTGCTGTAGATCGGATTCGGGAACGTTGCACCTGCGCCGGTCAGATCCTGCGCCGTTGCTGGTGCGACGAACGCCACGATGCCCGTGAAGGCAAGGGCGATTCTGGAAACGAGTCTCACAAAAAACTCCTGGAAGTGGGGTATGTCGCTGCGTGTCGCTCGTGCGTGGCTGACTAGAAGTTCACGACGAAGTGAGCGAAGTAGCCCTTGGACTGCGCCGTTCCGCCAACGCCGCTGCTACCTGTCGAGTTGAGTGACTCTTGATAGTCGAGCGCGATCTGCGCCTTCTGCGACAGATCGTAGAACAATCCGCCGATGACGACGTGATATGTGTTGTCGCTCGGAGGCGCCGCCGTGAATCCAGTGGTGCTCGACAGCGGCGTCACCTTGTCGTAGCGCGCAACGATGCCGAATGGCGACTTGCCGCTCGCATCGGTGAACGCGAACGGCCGAACGACTGTGTACGCCGAGAGCACGCGGCCAGTGACTTCCGTCTTGGTGCGCACCGCAGGCGTCGCGCCCAGCTCACCATCGTCGTGACGCTGCGCGAACTCGCCGCCGAGCACGAGACGCGGATCCTTGATGCCTACGAAGATCCCGGCGCGACTGCGATCGAGCGCTTCACCAACAGGTGTCGCGTCGTTCACGAAGGCGCTCGCCGTGGCACCCTTGTAGCCCCAACCGGAGATGGTAAAGGTCTGCAGCAGCGGCATGTCCGTCTGATTTGCCAGCGGCGTGAGCGAGAGGCGTATCGCGTAGTCCTTGAAGCGATCGCGCTCGCGCGCCGTGTATCCCGGACCATTCACGATAGTGCCGTAGATCTCACCCATCTTGCTCGGCAATGTGAGCTGTGCGGCGAGGCCCATGTCCGCCGAGGCGAAGAACCCTGCGCGCTCGACCGGCGTCTGACTCAGGTAGCGCGGCCAGAACGTCTCTTCATGATCGATGAGTACGTTGTGCAGAATGCCGACTCGCGCGAGGAACGATGCACCATTCGAGAACTTCGGCTGGTCGTACTGCAGATAGGCGTACTTCGCACGGAGTGTATATGCGTTCGGGGTGCCTTCCGTCGTCTGATAGACGTCGGTGGTAATGCGAATGCTGACGCGATCACCGGCCGGCATGCGGAAGGTGAGATACGCGCGATCGAGAATGAACTGGTTGTCGGTCTGCCCGATGAGCTGCTTGGGTGTCGTCGGGAGCTGATAGTTGTAGCTCCCGAAGATGATCCCAGAAAAATTGAGTGGCGGCAGTGCGGGCGCGGGGGCCGGCGTCTGCGCGGAGAGACGTGTGCCGGCGAGCAATGCAAAGATCGCGGCCGCTATCTGCCAGGAACGAGCACGGTTCATTGGAGTCGGACTAAGGGCTCGGGAAGGCCACGCCGACGACGGGGGGGACCTGCTGGCGTAGCGGATGTGAAATTCGATGTAACGAATCACTTCCAAGGCACGGTCCGGCTACGGTCTTGTAACGGAGGACCCTCAGGCACGACAACATTGGGCGTGACCGAATCGTTACAGGGCGCGCGGGCAATCGAGACGGAGGCTGGTCAGCTTCCTTTCACATGTCGTCTCCCCTGCCGCATTCAACCGTGCCGACTCCGGAATTCCGTCCGTTGCCGACCATTGCTGCGCCCGCGCAACCGGCTTCGGCGGGAAGCACGCCGCGACGCATGCCTTCCATACAAGGAAGCGTCATCGCCGACAACGTGTATCGAACCACGCTCGTGGTCTTCGCGGTGTGCATTCCGATTCTGCTGCTGCTCATCTTTGCCGAAGTGGGCCGAGCAGGCTGGCCCGCGCTTCGACAGTTCGGGTTTTCCTTCCTGACGTCGAGCACATGGGACCCCGTCAAAGGTGAGTTCGGAGCCGCGCCGGCAATCGTCGGCACCATCCTGACCTCGATCATCGCGCTCGTTCTCGCAACGCCACTCGCACTCGGCGGCGCGATCTTCCTCTCCGAGTTTTCACCCACCTGGCTACGGCAGCCACTCTCCTTCTTCGTCGATCTGCTCGCCGCGGTGCCGAGCGTCGTGTATGGACTGTGGGGCGTGTTCTTTCTCGTGCCGATGCTTCGCGCCTCGGTGATGCCCTTCCTGCGCGATACGCTGCATCTCGGAGCAACGCCGTTCTTCTCAGGCCCCGCATATGGCCCGAGTATTCTCGCCGCTGGACTCATCCTGTCGATCATGGTGCTGCCGTACATCGCAGCCGTGTCGCGCGAGGTGTTGATGGCCGTGCCCCGCTCGCAGCGCGAAGCAGCGCTCGCACTTGGCGCCACGCGATGGGAAGCGATCACGGGTGCGGTGGTCCCATACGCTAAGACCGGCATCTTTGGCGGCGTGATTCTCGGATTGGGGCGCGCGCTTGGCGAGACGATGGCCGTCACGATGGTGGTCGGCAATCGGCATGAGCTTTCGGCATCGCTGTTCGCGCCGGGCTATACCATGGCGTCACTGATCGCGAACGAATTCTCCGAGGCGACAACCGACATTCACCTCTCTGCGCTCATGGCCGTGGGCTTCGTACTCTTCATCATCACGCTGATCGTGAACGGCATAGCGCGCTGGCTCGTGTGGCGCGTGGGCGGTGAGGTGCGCGTATGACGGCGGTTGCTTCCGCGCACGGCGCGCGATCGCGGCCACGTGCAAGCGGATTGGCGCGTCGGCGAGGTGTGAGCATCGTTATGGTGACGCTCACCTGTCTCGCCGCGGCGATCGCCGTTGTGCCGCTCATCGCGATCATCGTGTACCTGCTCAAGCAGGGACTCGGCGCGTTGTCGATCGGCTTCTTTACGCACATGCCAAAGCCGGCAGGCGAGCAAGGTGGCGGCATGGCGAACGCGATTCTCGGCACACTCATGCTGATCACCATCGCGTCGGCTGTCGGACTGCCGGTCGGCATCGGCGCTGGGTTGTACCTCGCTGAACAGCGGGGGACAAAGCTCGCGACGCTCGTGCGTTTCCTCGCTGATGTACTGAACGGATTGCCGTCGATCGTGATGGGCATTTTCGCGTGGCAATTTCTCGTAAAGCCCTTCGGAGGTTTTTCGGCGCTCGCCGGTGGAGCGGCAATCGGTGCGATGATGATTCCGCTGGTGACGCGGACGACGGAGGAAATGGTGCGCACGGTGCCGCAGTCGCTGCGCGAGGCCGCGCTGGCGCTCGGATATCCACGCTGGCGTACGTCGTTGCAGATCGTGCTTCGCACCGCACTTGGTGGAATCGTCACCGGTGTACTCGTTGCGGTCGCGCGCGTCGCTGGCGAAGCGGCGCCGCTGCTCTTCACCGCGCTCGGCAACCAGTTCTGGTCTACCAACCTCACGCAGCCGATCGCGGCGCTGCCACTGCAGATCTATACCTACGCGAACAGTCCATACGATGACTGGCATGCGCAGGCGTTTGCCGGCGCGCTCGTACTCATCGCGCTGGTGCTCGTGATCAGTGTCGTCGCGCGTTTCGTGACGCGCGGCCGACATGCAGGTGGTCATGACTGAGACACTGCAGCTCGATCATGATGCCGCTGGCCCGGGTACAACGTGTGCGATGCGCACGCAGGCCCTCAATGCGTACTTCGGCCAGACACACGCGATTCACAGCGTCTCGCTGGACTTTCCGACGAACGAAGTCACGGCGATCATCGGGCCGTCGGGCTGCGGCAAGTCCACGCTCCTTCGCTGTCTCAACCGAATGCACGAGACGGTTCCGAATGCTCGCGTCGAGGGAAGCGTGATGTTTCACGGCCAGGACATCTATGCCGACGACGTGGATTCCATCACGCTTCGACGGCATGTCGGCATGGTGTTCCAGCGCCCAACGCCGTTTCCGACGATGTCCATTCGTGACAACGTCGCGGCGGGTCTGCGCGTGCAGCCTGGTGAGAAGCCGAGCAGGTCGCAGGTCGACGACATCGTCGAGCGCGCGCTGCGCGAAGCTGCGCTGTGGGACGAAGTGAAGGACAGACTCAAGGCGAGTGCAACGGGCATTTCCGGCGGACAGCAGCAGCGCGTGTGCATCGCGCGGGCGCTTGCGACGTCACCGCACGTGCTCCTGCTCGACGAGCCCACGGCGTCACTCGATCCAATCAGCACACAGAAGGTAGAGGAGCTGGTCTACGAGCTGCGCAAGACGATGACGGTGATCATCGTGACGCACAACATGCAGCAGGCGGCGCGCGTGT
>JBDUCR010000272.1:0-23951 GCA_040003345.1 bacterium
TTCGTCGCCGACGCCGGCGGCATGAAGTTCACCGAATACAACGCCGAGACGCCGGCGGGTGGCGGCTATAACGACGTGCTGACGGAAGTGTTTTACGGCCTCCCTGTCATGCGCGCCTTTCTGCGCGAGTGGGACGTACGCCCGCTTCCCGCGCGGCACAACGTGCTGCACGCATTGCTCGACGCGTACGAGCAGTGGTCCGGTCGTCGCGATCGGCCAGGCATCGCCATCATCGATTGGTCAGACGTCCCCACGCAGAGCGAGTTTCTGCTCTTTCAGGACTACTTCGAGCGACAGGGCATCGACTGCCACATCATCGATCCCGGTGAAGTCTCGTATGCGAACGGTGCGCTCAGCGGACCGTACGGAAAAATCGATCTCATCTACAAGCGCGTGCTGCTCCACGAGCTCGTCGAGCGCGGTGGGCTCGATCATCCCATCCTGCGTGCCTTTCGCGAAGGCGCCGTGTGCATGGTGAATCCGCCGTCGTGCAAGATCCTCCACAAGAAGGCGAGTCTCGCCGTGCTCCACGACGAACGCAATTCGTTTCTGTTCAGCAACGAGGAGCAGGAAGCGATCGATCTGTCCATTCCGTGGACCCGCGTCGTCGAAGAGCGCCATACGACACACGAAGGAAACGACGTCGACCTCCTGCCGTTCATCGCCGGGAATAAAGATCAGCTCGTGCTCAAGCCAAACGACGAATACGGCGGCAAAGGCATCATCCTCGGATGGGAAGTCGACGACAGCGCGTGGCAGAACGCTGTGAAGACCGCACTCGCCGAACCGTATATCGTGCAGCAGCGCATCGCGTTGCCGAAGGAAGACTATCCGAGCATGGTTGACGGAAAGGTGATGTTCATCGAGCGCATGGTGGATACCGCACCATACGTGGCGTACGGTGATCACGTCGATGGCGTGCTGTCACGACTCGGCACGGCGTCACTGCTCAATGTCACGGCAGGCGGCGGCTCTCAGACTCCTACATTCATCGCCGAAAAGAGATGAGACTGTCATCCTGCAGGAGCGAAGCGACGGTCGGGATCTGTCGTCCTCGCGCCGACACCAGCTCCGTCGCAATGAAAGCAGATCCCGACACTCGTTCGCTGCGCACCCGAGGCTCCGCATGAAAGCTCCATCACTCACGCTCGGTATCGAAGAAGAATATCAGATCATCGATCCGGAGAGCCGCGAGCTCAAGTCGTACATCACCGAGATTCTCGCCGGCGATTCGATGATCCTCGACGAAGTGAAACCGGAGCTTCACCAATCGATGGTGGAGATCGGCAGCAAAGTGTGCCGATCACCCGTCGAGCTGCGCGGTGAGCTCGTCAGACTTCGCGGCATGGTCATGGATCTCGCCGGAAAGAGTGGACTCGTCATCGCTGCTGCAGGAACACATCCATTCTCCAGTTGGACCACGCAGGAGATCACGCCGCTCGAGCGCTACATCGGCGTGCGCCAGGATCTCCAGGACCTCGCGCAGCAGCTGCTCATCTTCGGCACTCACATTCACATCGGCATCGAGGATCACGACTTCCTCATCGAGGCGATGAACGTCTCGCGGTATCTGTTGCCCCACGTTCTCGCGCTGTCCACGAGCTCGCCCTTCTGGCAGGCGCGCCGAACGGGGCTCAAGTCGTACCGCAGCATCGTCTTCCGCAACTTTCCACGAACGGGTGTCTCGCCCATTCTGGAGTCGTACGGAGATTACGAGGAGCTCCTCGAGGTGCTCGTCGCGACCAACTGCGTGCCGGACGGCTCAAAGATCTGGTGGGACGCTCGCCCGCATCATGCATATCCAACCCTCGAGTTCCGCGTCTGCGACGTCTGCACGCGGGTAGAAGAGGCGGTGTGTCTCGCGTCGATCCTCCAGGCGATCGTCGCGAAAATCTGGAAGCTCCGGCGCGACAACCTCACCTTCCGGCTCTACGCGCCGGCGCTGATCGAGGAGAACAAGTGGCGAGCCGTACGCTTCGGACTGGACGGCAACCTGATAGACTTCGGCAAGGAGAAGGAGCAGCCCGCTCGCGAGCTCATCACGGAAATGCTGGAGTGGTTCGTGGATGACGTCGTGGACGAGCTCGGAAGTCGCCGGGAAGTGGAATATGCGTTCGAGATCATGCGCGGCGGGTCGAGTGCTGATCGCCAACTCGCGACGTACGACCGAACCGGCGATCTCAGGGCGGTTGTAGACAGGGTCGTGGCGGAAACGGCGGAAGGCGTCCGCCCGGAGATCGTGAAAGCATTCGAAAATCGGCCGCTCACCGGCGCACCATATCGTGTCGCTGTGTCCGGTGACTCGTCTTCAAAGCATACGTAGGAAGCAGAACAGGAAACCATGGCATCGAAGCGTCAAAGCCGGCCCGTCGTCGGCATTCCAACCCAGACACTCCAGAGCCTCGGCGGCGTCTCCACGGATATTCCGCCGTCATGGGTGATGAGTCAGCGCTACATCCTCACGCTGACCGCAGCGGGAGCCATCCCCTGGATGATCCCGCTCGTCGACGAAGACACCCTTCGTGGCGTCTACGAAGAGCTCGATGCCGTTTTCCTGCCCGGCGGCGCGGATATCGACCCGATGACCTACGGTGCCGATCCGCATCCACTCTGCGACAAGACTGACCGCGAGCGTGATCGCGTCGAAGTGCTTCTCGCCAAATGGGCGCTCGCTGAGGAGAAGCCGGTCCTCGGCGTTTGTCGTGGGATGCAGCTCATCAACGTGGCTGCCGGCGGAACGCTGTACCGCGATCTCGCCGAAGAACTGCCCGGATCCATCAAGCACGACTACTTCCCGTATTGCGAGAAACACTATTCGCGCGATTATCTGGCGCACGACGTCGTCGTCGGGGAAGGGAGCAGGCTTTCCAGATTCGTCGGCGCAGGTACGCTCCCGGTGAACAGCATGCATCATCAGGGAGTGAAGCAGCTCGGACACGGACTGGTCGCAACGGCCGAAGCGCCGGACGGCCTCATCGAAGCAATCGAAGGCGAAGACGAAGGGTACCTCGTTGCGGTGCAGTGGCATCCTGAAGCGCTCACGGACAACGACGAGCGCACTCGGCACCTCTTCGCCGACTTCATCGAGGCGGGATCGGGCTGGCGTCGCAGCCACACCTAAGAGTCCAGATCAATGAGCGGGCGTCGCGTACTGCCTTCGCTGTTCGTCGTCGCCGCCCTGTGCGGCTACTCCGAGCGCTCGCCCGCGCAAACCGCGGCCAGGAGCCAGCTGGGCACCGTTACACAGTCCGTCGCGGGAACGCGCATCGAAGTCGTGTACCGGCGGCCCGTCGCGCGCGGCCGACCGTTGTTCGGAGCGTTGGTTCCGTGGGGACGCATCTGGACGCCCAGTGCGGACAGTGCCGCGCGAATGACGATCTCCGCTCCCGTGGTGATCAACGGCGCGTCGCTGGCCGCGGGCACGTACGGCATCTGGACGATTCCCGATTCCACCTCGTGGACGGTGATCTTCAGCGGAACGGCGCCCGCACATCATCTTCACTATCCGGACGGGCATGACGTGCTTCGTGTGCATGCGGCACCTCAGCATGGCGACCACGTGGAGTCGTTGCTCTTCGCCTTTCCCATGGTCGACGCGGATTCCGCGGTTCTGCAGCTTCGCTGGGGGACGACGATCGTTCCGCTTTCCATTCGCGCTGCGACCGACGGGGCGCGCTGAGCACCGCTACCTCTGAACGGAAGGCGACGTGAAGCTCGAACCAGTCACCAGCAAGCGCTCCATCCGCCTCAGCGACAAGGATGCGCGTGTGCACGGATCCATCAAGAGCGGCGATGCGCTCGAGCACGCGACCGCGAAACAGGTCGATCGAATTGCGGAGTTCCAGCGCGTGTTATACGCCGATGCGCGCCACGCGCTGTTGATCGTTCTGCAGGGCCGTGATGCGTCGGGAAAAGACGGCACCATTCGCAAGGTGTTCAGTGCCGTCAATCCACAGGGCTGCTCGGTGTCGACGTTTGGCGTGCCGTCCGAGCACGAGCAACACCACGACTACCTCTGGCGCGTGCATCAGCAGATCCCCGCGCGACGAATGATCGGCATCTTCAATCGCTCGCACTACGAGGACATTCTCGTTCCTCGCGTGCACAAGACGTTGCCGAAGAAGGAATGGTCGAAGCGGTACGACGAGATCAATTCGTTCGAGCGGATGCTCACGAACAACAACATCGTCGTCCTCAAGTTCATGCTGCACATCTCGCGGGATGAGCAGAAGGAACGTCTCGAGGAACGGCTCACGAACGCGAAGAAGAACTGGAAGTTTCGCGCCGGTGATCTCGACGATCGTTCGCACTGGGGCGAGTTCACCAAAGCGTACCAGGACATTCTGTTGCGCACGAGTACGAAGTACGCGCCGTGGTTCATCGTGCCGGCTGATGACAAGAAGGCTCGCGACTACCTCGTCTCACGCACGATCGCTGACACGATGTCGACACTGCATCTGCGCTTTCCTCCTCCCGATCCGTCGATCGTCGGGCTCACGGTCAAGTGAACGCGCGCGTGTTGCTTCCACTGTGTGCAGCGGCCGTCGTCAGCTGCTCCAAGCCAAAGACTCCCGCGGAGGACTCGGCACGGTTCACCAGCGCCACTGGAGTGCTCCGTGCGGAGAAGTACAACTGGATTGTCTCGTCACAGGGAATCGGGCCGGTGACATTCGGAATGTCGCTCGCGGACGCGGCGCGCGCGCTCAACGATTCCGCGATAGCCAGAGTCAGCAAGCGCGCGTCATGCGCCTACGTTCACCCGAAAAACATGCCCGCTGGCACGTCGCTGATGGTGGCCGCTGGCATCATCGTTCGTGTGGACATCGACTCCGCCGGAGTGGAAACCGAGGGAGGACTCGGCGTGGGTGACTCCGAGGTCGCTGTGCTGGTCATGAGCTCGGGCCGCGCGAAAGTGGAATCGAACAAGTACGAGGGCCCTCGCGCGCACTCTCTCATCGTCTCGAGCCCCACCGATCCTGAGCATCTCATGATCTTCGAGACCGATGGAAGCAGGGTGCGCCGATATCGCGCCGGAACACGTGCCGCGGTGGAGCTCGTCGAGCGCTGCGGTTGACACTACACCCGCAGGAACATGCTCTACATGATCGTTGAGAACTTTCGCAATGGTGATCCCCGCCCGGTGTACAAGCGTTTTCGCGAACGCGGCCGCCTCGCGCCCGAAGGTCTGCGCTACGTATCGAGCTGGGTGACGGAAGATCGTACGCGTTGCTATCAGGTCATGGAGGCCGACGAGCCAGCGCTGCTCGATCAGTGGATCGCGCAGTGGGATGACCTCGTCGACTTCGACATCATTCCCGTGATGACCTCAGACGCCGCCGCAAAAGCAGCGGCGCGTGATGACGCTCAGGGCTGAGCGTACCCGATCGACCGACTACGGCGTTCGCGTTTGACCGCGCAGAAGCCGTAGCACGAACAACAACACGACGGCGCCAATGAACGCGACGAAGATTGTCCCCGGCAATCCGCTAAGTGGGGATCTCACTCCGAGCTGACGGAACAGCCAGCCGCCGACAAACGCGCCAACGATGCCAATGATGATGTCGCCGACAAGCCCGTAGCCGGTGCCGCCCATGACGAGCGAGGCAAGTACGCCCGCAATGAGGCCGACGATCAGCCAGGTGAGCAGGTCCATGTGAGTCTCGCTTGGATAGTGGCTCGGCCGGGCGTCGTTGCCCGGCCGGCCGCCGACTATGCATTTCCCCGACCACCGCGCGCCGTGCTCCGGTGTCCGGCGCAACGAAAGTACAGGGCTACCGCATCGCGTTTCGCAGGACGACGCCGTCCAGACGCTCGAGTGGCTTGGCACCCGCGATCTCAGCGAGTGTCGGCGCGAGGTCGACCGTCCGAACGAACTCGGCGTGTTTTCCCGGCTGCACTCCATCGCCGAAGAAAATCAACGGCACGTTCGAGTCGTAGTCATACGGCGATCCGTGCGACGCGACCGCACCCCGCCAGAGACTATACGGCGTCAGCGTCACGACGAGCTCCACTGCCGTATTCGCCGGAAATTGGTGACTCCAGCGTCGCGCGATTGGATCGGTGAGCGTATCGGCGAGAAGTGCGCGGAAGCGGTCCACACGCGCCACGCCCGGAAGTTGCCGCACCTGCGCCGCGAATGCCGTCACGACGGAATCCACATTGACCTTCGCCTTGGCAAACGCCGCCCGATCGACGCCGACAACCTGCTGATCGATGTCGATTGCCAGCGTGTCGACGCCGACCTTCCTGAGCCCTGCATGCAACGATGGCAGCAGCGCGGTGAGCGTCACACGTGCCGGCGTTGGCGTCACCTTGCTCGCGGCCAGCTCGGGAATCGTGCCGGCGCCATGATCACCCGTCAGCACGATCGTGACGCGTGTCGAGTCTCGCAGGCGAAAGAGCGAATCGAGAAAGACGCCGAGTGACCGGTCGACGCGCACGATCTGGTCGTGGATCTCGCGGGAGTCCGGCCCATACCGATGTCCGATGTAGTCGGTGCCGGAAAGCGAGACTGCAAGCAGATCGGTCTGTGGCTGTGCACCGAGCGACAACGACTGCACACCGTGAATCGCAAACGCGAGTGTGATGTCGTCAATGAACGGCGTGCCGCGCACGATGCTCGCTGCGTCGCCAGGATCGTCCGGAAGAATGTGCGGAAACACAAAGCCACTGCCGCCTTCCGCAGAAACGCTGTCAGGCTCGTGATACGCGCTGTCGGGAAGAAGCAGATCCCAGCTCTTCCCGGCGAACGTCTGCGGGATGTGACGGTCGTTGAACGCGGCAACCCACGGCGGTAATGCGTCGCGATAGTATTTGCTCGTGATGAAGCGCCCGTCCGGCGAATACCAATACACCTGCGAGCGCGATTTTCCGACTGGCAGAATCGCACCGCGATCCTTGGTCGATACGGAAAATGTGCGCGACCGATTGTCTGTCGCCGTGAGCCAGTCGGACATCGTCGTTCCGACGAATCGCTTTGGCGACGCGCCGGGCCCGACACCGCCAGCGATCAGCGGAGAGTCCTCGTCGTCCACGCCGACGCGATTGGCCATGATGCCCGTCGAGCGAGGAAAGCGTCCAGCAAGCAGTGTGGCGTGGCCCGGCGCAGTCTCCGTGATCGCGTGATCGTGATGCGCGTTCGTGTACCACGCGCCTCCGCGCATCAGTCGTCCCAGACCTCCGCTCAATTGAGGACCGAAGCGCTCCAGATAATCGCCGCGCATCTGATCGATCGTGATCAGAACCACCAACGTCGGACGCGCACCCGACTGCTGCGCCGGCACCGGATGGCTGGTAGCGAGCATGCCCATCGCAAGGACTACCTGGAAGCTGAGTCGAGTCATTGTGCGAATGTGAGTCCTCGCTGCGTGCGCTGCAAGCATGGCGTTCCGGGCGCGTCAGAACGATAATACCTCTGTACTCATCGGGAGGTTGCGTGGCGACAGGCAGTACACAGACGACGACGTCCCGAATTGTGGTGCGTCTCATCGTCTACTACGTCATCCTCATCGGTGGCGGAGTAATCGTGTGGCGCTTGCTGCCGCGTGCGGGCGCAATGGCGCCGACCTCGCTCGATGCACTCTTCGGCGGCGGACCTCCGGTGACATCGCGCGGCACAGCCGTGACACCGCTCGACGAAGTGACGCTCGCAATCACCGTATTCGTCGCCATGCTTTCGTCCGTGCTGCTGTCCATGCCGGTCGCATGGGTGTACCTGCTTACACGCGCGAAACGCGGCTATCAGCAGTCGGTCGTGCAGCTGCTCATCATCCTGCCGCTCGTCGTCTCCGGCATCGTGCTGCTCGTCAAGTACAGCATCACGCTGGCCTTCAGTCTTGCTGGCATCGTCGCCGCGGTTCGCTTTCGCAACACGCTCGACGACAGCAAGGACGCGGTCTACGTCTTTCTCGCGACGGCGCTTGGTCTCGCCGCATCGGTCAACCTGCCCGTCGCCGCCGTGATCTCGATTGGCTTCAACGTCACGGCACTCGTGTTGTGGTACACTGATTTCGGTAACGCACCGGTGGAGCTCGACGGACGCATTGCCGACAAGCGGCTTCGTCGCGCACGACAACTCGCACGCACCGGTACGTTTGTCGCCCGCATCGACAACGAAGTGTTCAGCGACATGACGCGAGAGCAGCTCGAAGGTGTGGCCGAGCGCGCGTGGCGTCGCGCACATGCCAGCGACGACGGCGAAACAGGCGCTGTCGGCGAAAGCGTTCTTCGTCTCCGAACCTCCGACGTTGCCGCGATGCGCCGCTTCATCGAGCCCAAGCTGCAGGACTACACGAAGGCCTGGCGCATCGGGAAGGTCACGCAAGGCGACGGCGACGATGGCGCCGTAGTCGAGTACATGGTGCAGATCAAGAAGCGCACGCCGCCCGAAGAGCTGCTATCACTCATTCGCGCGGCGGGATCCACCGCCGTGACCAACGCCGAGTTTCTCTGACCTCCGACGAATGACGCGATTCCGTAGCTCCTTCGCCGTGGTTGCAATGCTCGTCTGCGTGGCGGCAATTGTCGCCGTTCCCACGAACGCCGTCGCCCAAAAGGACAACAAGCCAAAGACGAAGAAGTCGGACTCGGCAGGCGTTCGGCTACCGAAGCCCGAGACTGCGATTCCGCCGCTGTTCGCGAGTGAATCGCCCCTCGCGGTTACGTTCACCACCAACGTGAAACAACTTCGCGGCGATCGCGGTGAGACATCACCTTGGCGTAACGCCACAATGACGTACGTCGGCGGCGACGGAAAAACGGTGACAGTGCCGATGCGCGCCAAGACGCACGGCATCTGGCGCCTCAAGCATTGCAGCTTTCCTCCGCTCCGCCTCAACGTGTCCAACAAGGAAGCAAAGGGCACGCTGTTCTACGATCTCCAGAAGCCGAAGTTCGTGAATGCCTGCAACGATCGCGACAACTTCGAGCAGCTTCTCCTCCAGGAGATGCAGCTGTATCGCGTCTACCATCTGCTGACGCCGATGAGCCATCGCGTGCGAACGCTGCGGGTGAAATACGCCGACAGCTCATCCGGAAAAGACGAAGCGACGCGCTACGCCTTTCTGTTCGAGGATCCCGACGAGCTCGCGGATCGCATTGGCGGCGCAATGATGAAAGTGAAAGGCGCCGGTGGAGAGGACATCGAGCCGGAACAAGCGGCGCTCGTGTACCTGTTCCAGTTCATGATCGGCAACACCGATTTCTCGTTCAACGGGTTGCACAACGGTGAGCTCGTACAAAAACCTGATGGCAGCCCGGTGCTCCCGATCGCCTATGATTTCGACTTCTCGGGCGCCGTGAACGCACCGTATGCAACCGTCGATCCGCGTCTTCCAATCAAACGCGTGCGCGATCGAATCTACCGCGGCTACTGCGTGCTCAAGCCGGAAATTCCCGCCGCCGTCGAGCGCTTCAAACAGAAGAAGGCCGCCATCTACGCACTGTACAGCGACGATGTCGGGAAGCTTCTCGATCAACGCGTCGTGCGTGAGACGCTCGATTATTTCGACGGCTTCTACGCCGCGATATCCAGCCAGCGGGATGTCGACGACATGCTCCGCTCCTGCGTAGGATCCCGCTGACAAGCGTGTCGACGCGCGACGCCAACCGCAGTTCGTTTCGCTACGAGCTTCGCTCCGCCGAACAGCTCGTCTCGCTTGCGTCGGCCCGACTTCCACTCGGCATCTCGGCGAGCGCACCACGACGCTCGATGCATCGCGATCTCTACCTCGACACGAGCGATGAGTCGCTGCGACGTCGAGGTATCCTGCTTCGTTTGAGAATCAGCGCTGACGATCGGCACCAGTTGTCGCTGCGCGTTGACGGAATCGGCGCAGACGCCGTTCGCGTCGATGCCCCGGTCCGCGCCGTTGACGTGCGCGCCGCACTTACCGAGGACAACGCCGCGACAAGACGATTGCGCGCCTTCGTCGATCCCGACGCGATCGGAGTGCTTCACGATCTGGAAGTCGAACGGCTGACGCGCGCCGCACATCCGGATTTCTTTTTACGCCCTCGGCTGGAGCTGCACTTCGATCGCGTGACGGTCAGGCGCGATGGCATCGAGCGTACCTTCCACCATCTCTGCGCGCACGTGCGCCGCGGCTCCACGAAGGACCTCGACCGCCTTGCACACGCGCTCGAGGAGCAACATGACTTGCGCCGCGCAACGGGCGACGCGCGCGAGCACGCCGAGCTACTCGTCCGCTGGAAGCGCTCCGACTCTCGACGGGAACAGCTCGTCGGATCTGACGACTCGATTCCGATCGCGGATCCTCACCCGTCATCACCGGCGGAGTTTCTCAATCCCGAGCTCAGCCTCGTCGCCTTTCAGCGTCGCGTGCTGTCCATCGCGGAAGATCCGGCTACGCCACTGCGCGAACGACTCCGATTCCTCGGCATCGTGAGCAGCAATATCGACGAGCTCTACATGGTCCGCATGCCGGAGCTTCGTCAGGCTGCCGATGAGCGCGAACAGCGAAATGAGCGTGGCGACGATGGCCTCACAGCACGCGAGCGACTGGTGCGTGTCGAGGACGAGATCGATTCACTGCTTGCGTCTCAGTCGCGTTGCGCGGATGCATGCCTCCGTGACGCCGAAGCGATTGGCGTGCGGATGGTGAAGTGGGACGCACTCAACGATGCGGAGCGCGAAGTGCTCCGTCGCCGCTGTCGCGACGAAATTCATCCCGGACTCACTCCCCTGGCGATGACGCTGAGTCCAGGACATCCGCTTCCACACCTGCCGCACCTCGGGCTCTCGCTCGCTGTCGTGTTTCGTCGCGAAGGATCGGGACGTCCGCATCTCGCCGAATTCGAGCTGCCCGACGACGTTGCGCGCTTACTGCCCGTTCCCGGCCGCACAGGCGACGTGATTGCCATCGAAGAATTGCTGCGCGCCAACGTAGATCTGCTACATCCGGACGTGCAGGTGGAGGGCGCGCATCTCTTTCGCGTCACACGTCGAGGTGATCTTGCGCTCGACGAGGAAGGTGCGGAAAACCTGCTGCATGCCGTCGCGCAGGCGACTGAACGTCGGCCCTATAACCCGGCAGTGCGCGTCGAAGTTGAGCGCACGATGCCGACCTTCGTCGCCGAGCTGGTGCTGGAGAGTCTGCGCCGCGATGCAATCGTGCAGGGCGCAGAAGCGGCAGTCGATGAAGTTCAGGTGATCGACGGCCTGCTCGACCTCCGCTGTCTCGCCGATCTTCCACTGCCATTCAGCGCTGAGCTGGAATATCCGCCGCTGCGCATGCGTCGTCCCGTGCCGGCCGAGCGCTCGATGTTCGATGTTGTTCGCGGGCGCGATCTGCTCGTGCATCATCCCTTCGATTCCTTCGACGACACCGTCGTGCGCTTCCTCCGCGAAGCAGCTGCGGATCCTGCCGTCACCACGATCAAGATCACACTCTATCGCGTCGGTGATCCGTCGCCGGTCGTCGAAGCATTGCTCAATGCCGTGAGCTCGGGAAAACGAGTCGTCGCCTTCGTCGAGCTCAAGGCGCGCTTCGACGAAGAGCACAACGTTACCTGGGCGCGAGCGCTCGAGCGCGCGGGCGGCAGCGTCGTATACGGGCTCGTCGGACTCAAGACGCACGCGAAGACGGCACTCGTCGTGCGACGCGAAGGCGACAGGCTCCAGCGATATGTGCACGTCAGCACGGGCAACTACAACGCCCGCGCCGGTCGCACCTACACGGACCTGAGCTTCTTCTCGGCGCGTGATGATCTGACCATCGATATCGCCGATCTGTTCAACGCGCTCACTGGTTCGTCGCGCCCGCCGCAAGGACTCGTGCATGGCGCACTCGTCGCGCCGAATCAGCTGCTGCCTGGAATTCTCTCGCGGATCGAGCGCGAGACCGCGCACGCACGTGCAGGACGCCGCGCCGCGATCGCCATCAAGGTGAATGGTCTCTCGGACTCCGAGGTCGCGCGCGCGCTGTATGACGCATCGAGCGCGGGCGTGGAGGTCGATCTGTTGGTGCGCGGCATCTGTACGCTCGTGCCTGGCCTCGCCGGCCTTTCCGAGCGCATTCGCGTCAGCTCGGTGGTGGGTCGATTCCTCGAGCATTCGCGCATTTATCGTTTCGCGAACGATGGCACTCCTGAGTACTTCATCGGCTCGTCCGATCTCAGGCCGCGGAATCTCAGACGGAGAGTGGAGCTGCTCGTGCCTGTGCCGGATCCCGCGCATCGGATGTTGCTCGACCAGCTCCTCGCACTCTATCTGAATGACGCCGGTGGCTGGGAGCTGCGTTCCGACGGCAGCTACGAACAGCGGAGCGCTCCCGGGCGATCAGCGCAGGTCGAGCTGGCTGAATCTGACACCTTCGATCCGTCGTCGACGTAGAGAGTCTGACCTTCGACCGGGCCACCGAGGATACCACCATGCCAATTCCGAACATTTTCATCGGTACGACGCGCGAGCACTATGTCATGCTCTTCAGTGCCGCAGGCGTGATCGCTCTGCTTGCCGGCTCCATCGGCGCATGGATCGGCGGATATCTCGGTGCGCGGCGGGCAGTGCGGAGCGGGCAGCTCGACGCGCGGGCAGATAACGTCGCAGTGCTGCAGCTCGGCCCCATCATGAACGCGCTCGATGCGATCTCACTCGAGGTGGAGCGAATTTCGGAAGCGCAGCGGTTTACGACGAAGGTCCTGTCGGAGCGGCAGTCGGTGTCCCTGCCGCGAGCGGAGCCGCGGAGCATCACTCCTCACTGACCGACGGTCCATGCAATTTGGCAATTCGCCGGTTGTAATGCGTGTTATAACACCTATATTCATGTGATGCCTTCCTCGCTGCGCGACGAAATCAAGCAGACCCGCCCCTTCAAGAGCCTCGAAGAGGAAACTCTGCTCAGCATCGATCGCACGGCAGCCCTCTTGCTCCATCGCCTCGCCGACACGTTCAAGCCCCACGACATCACCATCACGCAGTACAACGTGCTTCGCATCCTGCGCGGTGCCGGCGCCGAGGGACTTTGTCGCAACGAAATCCGTGATCGGCTCATTGCCCAGGTCCCCGACGTCACTCGCCTGCTGGACAGGCTCGAGCAAGCCGGTCTCCTCGCACGCGAGCGCGCGAGCGACGACCGGCGGGTCGTCACCACGCGCATCACCACGCTCGGCCTCGCACTCCTGCAGCGATTGGATGCGCCCGTGGCTGGCGCGCAGCAACGGGCGCTCGGTCACATGAACGCGACTCAGCTGCGCACACTCATCGACCTCCTCGCGCTCGCGCGCACTCCCGCCTGACCTCCATCCCGACGCCCCTATGTCATCATCACCACTCTTCTCGTCCACACCCAGCCAGCAGCGCTTCGGTATCACGGTTCTGCGGGTCGTTACGGGAATAGTCTTCGCCGCGCATGGCTATCAGAAGCTGTTCAGCTTTGGCATCTCGGGCATTGAGGGTGGCTTCTCGAAAATGGGTGTACCGCTGCCGACGGTCACTGCACCGCTCATTTCGTTTCTGGAATCCTTCGGCGGGCTCGCGCTCATCGTCGGCCTGCTCACACGACTCACGGCGCTTGGACTCGCCTGTGACATGCTTGGTGCGATGCTCTTTGTGCACATGAAGAACGGCTTCTTCGCGCCCGAAGGCGTCGAATTCGTCCTCGTGCTCTTCACGGCCTCGCTCGCGCTCATGTTCGCCGGGCCCGGCAGGTTTTCCGTCGACGACATCATCGCCAGTCGTCGCTGAGGCGCTCGATCACTCGAGGTAAATGGCAACTATGAGCGACTCAACGGATCTCGTCACCGACCCCACCGACGACGCGCGGCGCGACATCGATCCGTTGATGGACGTGGGCATCGCGTCGCCGGGATGGCGGCTTCCCGTGGCGACGCGCGTTGGTCATGTAGCGTTGCAGGTTGCCGATCTCGCGCGATCGCTCGCCTATTACGATCGCGTACTCGGTCTCCGTGTGCTCGAACGTCACGACGTGTCCGCGATGCTCGGAGCCGACGACGGCACGCCGCTCGTGCGTCTCACCGAGCGAAAGGGTGCGAGCCCAGTGCCGCATCATGGACGACTCGGGCTTTACCACTACGCGATCCTGTTGCCGAATCGCGCATCGCTCGGTCGCTTCGTGCGGCATCTCGCTGATATCGGCGAACGTGCCGGTTCGGCGGATCACCTCGTCAGCGAAGCACTCTACCTTCGCGATCCGGACGGTCTTGGTATCGAGGTGTATGCGGATCGTCCGCGCGGTTCGTGGCGCGCGGTGAATCGGCAGATTGCGATGGCCTCCGATCCACTCGACTTCGACGACTTGCTGAACGCCGCTGGCGACGAACGCTGGGGCGGCATGCCAGCCGGCACGACGATGGGGCACGTACATCTGCACGTCGGTGATCTCGACGAAGCCGCGAGCTTCTATCACGTCGCGCTCGGATTGGACAAGATGGTATGGAGCTATCCGAGTGCGCTCTTTCTCGCCGCCGGCGGCTATCATCATCACCTTGGTCTCAACACGTGGGCAGGTCCCCAGGCAATGCGTCCCACCGAGCGCGACGCGCGGCTCCTGGAGTGGCGCCTTGTGCTGCCCTCAGCGCACGAAATTCAAAGCGCGGTCGACAGCCTCAGGAGCGGTGGCTACTCCGTTCGCGAAGAGGATGACGGTTGGATCGCGACAGATCCATGGGATACACCAGTGCGTCTTGTGACGGGCTGAGTGACGCGCCGTCCTGAGCGCAGGGCGGTCACTGCATCTCGAAACCAAATTGCATCGTCAGTGCTGAGTCTCAACTCCCTTGCCGGTTGGGAGGACGCTGTCCTCGCCAGCATCGCGGGCGCCACGGGCACGCTGGAGGATCGCGATCGGCAGATCGAGCGATCGGGCGTGTACGGTGAGTATCCGGCGATCGTCCGCTCGTATGAGGAGCTGTTCGGTGCTCCCGAGCTCGCGGGCGAAGCGGTCAAGCGTGCGGTCTTTCTGGTATGGCGCGGCGCAATGGAGTTGCCTGTCAATACGGGCATCGCTCCATTGCCCGACGGAACGGTGCGCCGCGTGATCGAGGCGCTCGACGCACGCGCGCGGCGAGACGCGATCGACGAAGAGCAGGTATGGATGCTCGCGTGGTATCACGCGCAGAGTCCGTATCTCCTCGAGCTATACGGAGCGACGCCGGCGCTGATGAGTGTGACACACGCGTGTGATGCCGACGCATGGAAGAGCGCCGGCATCACGAAAGAGCGAATGACACTACGCGGACAGATGGGGCGCTACTGGAGCGCCTTGGCGACCGGAGAGCGATAAATACGCCGGTCGTTTGTCTCGGATTAAGTGGCTGGAGCCGGTGCGGCAACCTTGGGGCGACGTCCCCAATGACTGCGTGGCTCGACTGGACGAGCGCGTGCCTCGAGCAGATTGGCGTAAAACGCGAGGATCTTGGTCTTCACGGCTTTTTGGGTATCAGCTGCTGCGGCCTGAAAGGGCGCGTATCGCTGACGGTCGCCGGAGACGTCGAACCACCACCAGGCGTCATCGGGAGTGGCGCGTCGTGCTTCTACTTTGCACGTGAACGTTCGCCCTTCCTCTTCGAACTCGAACCCTCGGATCATCGCTGCTCCTCACGAGTGAGCTGCAATGTACTCAGAAGTGCAGGTGAGTGCGTAGCCTTCGTGACGAATTTCTCATGCGCAGTACGTATGCTGGTGTGCGCATCCGTGCTCGCTGCGCTGGCGTTGACGTCTCCAACCTGCGAGCTTGCATGTGGTTAGCGTCGAAGTGCGCTCCAGCGTACGTCGACGCAAAGAAATATTGAATGGAGGACGACGATGAAGCAGAAGCGCGCGCAGGAGCTGCGCGAAGCCTGGGGCACAGCGCCATGCGAGCATCCGCAATTGGCCAAGCTCTACGACCTTGGCGCGCATACGGGCAGCTACGCCTGTGTGAAGTGCGGCGCAGTCTTTTCGTTTCGCGAGAAGGCTGAGATCGTTGCCGCGCGGCGCGGATAATCCGTGCTCACCAAGCTGCTCTCGTTCATCGGCGCGACTGTTGGCGGCGGCATTGGCTGGTGGGCGGGTGAGTCCTACGGCTTCGTGGTCGCGTTCATGGTTTCGATGGTCGGAACGGGTTTCGGCATCTACTACGGGCGAAAGCTCGGAAGGCACTATGACATCTAACACACGCAGCCAGCTCACTCATTCGCACTCGCTTGTCGTCGCCGCACTGCTTGTCGTCGCAGTCACGTCGCCGGCGTCCGCGCAGAAGTGGAAGGACATCGGCAAGACGGCCAGCGGCAACATGGTCTCGGTCGATCCTAAAAGCGTGAAGCGCGCCGGCAATCTCGTTTCCGCCACGGTCCGCGTGGTCTTCACGCCACCGGTCAAGGCCGCGCGCGGCATGTGGGCGAGCTCGAAGACGATCGCCACGTTCGATTGCACGAGAAAGTATCTCGCCGCGAAGGAGAACGTCTTCTATTCCGATGCGGCGAGTACGAAAGTGGTCGAGCGGAACGTCAACAAGCTGCCTGGCTTCGGACCGGCGCTTGGCGGCTCGCTCGGTGGCATCGCCGTGGACTATCTCTGCAAGACGCCCTGATCCGCCTGTCGTTCTGGGCGTGCGCAGCGAGTCGGAGATCGACCTCGCTTACCGTTTCTTAGCGAGGATAGTCCCCCGGCACGTCGCTGCACCGCAGGAGCAGGGAAAGCGACGCTTTGCTGCCGGTGAATGCCGTTCCTCGAGCACGTACGCATAGTCGTACGCGAGCTCCTCGCCAAGCGCGATGTCGCGAATTGTCTCGATCCAGATGCGACCGTCCTCAATCACGGCATCGCAATTGGGATCGCACGAGTGATTGATGAATCGCGCCTCGTTGCCATTCACCGCAGCGTCGATCACGACATCATCGTCGATCGCGAACAGAAATGTGTGATGCCGCTCGCCTTCCACGTCGGGATAGCGCTCGTCGGCCTGTGCCGGCGTCAGTCGCTCGCCAGCGTACTCGATGAGCCGAACACCAGCTCCGATCGCGGTCGTCGCAAAGGCTCCGAGCCCCTGCATAGAGGACTGGCGAATCTCGAAAGGAAACAAGGAGGATAGGAAGATGGGAGGATAGGATGATAGGACGACGGAAAGAGGTCACGGACACGGAGCGACGTTCCGATTCCTATCATCCTATCATCCTATCATCCTATCCTCCCGGCGTCCTGAGCACCTCACTTCCTGTTAGCTTGAATGATGACACCCAGTACCGATAGCTCCTCGAGCACAGAACAAACGTCCGGTTTTTCCGCCCTCGGCCTTGATTCCCGCATCGTAGCCGCGCTTGCCGCGCTCGGGTATGAGGAGCCGACTCCGGTGCAGCGCGAGGCCATTCCGCCGCTCCTCGCTGGCAAGGACGTGCTCGGCCAGGCAGCAACCGGCACTGGCAAGACTGCAGCGTTCGCACTTCCGCTTCTTCATGTTCTCACGCCCAACGCAGAGCCACGCGAGCGTCTTGGCGCGCTGATCCTCGTGCCCACGCGCGAGCTCGCCATGCAGGTTGCAGAAGCAGTGCACAAGTACGGCAAGGCGATGGGCATCATCGCATTACCGATTTACGGTGGCGCACCAATGGAGACGCAGCTACGCGCACTCAAGCGCGGCGTCGACGTCGTCGTGGCGACACCGGGTCGCGCACTGGATCACATCCGTCGCAAGACACTCCGGCTCGATACAGTGAAAGTCGTGATCCTCGACGAAGCCGACGAGATGCTCGACATGGGCTTCGCCGAAGACCTCGAAGCGATTCTCGTCGAGACACCGGCGACGCGCCAGACGGCACTCTTTTCCGCCACGCTGCCGCCGCGCATCGCTGACATCGCGAACAAGCATCTCAAGAGCCCGGTGCGCGTGCGGATCGATCGCGAGGTCGTTCCCGCCGGCTCCGCACCGCGTGTACGACAGACCGCGTACATCGTGGGCCGTGCACACAAGATCGCCACACTAGGCCGCGTGCTCGACGTCGAGAATCCGACGTCGGCAATCGTGTTCTGTCGCACACGCACAGAAGTCGACGAGCTCACCGAGTCGCTGAACGGACGCGGCTACCGCGCTGAAGCGTTGCACGGCGGTCTCTCGCAGGAGCAGCGCGATCGCGTGATGAAGAAGTTCAGGGCCAACACCGCTGAGCTGCTCATTGCAACCGACGTCGCTGCGCGCGGACTCGACGTCGAGCATGTGTCGCACGTGGTGAACTATGACGTGCCGACATCAGCCGAGGCATACGTGCATCGCATTGGGCGGACAGGACGCGCTGGGCGGGAAGGCGTCGCCATAACGCTGGCTGAACCGCGCGAGCACCGCCTGCTGCGCAATATCGAATATCTGACGAAGCAAAAAATCGAGATCGCCACAGTCCCGACGGTCGCCGATCTCCGAGCGCGTCGCATCGAGATGACGAAGGCATCGCTGCGCGAGATGGTGCTTGCCGGCGATCTCGATCACTTTCGCGCCGTCGTCGATTCGCTCGCGCAGGAGTTCGACATCATGGATGTCGCCGCCGCGGCAGTGAAGATGGCGGACGCCAAGGACGGCACCGATGCCGAAGAGATTCCATCGGTGACCATTCGTGCCGAGCGTCCAGCGTCGCGCCATGACCGCGAGCGCGCGCCCACGCCGAAGGCTGGGTCGCGTCGCCACGAGGCTGCCAAGGCCGGCGCGAAAGGGAAGGGCGGCAAGCGCATCACGCCGGAGTGGGACGTCGCGCGGCTCTACATCGGCGCGGGCCGCAACTCGAACATCCGCCCTGCCGACCTGGTCGGTGCGATCGTGAATGAGGCGGGGGTGGACGCCAGAGCAATAGGCGCCATCCAGATCACAGATCGCTTTGCGCTCGTCGAAGTGCCGGACGAGATCGCTGACGGCATCATCGAGACGCTGAGAGCGACGACGATCAAGGGAAAGCGGGTTCCGGTGCGTCGGGACAGGGAACAGGGCGGGGCGGGGTGACCGATTCGTGATCGAGGTGTAGACTTCCAGATCACCCTTTACCATTCCTGACCGCCGCACATGCGAATTCGCCCCCTCCTGATGGCGCTGCTGCCATTTGCCTTTGCCGGCTGCCTCGGCGACGCGACCACCACCACGACCATCATTCCTGAAGTGCCAATCGAGTCCACGACGTTCGCTCCGTCTCTCGGCGTCAATCTCGCCGCGTCGACGAAGACCGCATCCGGCCTGTACTATCGTGATATTCGTGTAGGTACCGGTACGACAATCGTTACGGGTCAGGCGCTGAACGTGAAATACTCCGGCGCACTCGCGAATGGAACGGTGTTCGACGCAGGAACGTATCCTTTCACGATTCCAGGCCAGGTCATTCAGGGCTGGAACGAAGGTCTGTTAGGAATGAAAGTCGGCGGCAGCCGCCAGCTCATCATTCCTCCGTCGCTCGCTTACGGACCGCTGGGCTATCCCCCGGCAATTCCGTCCAATGCGGTGCTGGTGTTCACCGTCGAGCCGCAGTAGCTGACCATCCCCCCCGGGAGCACGATGAACACCTACGTCTACTACATCGCCGAGCGAATCGAGGGCGCGATGGAGATGCAGCGCTTTGCGCATCCCATTCATGTCGGGATCGTGTCGGCAAGCGACCACGAGGCGGCGTATAGCACGGTGCTGGAGGATCTCCGGCCGACGTTCGCCGATGCGCCACAGCCGCTCGAGGTGCGCTTCGAGGTGCTGACGCCGCCGCGTGCAGGCAGCGGCATCTGGAAACACGGCAAGCCCATCGACACCGACATCACATTCACGTCCGCCGATTAGCGGGCGGTTTACGCGCATGGCGAGCATTACCCAACTGTTCGACAACAATCGTGCGTGGTCGAAGGAAATGGTTCGGCGCGATCCGACCTTTTTCCGTCGGCTCACAGCGCAGCAGGCGCCGGCGTATCTCTGGATCGGATGCTCGGACAGCCGAGTGCCGGCAAACGAGATCGTCGGACTCGCGCCTGGAGAGATGTTCGTGCACCGCAACGTAAGCAATCTGGTGGTGCACACGGATCTCAATTGTCTGAGCGTGCTGCAGTACGCCGTTGACGTGCTCCGCGTACAGCATGTGATCGTGACGGGACACTATGGTTGCGGCGGTGTGCGCGTCGCGCTGAGTGAGAGCAGGCACGGCCTCATCGACAACTGGCTGCAGCATCTTCAGGACATCGCGCACCAGCATGCGCGCGAGCTCGCGACTGTAACGGGCGCCGCGCGCGAGGACCGCCTCTGCGAGCTCAACGTGGCGGAGCAGGTGCTCAATGCAGCACGATCCACCGTCGTGCGCGATGCGTGGGCCCGCGGTCAGCCAATTGCCGTGCACGGCTGGGTCTACGCGCTCGACGACGGTCTGCTGCACGATCAGAACGTCACGGTGAAGAGCGATGCCGAGACGACCCAGTTGGCGAATCGCCTGCATGCACGGGCATGGTCAGCACGATGAACCTGCCATTCGCCGTCATGCTCGAGCGGGCCTCGACACCGCGCGTGGTCTGGCGCGCGGAAGCATCGTCGGAAACGCGTTAACTGTTACTGTCCCTTCAGAGCCGCGCTCGATTGATGCAGAAGAAGCCTCCACTCTTTAGCATGCGGGACGCGAAGGTCCATACGCGAGTGAAGTGAACGTCCGGAATCTGACACGCCTCACGAACGCGGGACTTCTCGCCGGAATCGGCATGGGGAGTGGGCACCTCCTCATGCCTGCTCGCGCCGGTGCGGGGCTGCTGAGTCGCACAGTGTTCATCGCGGCCATGGCAGGCACTGGCGCCCTTGCGGGGTGGCGCGAGCGTCGCGCGCGCGAGCTCGACGGCGACGAGAATGTCCCGGGTGCGCAGTGGCTGTGGAACACCGGCGGAGCGATCTGGGCCCTCGTGCTCGCCTGGCTCGCTTATCGGTTGGCGCACGGTTAGCAGCGCATCGCCGGCGCGGTCTGCACCTTTAGCTCCGCGATGTGCACCTCGTGCACGCCGCGCACCTCAACGCTTCTCTCTCGATCAATGGCCATGACCGTCCGCTCTCGCTCTCATCGAGCGCTCGCCTTCGCAGCTATCATCGCTCAGCTTGCCTGCGCGGCGAAGATTTCCTCTCAGACGACGTCGACACCCCTGCGATCCGTCATCACGGAAGCCGACGTCCGTCGCCTGCTCACCGCCCTTGCCGATGATTCTCTCGAGGGTCGCGGTACCGGCACGCGAGGCTCCATGAAGGCGGCGACGCTGATTGCAAACGAGTTTCGAGCGATCGGCCTCGAGCCGGCGGGCGACAGCGGTTTCTTTCAACGTGTTCCGGTTGCCATCGTCAAGCGCGGAACACGTGAAGGGCCAGCGCTGTTCTCGAGCTTCGCTACGCTCGATACAGTCGCCGCATCCAGTCGCCGCACAGCGGTAAACGTCGTCGGCATCTTGCGTGGCAGCGATCCCGTGCTCAAAGACTCGGTGATCCTGATCGATGCGCACTACGATCATCTCGGCATCGGCCCTCCGGTGCAGGGTGATTCGATCTTCAACGGTGCGGACGACGATGCATCGGGCACCGTCGCGGTCATTGAGATCGCGCGTGCAATGGCGAGTGGCCCGCGTCCGAAGCGGACCGTGATCTTCGCCGCAACCACCGGCGAAGAAGTCGGGCTGTTGGGCACACGCTGGTATCTACTGCATCCAGTCGCACCGATTGCCAGCATGACGGCCAATCTCGAGATCGAGATGATCGGCCGGCCCGATTCGCTTGCTGGTGGCCCGGGTCGCGCGTGGCTCACGGGCTTCGAGCGCTCGACGATGGGGTCGATGTTCGCGAGTGCCGGATTGCCGATCGTCGCGGATCAACGTCTCGACCAGAGCTTCTTTACACGGAGCGACAACATCGCGTTTGCGCGTGCTGGTGTTCCGGCGCACACACTGTCGACGTACAACATGCACGACGACTATCACACCGTTCGCGACGATGTGTCGCGAGTCGACTTCGCGCACATGACGGATGTGATTCGCGCTGGCGCGGCGGCAACACGACTGCTCGCCGACGGTCCGGCGCCGAAATGGAATCCCGGCGGGCGCCCCGAGCAGCCAGCACCACAACCCACACGGCCGACGACAGTGCCAGTCTCACCGCCGCCGACGATCGCTGGGCCCGCCGAGCGGCTCGCGCGGTATACCGTGGTGCGGCTGCAGGCGGATACAGCATCGCTCACCAAGAACGAGCGCAAGATGCTGCCGCTGCTCGTCGATGCCGCGCGCGAGATGCACGCTATCTACTGGCAGCAGGTCATCGGCCCGCGCGATTCGGTGATGTCGAAGATCTCCGACTCGGTGTCACGTGTGTTCGTGAATGTGAACGTCGGTCCGTGGGATCGTCTCGACAACAACACGCCGTTCATTGCGGGCGTGGGTGCAAAGCCGAACGGCGCGAATTTCTATCCGCCCGACATGACGAAGAACGAGTTCGAGCGCGCGGTGGCGTCGGGCGGCGCGACGGCGGACAGTCTCAAGTCGCTGTACACGATGGTGCGTCGCGACGCAGCAGGCGCGCTCACGGCGATTCCCTATTCACGCTTCTTCGCTGGACCGAATGGCCGCGCTTCCGCCAAGCTGCGCGAAGCAGCGGCACTCGCCGAGAACGCCGGCCTTCGGCGCTATCTGCTCGCGCTCGCGACGTCGCTGATGAACGACAAATATCAGCCAAGCGACCTCGCGTGGATGGACATGAAGACCAATACACTCGATCTCGTGCTCGGTCCGATCGAGACGTATGAAGACGAATTGTTCGGCTACAAGGCGAGCAACGAATCGTTTGTGCTCGTGAAGGACCAATCGTGGAGCAAGCGTCTTTCGAAATACGCAGCACAGCTGCCGGCCCTGCAACGTGGAATTCCCGTCGACGCGCAGTACAAGAAGGAGCGCCCTGGCACTGATGCGGATCTCAACGCGTATGAAGTCGTTTACGTCGCCGGACAGGCGAACGCGGGCTCGAAGACGATCGCCATCAACCTGCCGAACGACGAGCAGGTGCAGCTCAGGAAGGGGACACGTCGTTTGCAGCTCAAAAACGCTATCCGCGCGAAATTCGATCGCATCGTGGTGCCGATCGCGAAGGAGCTCATTGTCGACGATCAGCTCGCGAAGGTGACCTTCGATGCGTTTTTCGAGAACGTGATGTTCCACGAGGTCGCGCACGGCCTGGGCATCAAGAACACGATCGACGGCAAGGGCACGGTCCGCGCGGCGCTCAAGGAAAAGGCCGGCGCGATCGAGGAGGGCAAGGCCGACATCCTCGGTCTCTACATGATTCGCCAGCTCAACGCACAGGGCGAGATGGGCAAGGAATCAGTGGACGATAACTATGTCACCTTCCTCGCCAGCCTGTTCCGCTCCGTGCGATTTGGTGCAGCGGATGCGCATGGTCGAGCGAACGTGGTGGCGTTCAACTTCCTGCAACGCGCTGGTGCGTTCACGCGCGAGAGCAATGGGAAGTATCGCGTCGACTTCGCGAAGATGCGTGCTGCAGCGGACGAGCTCTCGAAGCAGATTCTCGTGCTGCAGGGCAACGGCGACTACGCTGGCGTAGCGAAGCTCTACTCGGAGCTCGGCACGATCACTCCGGTGGTGCAGGGTGATCTCGATCGGTTGAAGGCGAAGGGGATTCCGGTGGATATCGTCTACGATCAGGGTCGCTGAGCCGTTGCGTTGTTCTCTGCGTCCTCTTTGCTCTTCCTCTGCATACCTCTGCGTAAAAATCGGTTCCGTCGTTTCAGGTCTCGGTTGCCGTCGATTCAAATATCGGTCTCATCGTTTCAACACATGAGTACCGCCGTTCACAGACTCACCGAATCATGATGCTCGCGGCATTCGCTTTTCTCCTTCTGACGCACGGCGCCGATAGCCTCACCGGCCCCGGCGTTTCGCATTCGCTCGCCGAGCATCGCGCAGCACAGATCTCCGATGTGCGCTACGCGCTCGACATGGACGTTACGCGACGCGA
>JBDUCR010000432.1:0-7223 GCA_040003345.1 bacterium
GCAGGCCACTACGCTCGGCCAGACGTGCTCGAGCTCGTGGTGCGAGGTCGCGCGCCATCGAACGATACGCACGGTCATTAGAGGGAACACAGCGCGGCTGGGTTGCGATTCTAAGTCGATGCTGCGTTTACCGCACCGCGTACGGGAGCTTTCGAAGCGCGGACGCTCTTAAGAGCAGCGGACCAACCGCGCCCACGGCGTGCGCAATGATACCCCTATCGCGCTCCTCGCAAAGCCACCAATATTGACCCCGTCAATGCGGAAACGCATTGACTCTTAGCGTGGCGCGCCGAGGCGTCCGCAACCGGCCGGTTGATTTTCGCCGCCGCCGTGTCGTTCGTTTCGCTGCGATGCATGGACTTTATGAATCGCGAAGGTATGGAACGCGAAGGCGCCGTGCACGACGAGCGTGAAGCGACCGCTCCCGACGTACTGCGATTTTTCCATCCGGTGTTACCGTCGGCACATCTCCGGCGAAAGCCGGTCAGTGTCAGCGTCGCCGGCCGGCGCTATGTGCTTTTCCGCGACGCGACAGGATGCGCTGCTGCGCTCGACGACGCGTGCCCTCATCGCCGCGCGCCGCTTTCTCTTGGAACAGTTCGCCCCGACGGACGCTTGGCCTGTGCATACCACGGCTGGCACTTCGACGCGTTAGGACATGGAGTGAGCCCTTCATGTCCGGAGCTGCGGCATTGTGACGCACGCTCCTATCAGGTGATCGAGAAGTACGACTACCTCTGGCTCGCACATCGCAGCACGCCGCCGGCGGCCATGCCCACCTTTACCGACGACGCGTTCCGCTTTGCCGGCACCATCTCCGCACGGTTCGACGCGCCGCTCGAGCTCGCCCTCGACAACATCAGCGAAGACGAGCACTTCGCCTTTATCCATTCCACCTTTGGATGGAATGAACACGGCGCCTCGGCGGTCGAGATGGAGACAACCAACCATGTCGACCATTCACACGTGCGTCTCGAGGGCCTGCAACGTCCATCGCTTTTGGCGCCCTTGGGCGGCGTTCGCTCCGGCGATCGCTTTCATAACGAATGGGTCACACGTTTTCAGCCGGTGCATTCTGTTTACACGTTCTGGTGGATCGACCCCATATCCGCGGCAAGACGTCCTATCACGACACGGGCAGTGGTCTTCCTTGTGCCCGAAACGATGACGACCACGCAGGCGCACATGTTCCTCTTTCTGTCGATCGGGCCTTCGATGCAACGCTTGATTCAGCCCGTGAGTCACTGGCTGGCGAGACGCGTGGCACGCATGGAGCTGCTTCGCGACGCTCGATTCGTCGCCCACCTGGCGGACGCGCCAACGACACTGCGCGGCATGCGACTGACGCGCTTTGACAAAGCGCTCATTCACAACCGCAAGCTGCTCCGAACGTTGTATTGGGAGGCAGGGCAGCCTGACGCCATGCCTTCGTCTCCCGTGCGTCACGCCACTGGACGCTCCGCCGGGGTCACGCCGTGAGCGAGCAAACGCTGCGCGTCATACTGGTAAAGCCGAGCAAGTACGCACCAGACGGATTCGTGGAGCGCTTCGGCCGCGGATTCATGCCGAACAGCACGCTGCTGCACATCAAGGGCATGACGCCTGCTCTCCTCGACGGCCACGCGATATCCGTCGAGACGGTCGACGAGTACACGCAGCCCGATCTGCGCTATCTGGACTGGCTGCGGCCGGAAAGCTGCTCATTGCTCGCGCTCGTCGGTGTGCAGAGTCATCAGATGCATCGCGCACTCGATCTCGCCGCGCTCGCAAAGACGCGCGGCGTGCGGCACTGCGTGGTCGGCGGCCCGCACCCGATGACGTGCGACACGCGCGAGGTTCAACGCCGCGGCGTGAGCTTCGCCCTGGCCGAGGCGGAGTTGATCTGGGAATCGATCTTACGCGACGCGTGCACGGGTGAGCTCAGTGACGTGTACGGCGAGGGGCAACGCTGGCAACAGCAGCTTACGCCTCCGGTGCCGGTTCCTCCCACCCGGGCCGAGCTGCGGCGATATGTGGTGCCGATGGTTGGCGTTTATCCGGCGCGTGGGTGCCCGTTCAACTGCAACTTTTGCTCAGTCGTGAAGATCGCCGGCAAGAAAGTTCGAAGCCAGCCGGTGGAGACCACCGTCCAAACGCTCGTGGCCGCGCGCGCCGCCGGCGCTCGGCTCGTGATGTTCACGTCGGACAACTTCAACAAATACCCCGAGGTGCGCACGCTGCTGGAGGCGATGATCGACGCGCGGGTGGGTTTGCCGTTCACTGCGCAATGCGACGCGCAGCTCGCGCGCGACGAGGAGCTCGTGGCGCTGATGGCGAGGGCGGGATGCGCGCAGGTCTTCGTGGGAGTGGAGTCGTTCAACCGCGCAATTCTCAAGGCGGTTCGCAAGACGCAGAACGATCCCACGAAATACGAGGAGCTCGTACGCGTCTGTCATCGCCACGGCGTCACGACGCACTTCTCGAACATTCTTGGCTTCCCCGAGCAGGACGAAGCGGCGATCCATGAGCACATCCGCACGCTGCGGATCATCCAGCCGTATCTGGCGTCGTTTTACGTACTCACACCGATTCCCGGTACCGATCAGTATGAGGACTTTCTTCGTGACGGGTTGATCGAGGAGAAGAACATGGATCGCTTCGACGCTACGAAGGCGGTGTGGCGGCATCCGCACATTGCCGCGCGCCGGCTGGAACAGCTGATGTTTCAGGGCTACCGGGAGTTCTACTCTGCTCGGCATATGCTCACTCAGACATTCGGCAAGCGCTGGAATGCGCCGTGGTTCGTGCACGGCGTTGGGGTTGGGTACGCCGCCTTTGCGCGGTACGCCGCGCGTCGCTCCATGCATCCAATGGCCGGAGGGCTATGGCGCGTCGCACTGGATAGCGCCTCGGACTATGCAGCGCTTCGGCGTCGCGTTTTTGGAATCGAGCAGTTGGAGCTTCCGCGAAGCCTCTCGCTTACGCATGCGACAGATCGCCAGCTCTATCAGGTAGAAGTGACGGCATAGCGCACGACGTTCGTTCTCCGCTACTCTCGAGGATTCCCTGCATGGCAAACGTCAAGAAGGTCGTGATTATCGGTGGAGGGATGAGTGGTCTCGCGGCCGCATTCGGGCTCACCTCCGCGCCGAACTGGCAAGAGCAGTACGAAATAACGGTGTTGCAATTAGGCTGGCGGCTGGGCGGCAAAGGAGCGAGTGGTCGTAACGCCGCACTGCAGCAGCGTATCGAAGAGCATGGCCTTCACATCTGGGGCGGATTCTACGAGAACGCATTTCGGGTCATGCGTGCCTGCTACACCGAGATGAATCGGCCGGCGAACGCGCCGCTTGCCACCTGGGACGAAGCGTTCAAGCCGTCACCGCTGGTGTCGTGGATGGAGGAGTTGAATGGCTGGCTGGCATGGAACAACTCCTTCCCGTTGTATCCGTCGTCGACGCCGGGCGACGGTACGCCCATGCCGACGCTACTGGATGGCGTGCTGCGCATCATCGAGTGGGTAGTACAAACGGCGCTCGAGCCAGAGTTCGCCGGCGCTATGAACGGCGTCGCCAGCGTGAATTCGCTCCGGGCAAAGTCTGCGACGTCACGCCCGGCGTGGGTGGATCGTGTCGTGGCAGCTGCGAGAGCAACAGCAGGGCCGGTGTCCAGCCCGATCGTCGCTGCAGCGGTAGCACAGAATGAAGCGGTGCTCCCAAGTAGCCCAGCGCTGGAGTGCATAATCGACGCGCATACGATCCTGCGCTCCGCACCGGCCGATTCGACAACGCATTCGCCCGAACTTCATGGAGCAACGGCGTGGCTGCTGCGCGCGTTTCGCTCCGCGTTGCCGCCGGTGACGAGCGAGGCCGCAGGTGCAGGCGCCGGACTTCGCCGCGCGGGCATTCTCGTCGATCTGTGTCTTGCGGAGGGAATCGGAATCCTCGAGGACGGGCTGTTCATCTCCGGCTTCGACGTCATCGACAATGAAGACTACATGGCGTGGCTCACGCGCCATGGCGCATCTCCCGCCGCGGTCAACTCGGCCGTCGTCCGTGGTGTGTACGATTTCATCTTCGCCTATCGGCACGGCGATCCCACACAACCAGCACTTGGCGCCGGCGCGGGACTGCGTTGCGTCTTACGTCTCGTGATGTGGTACAAGGGGGCGATCTTCTGGAAGATGCAGGCTGGCATGGGCGACGTCGTGTTCGCGCCCCTGTATCAAGTCCTGCAGAATCGCGGAGTGAACATTCAGTTCTTTCAGAAAGTGGAGAACCTCGGGCTGTCCGCGGACAAGAGCACCATTGCGACGATCCAAGTGGGCGAACAGGCGACGCTCGTCAACGGTACGTACAACCCACTCTACGATGTAAGCGGCCTGCCCTGCTGGCCCGATGTGCCGTTCTATGACCAGCTCGTTCAGGGACAACAGCTTCAGGAGCAAGGGATAGACCTCGAGGACCCGTGGGCCGACTGGACGCCGGTGAATCAGTACACGCTCGTCGCGGGCGTTGACTTCGATACGGTGATCCTTGCCACGTCCATGGGACCGCTCGCCGAGATCTGCACGGAGCTCATTGCTGCAAGCCCGGCGTGGACGAACATGGTACAGAACGTCGAGACCGTGCAGACGCAGGCATTTCAGCTGTGGATGACGCCGACGCTCGCCGATCTCGGATGGACTGCCGGATCGCCTGTGTTGACGGCGTACGCACATCCCGAAGAGACATGGTCCGACATGAGCCAGCTCATCGTACGTGAAGTGTGGCCTCCGGGCCAAGCGCCAGGCTCCGTCGCCTATTTCTGTGGACCGCTGATCGACGCGACTCCCATCCCTCCTTACACCGACCACCAGTTTCCCGCGCAGCAGGCGGCGATTGTCCAGCAGACGAGCATCGACTGGATCAATTCGAACATCCCCACAATCTGGCCTAACGCGGGTACGGCTGGCGCTTTCAATTGGGCGCTCGTCGACGATCCAACAGGCGGAAGTGGAAGCGCGCGCTTCAACTCACAGTATTGGCGCGCGAACCTCAGCCCCGCGGAGCGTTATGTGCTCACCGTTCCAGGATCGACACAGTATCGGATGAAGGCGGCCGACTCGGGGTTCGCGAATCTGTATCTCGCCGGTGATTGGACGCTCAACGGTCTGAACTTCGGCTGCATCGAATCGGCGACGATGGGAGGACTGGAGGTGTCGCAGGCGATCTGTGGATATCCTACGGAGATCGTTGGAGAGACGGACGTGTGAGGTCGCGTTCTGCTCTCCTCTCCCTGTTGGCGCACCACGGGGCGACATTGCGGAATGCCCATCGACCAGCCGGTGCTCACCGCCGTTGTCGACTTTCCCGATCACCACTCGTCGCTGCGTCCGACGCGTCGGGTGTTTCGCGCACCGGCGCGTGTGCTTCGGGCAGCGACGCTCACTGACGTCGTTCCGATGATCGATGAGGCTGAACGCCACGCGCGCGCCGGCGGGTGGTCTGTGGGCTTTGTGTCGTATGAGGCCGCTCCTGCGTTCGACGCGGCGCTTGCCGCGATGCCTCCTGGAAGCGTTCCGCTCGCGTGGTTCGCACTGTTCGATGCCGTCGATGCCGACGTCGCGGCAGATGAGTTTCCACCTGATGAAAGTGTTTCCGACAGCGCATTGCCCGCGGAGCACTCGAGCCTACTCGGTGAGCTGCGTTCCGGCACGAGTGAGGCCGTGTACGTGGACGCGGTGCGACGCATCAAGGAGTACATCTCTGCCGGCGACGCGTACCAAGTCAACTTCACGGTTCCGTTTACTCTGACGCCGGAAGGAGCACCACTCGCGATCTACGAGCGCATGCGCTCGGCGCAGGCGGGTCGCTACTCGTCGTTTCTCGACCTTGGCGACGTACAGATCATGTCCGCGTCGCCAGAGCTTTTCTTTGATCGCCGAGGCACCGCAGTGCGTTGCCGGCCAATGAAGGGCACCAGAGCGCGAAGCCTCACGAGTGCCGCGGATAGTGCGCAGGCCCGCGCGTTGCGCGCCTCGGAGAAGGATCGCGCCGAGAACACGATGATCGTCGATCTTACGCGGAATGATCTGGGCCGCGTTGCGCGGATCGGCACTGTGTGTGTCACGTCGCTGCATGAAGCCGAACGCTATCCGAGCGTGTGGCAGCTCACATCAACCGTCGAGGCGGAGCTCGTCGCCGACCTCGATCTCTCAGCGCTGTTTCGCGCGCTCTTTCCCGCTGGGTCGATAACGGGAGCACCAAAAATTCGCGCGATGGAGATCATCCGTGAGTTGGAGGCGAGACCGCGCGAGGTGTATTGCGGCTCGATCGGAATCATTCGTCCTGGTGGCGATGCCACGTTCAACGTAGCCATCCGCACCGCGTGGACTGCCGATGCCGGTGACACTGTGCATCTCGATGCGGGCGGCGCGGTCACGAGCGACTCTACCGCGGCCGGCGAGTTGGATGAGGTTCGTACGAAGGTCAACGCATTTACGACGTTGCCGGTGTCGCCCGATCTCTTCGAGACGATTCGCGTCGAGGCAGGCGTACCGCAACGGCTGGAACGTCATCTGGAGCGCCTGCGCACGTCCGCGTCGTACTTCGACATTCCGTTCAACGGAGAATGCGCTCGCGCGTCGCTGCAGGATGCGATAGGAGTGGCGCCTTTCACACCGGTCGCGCGCGCGCGCCTCACGCTACGACGTGACGGACGCTACCTCGCCACAGCGGCGCCGTTCGTCGATGCACCTTCCGACGGCGCACGACCCGTCGGCATTGCTCCTCGTCCAATGGATCGCACGGACGTGCGTTTCTATCACAAGACGCATGATCGCCGCATTTACGACGACGCGCTTTCGGCGCATGGCGATTACTTCGACGTCTTGCTGTGGAATGCCGAGGCCGAGGTGACAGAATTCACGCGCGGCAACTTGGTGGTGGAGCGGGAACGCCAGCTCCGGACACCTCCGGTGCAAAGCGGACTCCTTGCGGGTGTTCTTCGCGGTGAGTTGTTGGAGGCCGGGGTAATCGGCGAACGTGTGATTCGGGTGTCCGAACTGCGAGGCGCATCGCGGATGTGGTTCGTCAATGCGCTTCGTGGATGGATTCCCGTTGTGCTGGCGCCGACGTAGCGATGAACCCGGACGCCGAGCGTCAACTGAACATGTTGAAAAAAAGCTAGTTGCGAGGCATATTTATTGGATGACGCCCGCTCAGTTCGCGATCGCAGTCGGCGCCGACTCCAAGTGGATTCAG
>JBDUCR010000307.1:0-2167 GCA_040003345.1 bacterium
CAACAGAGAAAACGCGTACACCTCCGTCTCCGTCGCGTTCGCCCACGCGCTCGTCATGAGTCCTGCGCAGAGAGCGCCCGTGATCGCCCCCCACGTTGCGTCGCGCTCACTCGCCACGCCGCGCGCGACCAACCACGCACTCAATCCGCCCGCAAATGCGGTGCACGTGGCTGACAACAAATTCATCGCGCGTGCGACGCCGAGTGTGCCGCCAAGAAGCAGCGTCCATCCGCGTCCGAGCGCAACGAACAGCGGAGTCCCCGGCGGATGAGGAATTCCGAAGGAATGCGCAGCCGCAATGAACTCGCCCGCGTCCCAGAACGTGACGCCGGGCGCCGTCGTGACGCTGTAGGCGATGAGCAGCAAGACGCCGGCGATCCAACCTGCGCCACGCGTCGTCAGCTCGACGCTCCCGCTATCTCGACTTCGCCGGATTGCCGCGAGCGTCCCTCGATCATCGCGCGCAATTCCACCGGCGAGATATCGCGGAACAGTCGTCCCCGCTCGGCCACCGAAATCGTTCCACGCTCTTCGCTCACGACGATGACGAGCGCATCAGACTCGTCGCTCAATCCAAGCGCCGCACGATGGCGCGTGCCGAGTGCGCGATCGATCATCGGCTTTTGCGAGAGCGGAAGGATGCAGCCCGCGGCGACGATCGCATCGCCACGCACGAGAATCGCGCCATCATGCAGCGGCGAATAGGGCGTAAAAATCGTCGTGAGCAGGTCGGCCGACACCTTCGCCTCCATGCGCGATCCCGATTCCGCGAACCGGTCGAGCGGCACCTCGCGTTCAATGGCGACGATCGCACCGATGCCAGACCGGCTCAGTCGTTCGATCGCTTCGGTGATTTCCTCGGCAACCTCGCCGCGCTCCATCACCTGAAACAGATCGCGAAAGCGCGCCTCGCCGAGATGTGCGAGCGTTGCGCGGAGCTCGGGTGCGAATACGACGAGCAGCGCGATCGCACCATACTGAAATACGAAGCCGAGGAGATAGCTGATCATCTCGAGCTTGAGCAGCCACGATGCCGCGTACACAAGGAGCAGGATGAGCAGGCCCGTCACGATCTGCAGCGTGCGCGTTCCGTGAAAGAGCAGCAGCGCGCGATAGAGCGCGAACGCCACCACCATCACTTCGAGCACATCGCGCCAGCCAGGATGCAGCAACCGGAGCTGTGTCAGCTCGGTCATGCGTGTCCCGCTGCGCGTATCGCCGCCGCGACGTCGACAGCCTGGCGCGTCGCTGCCACGTCGTGAACACGGAAAATATTTGCGCCCCGATGGTATGACGCCACCGCCGCGCCCACGCTACCGAACACTCGCCGCGAGGACTCATTGACGTGCGTGATCTCGCCGATGAATCGCTTGCGCGAGACGCCCACCATGATCGGCAATCCCCACTCGGCGAATCGCCCGAGACATCCGAGCAGTCGCAGCGAATGCTCACTGCGTTTTGCGAAGCCAATTCCAGGATCGATCGCGATGCGCTTGCGCTCGATACCGTGATTCAACGCATTCTCTACGCGCTCGCGCAGCTCATCCAGCACTTCGTCGAGCGGATCTCCCGCGTAGACGGCGTGTGTGTACATGGCCATGTCCTCCACGCCGCCGCGCGAGTGCATCAACACCACGCCCACTTCGCGTTTCGCACAGACAGTCGCCATCTCTGGATCGAGACGCATGCCCGACACGTCGTTCACGATGTGCGCTCCTGCTTCGATTGCCGCTTCGGCAACGGAGCTCTTTACAGTGTCGACGGAGATCAACGCATCCGGACGTTCGACGGCCAGCGCGCGCACAATCGGCAGGACGCGCCGCATCTCTTCATCCGCCGAAACCATCTCGGCACCTTGCGGCCGCGTCGACTCGCCACCGATGTCGAGGATGTCAGCTCCTTCGGAGAGCAGCTTCGCTGCGTGAGCGAGCGCCGCAGCAGGCGAGAAATAGTAGCCGCCATCGCTGAAGCTATCCGGCGTGACGTTCACGATCCCCATGACGAGCGGGTGCTCGAGGGATACCTCCCGTCCGCGAACGCTCCACTGGGCAGGCATTTCGTGAAGATACTCGAATAGTAGGAGGATAGGAGGATAGGAAGATAGGAAATACAGAGGGCGCACCGACTCCGATGCGCCCCAGGTATCCTATCGTCCTATCATCCTATC
>JBDUCR010000191.1:0-2148 GCA_040003345.1 bacterium
ACCAATTGCCGCTAGTATCGACGCGACGCGCCCATTGGCGGAGTTGTCAGTGCTTTCCCTGCGCTGGAGGTTTCGCGAATGCGAGCGTGCCATGACACCGAGCGCTTGCCGACCGACACAGGCTCAGATCACGACGAAAACGCCAGAGCTCGGCGCGTGAACGTTCTGCTGACTCCGACAGTGCGCGCGTGATGTCCGCGGTCTGGTCCGTGAATGCACCAACCTGCGCCCACGATGCAACGGGAATCCACACGACATATGTGCGGAGCTCGCCGCCGTTCAACAGCTCAAAGACGGAATACGGTCGCGTGCCGACTGCTGCGCGGAGCCTGCCAAGTGCGACGACGAACGATGAGTCGGCTCTGCTGCTCACACTGTACTCCGTGCGCATCACGAGTGCCGCGCTCTCGGGGTCCACGGCATTCCCTCCCAACTCGGGACGAATTCTCCAGAGCTGATTCGCTGCTCGCACCGCGAACGGCTCGACGTTCAGCTCGTTGTCGTTCGAGTCGCCGGGTGGATCGACGGAGGTATCGAAGTCGGCCCACGCGTGACCAAAGGTGCCGTCGACGTACAGGCCGGCGCGCGCGCCGTTCGTGATCTCCCACAGGTACCAGCCCCACGGTTCGCCGGCCCCGGCATGCCAGTCGAGATGCCGTCGATAGCCCTCGTCGAGCTGGCGGTCGAACCCTTCACGTGCGCGCAACTCGAAGGTGCGCGCGATGTTCCTCTCCTCAGTACGCTGCGCATGTACTTCGTGCGCGCCGACGACGAGTACGCAGAGAGAAATCGCGGCACGAGAACACATGGCGACGCGCATTGTCGCGGCGATGCTGGACGACGAGACCATGGACGGTTTCGAGAGTGGTCATGGCGGTGCTTCCCGTGATCAGGACCTGTCGCGCCGCCGAAGTTCCGAACGTAGGTTGATCGCGGGACATAAATCCAATTCAGGTTTTTGATACAGGCCAATAGCACACTTTATGAGCAAGGCACGCGAGGTTCGTCTCAGTGATACATGACATGCGCTTCCTGCGGTCGTTCCACGTGGTGTGCGAGGAAGGCAGCTTCGGTCGCGCCGCCGTCCGTCTGCACTGCACGCAACCGGCCGTCTCGTACCAGGTGCGCACGCTGGAACGTGATCTTGGCACGCCACTATTCGAGCGAGGCGGACGCCGCGCGTTCCTGACACCGGCTGGCCGCCAGCTGCTCGCCTTCTGCCAACGTTTCTTCGCCGAGTATGATCAACTGGCGTCGCAGCTGGCGTTCGGTGCTCCGATCAACGCGGAGCCGATCCGGATTGCGTCCGTCGCGGGATTTGGGCGCTACGTGTTGTTCCCCGCGTTGACGTCGTTTCTCTCGAACGATTCGCGTACCGCTCAGGGACCACCGCTCGACCTCCGATTCAGAACGGCTGTCGACGTCTTCAGACTCGTGGAGGAAGGCGAGGTCGATCTCGGCGTCGTGTATCTGCCCAAGGTGTCGAACCACCTGTCGTTCCGGCCGTTGCGCAGTGAAGAGCTGGTTCTTGTTGCCGCGCCGTCGCTCGTGCGTGGCGCGCTCGCAAAGCAGGACCTGACGTCACTCGACACGTACGAGCGCATTCCGTTCGTGACGTATCTCGAGGGTGACTATGTCTTTGGCCGCTGGTTCGAAGCGCACTTCGATGCACAACCAACTCGAACGACGAGTGTGCATCAGTTCGACGAGCTGGAGGAGGTAGTGGCGGCGGTCGCACTTGGGAGCGGAGCGTCCGTAGTGCCGCTCGACGCCGTTCGTGCCGCGGCCAGGCAGCGGATCGTGCGCGTGCTTCGTCCAGTGCGCGCCCGCCGATGCATGAATCAGGTGTTCGCCGTGACGCGTGCTGGTGGCAGCGTGCGTCCAGAGATTGTTGATGTGCTCGACAAGCTTGCACAGGGAGTGCCGAGCACGCGTTACAGCGGTTGAGCCAACCATCGTACGCTTTGCTCCGGATGAGACCGATGACGCGGGGAATAAGCCGGGAGCATCACGGGTCTGTAATGATCGCCGCACTCAGCGATGACGCTGTTGCGGCCGACACAGACTCCGGGGGGAATGCGCACATGGACAGAACAGTATTCGCGACAATGAGCCCGCGCTCGCTGCACAGATCATCAGTGACGTTCA
>JBDUCR010000253.1:0-23632 GCA_040003345.1 bacterium
ACGCATCCGTCACGACGCGTCCCTGCGAGCGCATGTAGCGGACGTCATCAGGCGCGCGCACGACGCGATGTTCGATGTTGAAGTTGCGTCCATGCACAACCGCAGCATTCACCGCCTCGCGCACCATCTGGACGTCATCCGGATGAATGCGCGAGAGCACCACGCCCGTCGTGAGTGGCGTTCCCGGCTCGAGACCGTACAGGCGATACAGCTCATCGGAGCCGGTGAGCTCATTCGTCTCGACGTCCCAGTCCCAGCTTCCCATCTTCGCAATGGCTTGCGCGTGCGCGAGCAGCTCTCCGCGCTTGCGCAGCTCTTCTTCCGCCGTCTTGCGCTCAGTGATGTCGTGCACGGTGGCAACGCGCGCCGGTTTTCCCTTGTGCGACGTCGGCCGCGACGTCACCTCCGCAATGAACGCCGAGCCGTCCTTGCGTCTGCCGATGATCTCGTAGCGTGCGTCCGAGCCGGTGCGCATGTGCTCGAGCACGAGTGCGCGCGACGCGGGATCGGGAACGACGTCGACGAGATTCTTGCCGATGAGCTCATCGAGCTCGTAGCCAAAGATGCGGCCGAGCGCGGCGTTGGCTTCGAGCATGACGCCGTTGTCGTGGATGACGACGCCCTCGAACGCAGCGTCCGACAAACGCCGAAAGCGCTCCTCGCTCTGCCGAAGTTGTTCGTCGGCGTTCTTGCGATAGAGCGCGGCGCCAAGCGTTGCCGATGCGGCCTGCAGCGCCTCGATGACATTGTGCGACCACTCGCGGTCGAGCGACGTGCACGCGAGACCGAGATAACCCCACCACGTTGGGCCGACGAATACCGGCACTGCGGCGAAGCTGTTCACACCCATGCGCGCAAAGAACGCCTGCTCGCTCGCTGGCAGCGATGCGAGGTTGCCGTGCACGACGTCGCCGTGCTCGAGCAGCTTCCATCGCATCAGGCCGGTGGTCTCGAGCTCGATGTCGCGCTCCGCTGCATCGCACTCGCGCGGCATGAGACCCTCCGCCGCCCACTCGTGACGCATGCGTCGCCGGATCTTGCCGTTTGCGTCGCGATAGCCTTCGTACAAATAGACGCGGCCGACTTCGGCGGCGATGCCGAGTCGCGCGATCATCTCCCGTGCGTCGTGATCAAAGTCGGAGGGGGCGAGAAAGCGCGACGCCGCGTAGCACACGGCGGCGAGCACCGCGTCGCGGCGGCGCAACGTCGCCTCGAGGCCACGCAGGCGCGTGGCGTCCGTCGTGCCCCGCGCGGCGGCAAATACCTCGGCAGTCGTCACATGGGTCGCGCTACGTCCTTCGACTTCCATCGGCGTCTTCTCGCGGGAGGGGCACGAGCGACCAGACCTCCCTGAGTAGTAAGCGGCGGCGGGAGGGCGCGCCAGATGCTCGTAATTCACTCGCCGTATCAACGGTGTATTGACGATGCTGCGAACTGCTGATAGTCATCAACTCTGGACCGATCGTCCCCGCCGCAACAGGAACTCCCATGCCTGCCGAAAAGTTTTCGCCCCTGGCCACTGCAGTCATCATGGGGCTGTCCGGCGACGAGCGGATGCGGGGACTCGAGGCCACCATCCGTCGCCGCGACGCGGTGCTTGCTGCGGTGTCGCACGCCGCGTCGAGATTTCTGCTCAACGCCAACTGGGATGCAGACATCCGCGACGTGCTCGCCAGACTCGGCAGCGCCGCCGAGGTGAGTCGCGTCTACCTCTTCGAGGGAATGCCCGACGAGGGCGGAGCGCTATGCGTTCGGATGCGTTGCGAGTGGGTGGCGCCTGACGTGCGGCCGGTCGCCGACTTGCCGGAAATGCAGGAGATCGATCTCGCTGCGGTTGGACTCGGACGGTGGAAGGCGCTCGAGCGTGGTGACGTCATTCACGGCGCGCTCGCACAGTTACCGGCGAGCGAGCGGGAATATTTCTCGCGACTTGGCATTCGATCGATCGCCGCGGTGCCAGTGCTCTCAGCGAATAGCTGGTGGGGCTATCTCGGATTCACTGATGACGTGGTAGATCGCGAGTGGTCGTCGAGCGTGCTCGAGGCGCTCCAGGCCGCCGCGGCGACACTCGGCGCGGCGATCTATCGCGGAGTCGCCGAGCAGCGACTCACGGAGAGCGAGGCGCGCTATCGTCAGCTGAGCGACGCAGCATTCGAGGGCGTGTTCATTCACGATCAAGGCGTTCTACTCGAATCCAACGCGGCGATCGATCGTCTGTTCGGCTATGAGCCCGAAGAGTTGCTTGGCCGAAACGTGATCGATCTGCTCACGTCGCCGGAAGAGCGTGAAAAAGTCATCGAGCGAATGAAGTCCGGCTCGCGCGAACGGTATGAAGTGGTCATCAAGCGAAAGGACGGCACGCTGCTCACCGGCGAGATCAGCGGGCGCGACACGATGTACAAGGGACGGCCCGCCCGTGTGACGACCATTCACGACGTCACGGATCACAAGAATACCGAGGCGATGATTCGTCGTCGTGAACGGCAGCTCGCTGAAGCACAGGCGATCGCGCACATGGGCAGCTGGGAGTGGCACATCGCGACGAACGAGCTCAGAGGGTCCGACGAGTTGTATCTCACGTACGGCTTCGAGCCCGATGTGACGCTGTCGCCCGGAGTGATTCTCGATCGCGTGCATCCGGAAGACGCGGCGATTGTGCGCGCGGCGATCGACGGCGCGGTCGTTCATGGAACAGCGTTCAGTCTCGACCACAGAATCATTCTGCCGTCTGGCGACGTGCGTTACTTCCATGTCGAAGGACGCGTCGCGCTCGACGCCAATGGAAATTCGGAAACCATACTTGGCACCGGCCAGGACATTACGGAGCGGCACGAGGCCGAGGTTGTCGCACGGCGTCTCGCCGAGGAGCATGCGGCGCGCGAAGCGGCGGAAGCGGCCGAGCGGAAGGCGGCGTTTCTCGCGGAGGCGAGTCGCGTATTGGGTGCGTCGTTCGACTATCAAACGACGTTGATGACGCTCACGCGTCTGCTCGTTCCTGATCTCGCCGACTACTGCACGGTGGACATCCTCGGTCGCGACGGCCGTTCGGAGCGCGTTGGCGTGGCGCACGTCGATCCGGTAAAGGAAGAGTTGTTGTGGGACGTCACGCGCTGGGTACGCACTGGCTCGCCGATGATTCCGCATCTCGAGCGCGCGTTGATCGACGGGGAGCCGACGCTGGTGCCGGAGATCTCCGACGAGATGATCGAGTCGTTCGTGATCGACGAGGAACATGGCGCGATCGTGCGACAGATTCCGCCGCGATCACTCGTGGCGATGCCGCTCAAGGCGTCGGGCAAGATTGTCGGCGCGTTGGTGCTCTACATGTCGGAATCGGCGCGTCGTTTCGGGCCACAGGATGTCGCGCACATCGAGGAGCTCGCGCGTCGTGCTGCGCTGGCGGTCGAAAATGCGCGACTGTTTCAGGAGGCGGAGCAGGCGACGGGTGCGCGTGATCAGATGCTTGGTGTGGTGGCGCATGATCTGCGCAACCCGCTGCACACCATTCTGATGGCGACGTCGTTGCTCGAGGACGGGATGGAGCCGGGCACGGCGATCCAGCGGCAGGTCGCGATGGTGAATCGGGCGGGCGAGCGGATGAATCGCCTCATTCAGGATCTGCTCGACGTTCAGCGCGTCGATAGTGGTCGACTCGAGATCGAGGTGCATTCTGTGCCGGCGCGTGCGCTGCTGATCGATGCGCACGAGATGCTGCGTCCACTTGCCGAAAAGGATGGGCTCACGTTGACGATTGACGTCTCATCGCCGATGCCTGCAGTGTCGGCCGATGTGCATCGCGTGCAGCAGGTGTTGTCGAACCTCGTTGGCAATGCGATCAAGTTCACGCCTCGGGGCGGGAGCATTTTGCTTCGTGGAGAGGCGTTGGGTGATGAGGTGCGATTCCAGGTTGCGGACACTGGTCCAGGAATCGCGGCGGATCAGTTGCCGCACATTTTCGGCCAGTTCTGGCAGGCGACGCGCACGGATCGTCGCGGCATCGGGCTCGGTCTCGCGATCTCGAAAGGGATCGTCGAGTCGCACGGCGGGCGGATCTGGGTGGAGAGTGTGTTGGCCCAAGGGAGCAGCTTCTTCTTTACGCTGCCTGTTGCTGTCGACACGATCGGCGTTGCTACTGCCGTCAGCAACTGATCGCAACAGCAACTGAATTTTTGGTACCAGCGGATCTCATGGAAACAGCGGATCGATCTCTGAGGCGCATCGAGTGGATCCGCCGTTTCCAGTCAATCCGCCGTTTCCCAGAATGCTTTTGTTAGAGCCAGCGATGACGACTGTACATACTCGGCGCGACGCTGAGGCTCTACATCCAGAACGTCCAGCGCTGCGTGAAGATCACATACAACGACAGCGCGAGATTCGTCACCGCATGCACGAGGAACAGGTCGCCGAGTGAGCGCGTGCGCTTCATCCACCAGTTGTAGATGATTCCGCACAGCAGCCCGACTTCCCAGTACGACCCATGTTCCAGCGCGAAGAGAACCGCCGTCGACCAGAAGGCGAACGCAGTGTAGTGGCCGAGCGGGATGTTGCCGAATTTCGTGTCCTGAAGCCAACGCGGTAGCCATCCGCGCCAGAACAGTTCCTCGAGGACGGGCACGAGCAACGCCGCGCGCGCGGTACGTAGCACCAGCATCAACGGCGTAAGCTCGGCCGGTGGAATCGAGGTCTTGAGGTGACCGACGATCGGGTTCTGAAAGAGCCAATGGCTTCGCCACGCCGGAACGAGCGCGTCCGGCGCGATCCAGAGCGCGCAGACCGCAAGGCCGAGCGCGATGCTCGATAGCCAATGCGGCGCGCTCCGGGGAATGATGTGCCGCGAGAAAAACAGAATCGAGGCGAGCAACACACCGTCGCGCAGAATTTCTCTCGCGGGGTTCTGGATCGGCAGATACTTGTCCACCGCGAGCCAGATCGCGAACACGACGAACGGTCCGACCCACGCGGCGGTACTCGACCTCGATGCGTCCTCGCTCATCCGGGGAGCTTCACGGGCTACTCACGGAGTTCGCCACCGCGCGTCGTCAAGCGAGATCAGTCGGTCGGATTCGGCCGGACCCCAGCTTCCGGCGGGATACGTCGGCATCGGATTCGCCGAATGTCCCTCCCAGTAGTTGAGCAGCGGATCGATCACCTTCCACGCCGCCTCGACTTCGTCGCTGCGCGTGAACAGCGTCATCTCGCCGATCATCACGTCGAGCAGCAGTGTCTCGTACGCCGGTGCTGCGGTTTCACCAAACGCTTCGGCGTAGCTGAAGTCCATGTCGACGGGCGCGACCTCGAGATGCTGCGTGAGCGCGACGGCGGCGCCGGGCACCTTCACCTCGAAGTTGAGCGACACGCCTTCGTTCGGCTGCACGCGCATGACGAGCACGTTCGGCTGCAGCTCGCGACCAACTCCTTCGCCACCGAACATCAGATGCGGTGGCGACTGGAACTGCACTGCAATCTCCGAATATCGTTTCGCGAGTCGTTTGCCGCTGCGTATGTAGAACGGCACTCCCTTCCAGCGCCAGTTGTCGATGTGAAAGCGCGCGGCGGCATACGTCGGCGTCTGCGAATCCGGCGCGACGTCGGGCTCCTGTCTGTATCCGGCGACGAGATTGCCGTTGACGACGCCAGCCGAATATTGTGCGCGCACGGCGCTCGTCGGAATCGCTTCGGGCGTCAGCCATCGAATCGACTTGAGTACTTTCACCTTTTCGTCGCGCACTGCATCCGCCGTCATGCTCGGCGGCGGCTCCATGGCGGTCAGCGCGAGCAGCTGCATCAGGTGATTCTGAAACATGTCGCGCACGACGCCGGCTTCCTCGTAGTACTTGCCGCGCCCTTCGACGCCAACCGCTTCTGCCGCAGTAATCTGCACGTGCGAGATCCAGCGTCGATTCCACAGCGGCTCGAAAATGGAATTCGCGAAGCGGAGCACGAGGATGTTCTGCACCGTTTCCTTGCCGAGGAAATGGTCGATGCGATACACCTGATGCTCGGCGAACAACGAGAGCACGAGCGCGTTGAGCATGAGCGCTGTGTCGAGGCTGTGGCCAAATGGCTTCTCGACGACGACGCGCGCCCACGGGCGCGCCTGCGGATCATCACGCCTCGGCACGAGACCACTGCTCGCCAGATGGCGCACGATGGGCTCGAACACACTCGGCGGAACGGCGAGATAGAAGAAGCGGTTGCGCTGCTCCTCGGACCGCGCTGACTCGATCTCGGCGAGTCGCGCTGCGATCGCCTCGTACGCCGACGCATCCGTTGCTTCGCCGCCGGAGTAGAAGATTCGCTGTGCAAGCCACTGCCATACTTCTTCGTCGACGCCCTTCACTTCATCCGATTCGTCGATCGCCGCGCGCATCTTTTCGCGGAAACTCTGATCTGTTTCCGATGCGTCGCGCCCGACACCGAGTACTGCGAACGACTGCGAGAGCAGATGCTCTGCGGCCAGAGAGTAGAGCGCGGGAAATAGCTTGCGCTTGGTCAGATCTCCGGTCGCGCCGAAGATCACCATCGTACACGCATCGGCACGCTCGGCCTGTGCCTGTCCGACGCCGCCGAAGTGATTTGTGGAGCGCACTGTCGTTTTTGTCGCGCCTGATGGAGTAGGGGTCGTCATGTCGTCTCCGTCTTTACTGCATGTCCGCCGAATTCATTGCGCAGCGCGGCAATGACCTTGGCACCGAATGAATCTTCCTGCCGTGAGCGGAAGCGCATGAGTAGCGAGAGCGTGATGACTGGTGCTGGTACGTCGAGGTCGATCGCTTCGGCGATGGTCCATCGTCCTTCGCCCGAGTCGGCGACGTAACCTTTGACGCCCGAGAGTCGTGGGTTCTTGGAGAACGCGTCGACCGCAAGCTCATTCAGCCACGAGCGCACGACGCTGCCGTGCTGCCAGAGCTCTGCGATCTTGTGTAGGTCGAGCTGCGGAAATGTCTTCGACGCGGCAAGAATCTCGTACCCTTCGGCGTAACCCTGGAGCATCGCGTACTCGATGCCGTTGTGGATCATCTTGACGTAGTGGCCTGAGCCTGACGGCCCGACGTGCGCGTAGCCGCCCTCCTGTGCGAGCGAGAGGAAGATCGGCTCGCAGTGCTTTACGGCGTCGTCGTCACCGCCGACCATGAGGCAGTAGCCGTTCGCGAGCCCCCAAACTCCGCCGCTCGTGCCCGAGTCGATGAGATGCATCTTCTGCTCGGCGAGTCGTTTCGCGCGCGCGATGGAATCCTTGAAGTTCGAGTTGCCGCCGTCGATGATGATGTCGCCTGGCGACATGAGTCCGGCGAGGGCGTCGATGGTGTCGTCGGTGGGTTTGCCGGCGGGGACCATGATCCACACGACTCGCGGCGCCTGAAGCTGCTTCACGATGTCGGCGAGATCCTTCGCTGGTTTGGCGCCGAGCTGCTGGTATTTGGAAACCGCGGCGGCGTCGCGATCGAATGCGACGACGTCATGTCCGTCGCGCATCAGTCGTTCGCTCATGTTTCCGCCCATCTTGCCGAGGCCGATCATCGCGAGCTGCATGCTGTTTTCTGGTCAGGGTTCTGTGAAAAGAATGCACGGAAACGGCGGATGGAAACTGGAAATAGCGGATCCACTCGATGTCATTCAGAGAGCAACGCGCTGGATCTCTGGAACCGGGCCAAAGTAAAGCAAGAGGCCCAAATCCTTCTTGGACATGCGAAGGTTAGTGATGAGTTGATCCTTCGAACCAGGCGGAAGTCGATGGCCGACCTTCAGTTCCAAAATGAGTCGTTCTTCGATGAGCCAATCCGCGCGGAACCACCCGATTTTCTTGCCACGAAAAAACACGTCGATACGATGTTCTCGTGATGCGACGATTCCTTCCTCCCGGAAGAGAATCTCGAGCGCCGATGAATACACGCTCTCCGGCAATCCAAATCCCAGCTCGTTGTAGACGATAAAGAAGCAACCAATCACCCGCCCAGTGAGATCTTGATCTTTCATTGGCGCACGGAGTCCAGAAATGAGGAAGGCGGATCAGCCGTTTCCACAAATCATCCGCCGTTTCCGTGCATTCAGTCGAACTCACCGTCCCTTTGCATCACCATTCGAGTGCCTGGCCAAACTTCCTACCGCTATCCCACAAGCACCGCCCGAGCCGGCGCACCATCCAGCCCGGCAAGAAGAATCGGCAAACAGCGCAGATCATACGTCCCAGCAGGCACATCGCTGAGTAACAATCCCTCAACGATCACAATGCCTCGCTCGAGCAACGTGCGATGCGTCATGTGATGCCCGGAGTGGAACTGCTCAACCGACAAGTAGTCCACTCCAACCAACTTCACGCCGAGTGACGCGAGATAGGCCGCTCCATCGGGAGCAACGTATGTATAGTCCGGATGAAACTCCGTGCTGCCACTCGCGAGCCACGCCGAGTTGCGCGTCTTGAACAGAACGCGCGTGACACCAGCGAGATCATGCTCGCGGAGCTCCGCTTCGCCAATGCTCATGACGGCGTCGGAGAACACGATGAGTCGCGCCGGCCCCATCAGCACATCGAGCGACAGAGCGTCGACGCCCGCGCCATCGTCGAAGAAATGCTTCGGCGCGTCGACATGCGTGCCAGTGTGCGAGCCCAAATCGAGCCGGCTCACGTTTGCGCCAGCTCCCTGCGAGATCGCCTGCTGCGGAGTGATCGAAATTGCCGGATTGCCCGGATAGATCAAACCGCCAGTGCGAATCGGAACCGAAATATCGTAGATGGTCGCGCGCGAAGAGCTCATTGGTCGTCGATCACCCTGGCAAGAGTTTCATCCGGCAGAATAGCACTCTCGACGCCATAGCCGCCCGCGTCGCGGACGCCGCGTGCGACAATGCGTCGTTCTTCGTCCTGCTTCGACTGCAACCCCTGTCGACCCGCACGGAAACGGCGGCCCGCTTCGACGACGAACAGATCGCACAGCGCGAGCTCATGCGCACAATCCGCCTCGCCACGCTCTTCGAGCAGACGCTGCGTGCGCGCGATCACACACGCGGTTGCAAAGAGCTCGATCGCCATGTCGCTCAGTCGCTCGAGCTCCTGCTGCCGCTCGACGACCTCCTTCCGATACTCACGAATGATCTGCTCCGCGCCATCCTTCAACTCCTGCACGTGCTTCTCGAAGTAACCGGTGTGTCCGCGAAGCCGGTCATGGATCTCGACATCGATAGTGGATGTCGCGCCAAGACGACTCGCAATGCGATACGCTGCGTATTCGGACAGCAATCCGAGATTCTTCAGCGGGCGGCGCAGCGCAGCGCCGAGCTCCTTGAGCTCTTCCGCCGGCCCAGCGATGCCGTTGAGCGAGATGAACAATCGCAGAATGTCGTTCGTACCTTCGAAGATGCGATTGATGCGTGAGTCGCGCAGCTGTCGTTCGTACGGATACGGCTTCACGAAACCGCGACCGCCGGCGATCTGCACCATCTCGTCCGCGGCGCGCCAGAGCATCTCGCTCGCAAACACCTTGCAGCACGCCGCCTCGAGCGCGTACTCCGCATTTGGTCCCTCGGCGAGTCGGGTCAGCTCGCCAAGCATCGCGTCCGACGCATAGATGTCGCTCGCAGTGCGCGCGAGCTTGCGCTGTGTGATCTCGAAGTCGGCGATCGGGCGTCCGAACTGCACGCGCGATTCAGAGAACTCGACCATCTGCTTGAGAAACTTCTTCGTGCCGGTCGTGCATCCGGCGGCGAGTGTCATGCGTCCGGCGTTCAACACCTGCACGGCGACGCCGAATCCCTTGCCGACGGCGCCGAGCACGTGATCAGCGGGCACGCGCAGGTTGTCGTAGACGAGCTCCGCCTGCGTGCTGCCGCGAATGCCCATCTTGCGTACGGTTCCGACGACTCTGAAGCCCGGCATGTCGGGGCGGATGATGAATGCCGTCGGACGCAGCACGGTCTTGCCATCTTTCTGCACTGGCGTCTGCGCGAACGTCGCGATTACCCCCGCGCGATGCCCGTTGCCGATCCAGTGCTTGTGTCCATTCAACGTCCAGCTGCCGTCGTCATTCGGCTGGGCCTGCGAGACGATGTGTTGCGCGTCGGATCCCGTTTCCGGCTCCGTGAGTGCGTACGCCGCGAGTGTGTCGCCGCGTGCGAGCATCGGGAGATAGCGCTCCTTCTGCGCATCCGTTCCGAAAAGGACGATCGCCTTGGCGCCGAGGCCGCAGTGCACCGCGACGAGCACGCCGAGCGACGGGTCGAGTGTCGAGAGGGCGCCGAAGACGTGCGAGTAGGCGGCGGCCGAGAGTCCGAGCCCGCCGTACTGCTTGGGGATGGAGAGGCCAAGCCAGCCCGTGTCGGCGAGGGCGCGAATGACGTCTTCGGGAATTGTCTCTTCTTCATCGAAGCGCGCAGAGTCGATGAGCCCCGTACTCATTCGCTCGAGCTCGCTGAGCAGGCGGCGGACGGTGCGTGTCTCTTCCGGATCGCGCTGGTCGAGCGGCGCGGGGAAGGGGAAGAGCAGGCCGTCGTTGATCGCGCCGGCGAAAATACCACGCACGAACGAGGGAGCGTTGTCACTCATGTGCGAAGATTAGTCGCGTTCACCTTTCGTCGCGAGCGAGGGCTCGGCTTGATCGACCGGCCGTTTGGCTCAGTGGCAGACATTGCATGTCGTCGAAACGGGAAAGATCATTGTGCATGCGACAATTCACTCTCCGTGCGCCGCTGACGGCGCTCGTCCTCGCCGCCGTGTCGGCGTGTCATCGCTCTCCTTCTGCCGCGCCGTCACCATCGGTGACTCCCCCTGTCACCCGAGCCACCTACGCGTCGGGCGAAGACGTACTCGCTGCGATGCATGCGAGATACAGCGGAAAGTGGTACTCGACGCTCACCTTCACGCAGAAGACGTCACGTCTCATGCCGGATGGAAAATGGAACGTGCAGACATGGTACGAGGCAATGAAAGTGCCTGGCCATCTGCGCATCGATTTCGATCCGATCACTGCGGGCAACGGAGTGATTTACGCTCGCGACAGCGCGTTCACGGTCACGAACGGACGTCCGCTCAAGGGCCAGGCATCGATCAACCCGCTGCTGCTCCTCGGCTTCGACGTCTACGGGAACACGCCGGCACACACGGCTGCGATTCTACGCAAGGAAGGTTTTGATCTCGCGCGCGTGCACGCCGACACATTCCAGGGCCGCCCGATGATCGTCGTCGGTGCGCGTAAGGGGGACGCGCTGCACAAGCAGTTCTGGATCGACGCGGAGCATCTCTACTTCGTGCGCACGCTCGAGCACGCGCCGCGTGATTCGACAAAGGTGCAGGACGTCCGCTTCGTCAACTATCGTCGCGAAGGAGACGCGTGGGTTGCACCGCGCGTCGAGATTCATACCGATGGCAAGCTGGTGTTTTTCGAGGACTACACCGGAATCAAGACCAACGTAGCCATTGATGACGATCTGTTCGAGCCGAGCAAGTGGAAATCGGCCAGGCACTGGTTCGCTCCTTAGCCCGCCAATGCAATGAGACGACTCCTCGTGCTCAAGCTCGGCTTGTGCGTTGCCTTCACTGCGCCAGTGACGCTTCCTGCACAGACTGCGCGCGACTCTGTGCTCTCCGTTGTAAACACGATGCTGGGCGCAGTCACGGCGAAGGACACCACGACACTGCGCGCGATCTTTCGTCCGGAGTATCAGCAGTTCGCCGTGACGAACGACGCGGACAGCGCCATCGTTCGGCGAACGCTACTCGAGCAATACCTGATCAACCGTGCGAACATCAATGGCAAGGGCGTGGGCCGAATATGGGAACCGACGGTTCTCGTTCGCGGACGAATCGCCGTCGTCTGGGCGCCGTATGATTTCCACGTGAATGGCGTCCTGTCGAACTGCGGCGTCGATAGCTTCACCCTGGTGCGCGGCAATACGGGATGGCAGGTGGCAGGAATCACCTTCACCTCGGATCGCACGGGATGTCCTGCTCCTCCCCAATCTCTCGGACCGGTAACTCCATGATCTTCAGCCGTCACGTCGCCGCTCTCGCACTCGTGTTCATCCCATCCGTGATGACCGCGCAGCAGGCGCCTGCCACAGGAACGGTGGTGTTGCGCGCCGCACGACTCATCGACGGTACCGGTGGAGCTGTCGTGCAGAACGGCGTCGTCGTCGTGACCGACGACAAGATTGTCGCCGTTGGAAAGGAGGGATCAGTCACGGTCCCGGCAGAAGCCCGCGTCATCGATTTGGGTGACGCTACACTCATGCCCGGCTTCATCGACGCACACACGCACATCATCGGACGAGGTCTTTCCGATCCGAAGTCCGACGACGCCAACGTCCGCGACTACGACAGCTACGGCGCTATCCTCGGCGTCGAGAACGCGCGCAAGACGCTCATGGCCGGCTTCACGACCATTCGTGTGCTCGGCTCACCGAACTTCGACGACATGGCGCTCAGACAGGCGATCACCAACAAGATGGCTGTCGGTCCTCGCATGCAGAACGCTGGTCATTCCTTCGGGATTACCGGCGGCCACTGCGACGAGAATGGCTACAAGCCCGGTCTCATGGACGCCGACTATCGCACCGGCGTGGCCGACGGTGCGGAAGAAGGTCGCAAGGCCGTGCGCTATCAGGTGAAGTACGGCGCTGACGTCATCAAGATTTGCGCGACTGGCGGCGTGCTCTCTGAAGGCGACGCCATTGGCGCCACGCAATACACGCTCGAAGAAATGAAGGCGATCGTCGACGAAGCGAAGAAGCTCGACCGGAAGGTTGCCGCGCACGCGCATGGCACAGAGGGCATCAAGCTCGCGACTGAGGCTGGAGTTGCCAGCATCGAGCACGGCTCCTTTCTCGACGACGCGGGCGCGAAGCTCATGGTGCAGCACGGCACCTATCTCGTGCCGACGATCAGCGCGGGTGAGTTCGTCGAGAAGGCGGCGAAGAGCGGCCGGCTCACGGGCCTGCGCGCCGAGAAGGCGCTGGCGGCCGCGCTCGCGATGCGGAATTCGGTGCGTCTCGCCGTGCGCAATGGCGTACCCATCGCACTCGGCACTGACGCGGGTGTTGGGGAGCATGGCAGCAATGGCCACGAGTTCACGCTGATGGTGAACTGGGGCGGCATGACGCCCATGCAGTCGATCATGGCGGGCACACTCAACGCGGCCAAGCTGCTCGGCTGGGACAAGAACATCGGCACACTTGCGCCGGGCAAGTGGGCGGATGTTGTGGCTGTGCCTGGCGATCCGACGAAGGACATCACGACGATGGAGAAGCCCAGCTTCGTTATGAAGGGCGGGGTGGTGTACAAGAACCTCGTTCCAGGCAAGACGACCGCAATGCGCTGACTATGAGGACCGCGCGATGCCGTTCGTGCCGAGGCCGAGCTCGCGTTCGAACGCCTCGTTGACGTCGCAGTACGGACGGCCGGCGCGCGTGGTTCGCGAGTATTTGAAGTAATACGTCGGCCATCCCACGGCGCCGCTCTCGTTGTGGGTCAGCGTGTAGTACTCGAACGTCACGGACGCCGGATCGGCGTATGACTTGTCGAGCTCGCGAGTAGCGATCACGACTTCCACAGGCTGGCGCTCGTGCCGCAGCAGGCGAATGTCGCTGAGGGTACAGTCGGCTCCTTCCGACGTGCCGATCAGCTCGCGACTCGAATCACCCTGGCGCGGGCCGCCGAAGAACGGCACGACCTGCCACATTCCTTTTGCGTCGTCCAGATCGCTTTTGCCGAACAGATAGAACGCGACGCTGCTGTGGCCGTGCGCGTTGTAGTTGCTGCGGCGAGCGACGAAGACCTCGCCCTTCGTTCCATTTCCCAGGAGATCGACATCGTTCTCGCCGTTCCTGAGCGAGATGACGGACGCGGGCGGGCGCTCGTCAGAGGTTGTGTCGCGACGAGGGGAATGGTCACCCGAGTAGGCAACCAACGCGAGCTGGGCCATCAGGAATTGGCGAAGCATACCGATCCAGAGTCGAATGAAGAATGAACCACGAAGTGCGGGGCATCACCATGACTCGCAGGCAGCATGCCAGCCGTTTCTGGTGCGTCGCCCGCGCGTCGTTGGTACACCATGACGACGATTTCGCGCATCCATCGGGTTGAAATACATCGGTCAACGGTGGTCGGCATCGAAGCGATGACGCTCCTGTCGAACCATCACTTTCCGCGGCACGCGCACGACCAGTTCGGCATCGGTGTGATGCTGTCGGGAGCGCAGCGCTCGTGGAGCGGTCTGGGCCAGGTGAGCGCTTCGGCCGGCGATGTGATCATGGTGAATCCTGGTGAGATGCATGACGGCGCACCCTTCGCCGACACTGCGCGAGGATGGCGCATGATCTACCTCGACCCGGCTCTCGTGATGCGCACAGTGGAGGATGACGTCGCGAACACGGCCGAGATCGTACGGCCCGTCGTGCACGATCCGCTGCTGGCCAGTTCGCTCGCGCGCTTGTTTGCGCGTCTCACCAATCTTCACGCGGAGCCGCTGGGCCAGGAGGAGGAACTCATTCGCTCCCTCGCATATGCTCTGGGGCGGCATGGAACCGCGAAGCCTTCGTCCAGCCGCGCATCCCCGAGCGTCGCAAAAGCAGTCGAGCGACTCGACGCCGCTCTCGACGCGCCTGTCTCGCTCGCCGAACTGGCTGCGCTTTCCGGCGTGAGCCGTTTCCAACTCCTCCGCGGCTTTGCGCGCGAGCTCGGGATAACGCCGCACGCATATCTCGTTCAACGTCGGGTACGTCTCGCACAGGAGTATCTGAGGCAGCGGCACACGCCCGCCATGGCGGCCGTCCGTGCCGGCTTCGCCGATCAGAGCCACATGACGCGCGCATTCGTCCGCCAACTCGGCATCACCCCCGGCCGTTATCGCGCAGCGGTCATCTAGCTTCGGTACTGAACGCGCAATTTCGTTCAAGACGCGATGCAGCGATCGCGCGATCATGGCGCGCACACGGAGTCGTGATTGCCGACGACCCGATTCACGGAGCATGCACGCATGCATGCACGCCGAGACCTCTTGCGAGGAGATTCCCCACTCATGATCCGCCGCTGCGACGACCGCGACTTCGAAATGATTTGGGCCATCATCAACGATGGCGCGCAGGCGTATCACGGTGTCATACCCGAAGACTGCCAGACGACACCGTACATGTCACGAGAGAAGCTGCGCCATGAGATCAATGACGGTGTCGTGTTCTGGGGGCACGAGGATCACGGGGAACTGGACGGCGTGATGGGCCTGCAGCAGGTCGAGGACGTGACGCTGATTCGGCACGCGTACGTTCGCACGAGCAGCCAGCACCGGGGAATTGGAGGACGCCTGTTGTCGCATCTCCGAACGCTCGCACCTGGACCGGTGCTGATCGGGACGTGGGCAGACGCCTCCTGGGCGATCCGCTTCTACGAGAAGTTCGGATTTCACGTGGTGAGCTCCTCCGTGAAAGAGCGGCTGCTCAAACGCTACTGGCGCGTGTCCGACCGCCAGATCGAGACCTCCGTCGTGCTCGCCGACGCACCGATCGAATAATTGACAGAGGCCATCAAATAGTTGATATTGGCAACCATCGCCAATACAGGACGCTGGCATGCCCGCAAAGACTCGCTCTACCTCGTCCACCGTAGACGCCGTTCGCCGCTTCAATCGCTTCTACACCCGCATCATCGGCGCACTCGACGAAGGACATCTCGAGAGCGCGTACACCCTGGCCGAAGGTCGACTGCTGTTCGAGATGTCCAACCGCGACACGCCGACCGCAGCGGCGCTCGTGCGAGATCTCGACCTCGACCCCGGATATCTGAGCCGCCTCGTGCAACGGCTCGTGCGGCGACGCATGATCAAACGCACCCGCTCCGATACCGACGGGCGCGAGAGCCATCTCTCGCTCACCGCCACCGGCCGCGCCGCGTTCGCCGATCTCGACGGGCGAGCGAGAGCGGACGTCGCCACACTGCTCGCGCCGCTCGACGCACAGAATCAACAGAAACTCATCGACGCGATGGAGCGCATTCGCACGCTACTCGGCGACGAGCCGGATCGCGCGCGAGCCGCCGTGCCGTCATTCGTGCTGCGTCCGCCGCGACCTGGCGACATAGGCTGGGTCGTCCAGCGCCACGGTGAGCTCTACTCGCGCGAGTTCGGTTGGGACGACCGGTTCGAGGCACTCGTAGCGAAGGTCGTCGTCGGCTTCACCGAGAACTACGACGCAAAGCGCGAGCGCTTCTGGATCGCCGAGCACGACGGCGTGAACGTCGGCTGCATCTTCTGCGTGAAGCATCCGGAGCGCGAAGGCGTTGCACAGCTGCGGCTGCTGCTCGTCGAGCCAACCGCGCGCGGGCTTGGTATCGGCAACAAGCTCGTAGAGGAATGCATCCGCTTCGCACGCGAGACCGGATATCACACGCTCACGCTCTGGACGAACGACAACCTCGTCTCCGCCCGCCGCATCTACATCGCCGCTGGATTCAAGCTCATACGCGAAGAAGAGCACAACAGCTTCGGTCAGTCACTCAACGCACAGACGTGGGAGATGCCGTTGTAGGCCGCGTCACACTCGTGGCGACAACAACGCGTCCAGCTGAGCACCCAAAACCGCCGGATCGTGCGTCGGCACATCACACACATACGAGCGACACAGATACGCTGTCGGCTCGTCCGCCTCGCGGCCGGCCAGCAACGCAAGCCCGTGCGCCGAATTGCGCGAGCCTCCAGCCATGACGAGCGACGGCACATACCGGCGCGCAATCTCCGCCGCGAGCCCTGCGAACCGCGCATCTAGCGGTTCACCAGCAAGCGCAACCTCGATCGCTCCACGCACTGCCATATCCGCCGCGCCGAGCGCATGTCCAAACGCCGTGGGATATCGAGCCATCGGCTCGGCAACCGTCTCGAGCATGTGCGTCGCCCGACTCGTCAACGCTGCTTCACCGAACACGTCGCCAAGAATCAGCAACAATTCAATCGCGAGCGACGTGCCACTCGGAATCGCGTTGTCCGTCACATCGCGCGGACGTGTAACGAGTTGCTCGCCGTCGGACGCCGTGTCGAAGAACGCCTCGCGCTCATCATCCCAGAAGCGCGCAAGAATTTCGTCGCCGAGCATACGTGCCCGGTCGAGCCACAGGCGATCGAAGGTGAGTTGGTACAACGCGATCGCACCAAGTCCGAGTGCGGCATGATCCTCGAGAAAGCCGCCGATCTTCGCGACGCTGTCCTTGTACGAACGAAGCACGCGACCGTCGCGCACCAGCTCACGAAACAGGAATTCACCGTTGCGCAGCGCCAACGCGCGCACTTCAGCATCGTCGAACACTCGCGCCGCTTCGGCGACCGCGCGCAGCATCAAGCCGTTCCATCCGGCGAGAATCTTCTCGTCTCGTGCGGGACGCACGCGTCGCTCGCGCGCCTCGTAGAGAATGCGCGTCGCTCGTTCGATGGCGGTACGCAGCTCATGCTCCGTCACACCTTGATCCTTCGCAACCACCGACGGATCGCGTGGCACGAAGAGGATGTTGCGTCCTTCGAAATTGCCGTCGGGCGTCACACTCCAATACGCCTTGACGAGCTTCGCATCCTCTCCCAGCAACGTGTCGAGCTCGCCCGAATCCCACACGTAGTATCGGCCTTCGTGGCCTTCGCTATCCGCGTCGAGCGATGAATAGAATCCGCCATCCAGCGATGTCATCTCCCGCGCGAGCCATCCGATCGTTTCTTCGGTGACACGCCGAACCTCGGCGTCACCGGTGGCTTGCCAGAGATGCGCGCCAAGACGCACGAGCAGCGCGTTGTCGTAGAGCATCTTCTCGAAGTGCGGCACCAGCCACTGCGCGTCCACGCTGTAGCGCGAGAAGCCACCGCCGACCTGATCGTAAATGCCGCCGCGCGCCATGCGCTGGAACGTGTTCGATACGATCTGCAGCAGCTCCGCGTCGCCCGTGCGTGCCCATTGCCGGAGCGCGAAGTCGAGCGTCATCGTCGGGGGAAACTTCGGCGCGCTGTCGAAACCGCCGAAGCGCGGCTCATATCGCTGCTTCACTGCTGCGGCCGAGCGCGAGAGCAGGTCTTCGTCGAGCACACCGGTGGCGCGCGCTCGCTCGCTGCTCGACGCATACAGCTCGCGCATCTGCGCCGCCGTGCGAACGACGCCTTCCTGCCGGTTCTTCCACGCGTCCGCGACGCCGAGCAGCACGCGTCGGAAGCTGGGCATGCCGTGGCGGTCGTCGGGCGGGTAGTAGGTGCCAGCGAAGAACGGTTCTCCCTGAGGAGTCAGGAAGACCGTCATCGGCCAGCCTCCGTGGCCCGTCATGGCCTGCGTGGCCTGCATATAGATGGCGTCGAGGTCTGGACGCTCCTCGCGATCGACCTTGATGCAGACGAAGTGCTCGTTCATGAGCGCGGCGGTCGCTTCGTTCTCGAACGACTCACGCTCCATCACATGGCACCAGTGACATGCCGCGTAGCCGATGCTCAGGAGGATCGGCTTTCGTTCGCGTCTCGACGCGGACAACGCTTCCTCGCCCCAGGGATGCCAATCCACCGGGTTGTGTGCGTGCTGGAGGAGGTACGGGCTGGTCTCGCTGGCGAGATGGTTGGCCATCCGGGAAAGGTAATTGCGAGAGAGGCGATCAGATTCCTGAGGCGTTCCTTGTTGGACGGGTCGAACACGGATTGTGCGAATCGTTGAGTCGCAGTATCCGCGTTGATCAGCACACTCCGTAGAATCCGTCCACGAGAATCCGTACAACGCAGTTCCCAACTGTCAGACCCCTGCCCGACTGAGCTATGTTCTTTCAGCCATGAACATCCGACAAATCGGGGCCCGACTCCGGGCGATGCCGCTCGGCCTTCTCCTTCTCATCGCGCTTGTCGCGATCTCTGCGCTCTTTCCGCGTGAGATCCTTCGCGACGCCGCGACCTTCGAGTCGGTGTCGGAAGTCACGCTGCATCGGCCGACAAGCTATCTCCTGTTGGCACCGCTCTCGAACGTGCTCGACACGCTCACGCTGTTGAGCCTCCGACAGCACATCGCGCTCGTCGTGACGATCGTGGTCTCCTATGGTGTGTGGTGGTGGCTCGTCGGCCGGAAGACACTCACTGCCGTTTCGCCGAGTCGCCGAATGCTGCGTGAAGTGGCGCGAATCGGCGTCGGACTCGTTGTGCTCATCGCAGTGTACGCGGCTGTCGTCATCATGCCGCGTCCCATGGCCGGCCTCGAGGCGGGCTCCGACATCATTGTGCTCGACTTCCACTCGCACACGAAATTCTCGCACGACGGCCGGCCTGATTGGACGCCGGAAGACGTACGCGCCTGGCATCGCGATGCCGGCTATGATGTCGCCTACATCACCGACCACCGCACTTTCGAGGGCGCGCGCAACGGATGGGCGAACAATCCCGGGCGTGCCGGCGATGCCACCGTGCTTCTTCCGGGCATCGAAGTCGTCTGGCGCGGCGAGCATGTCAACGTGCTCGACGCCGATCGCATGTATCGCGGGTTGTTGACGGAAACGCTGCGTGACGTCGACGAAACTGCGTTCAGGATTGCCAGTGCTCTGCCGAACAGTGAGCCGGTGTTGATCGAGACGCTGCCGGGCGATCTGTCGAAGGTCGTCGCCGCCAACGGGCCCTCCACTGTCGGCGTTCGCGGCATCGAGCTCATTGATGGTGCGCCGAAAGGCCTCGGGCAGACGCGCGGTGAGCGTGCGCGCATCGTGCATCTCGCCGACAGCACGAACATCGCGCTCGTGAGCGGAAGCGATAATCACGGGTGGGGTCACACCGCATCGGGATGGACGCTCATGTACATGCCGGGATGGCGCGCCGCATCGCCCGATCAGCTGTCCACCGAGATCACCAAGACTCTCCGCCGCGGAGGACGCCCCTCCACGCGCGTCGTCGAGCGCTATGTCGCCGACACTGAAAGCGGCTTCGCGCTGCCACTCACTGCGCCGCTTGTCGCATGGGGCATGCTCCGCACGCTCACCGGCGACGAACGCGTGGTCTGGCTTGCATGGAGCGTCGCGATCTACCTGCTGTGGCGCCTCAAGCGCGCGCGCGCCCGCGGACGAACTGCCGCGCTCTGAGTCGATGGACGAACAGCCGGCCACAATCTCGAGCGACGACGACGCACGAGCGTGGCGCACTGCGCTCCTCGTCATAGTCGGCGCGCTCCTCATTCGACTCGTCTTCGCGGCGCTGTTGCCACTCTTTCCAGACGAGACGTACTACTGGGACTGGTCACGTCATCCCGCCGCTGGCTACTTCGACCACCCGCCAGCGATCGCGATTCTCATCAGGTGGGGGACATTGCTCGCCACGCTCGCCGGCGGTGGACCGTCGCCATTCGCGATTCGATTCTTTCCGGTGCTCGCTGGTAGCGCGGCGACGCTGTTTGCGGTGATGATCGCGCGACGCCTCGGCGGAGGCAGGGCCGCACGCACGGCGGCAGTCGCCTTCTCGCTCATGCCGCTCGCCGCGACGGGTCTCGTGCTCGCCACACCCGATGCGCCGCTGCTCGCCGCGAGTGCGCTGGGACTCTTCTTCGTCACCTGCGCGCTCCAGGCACCGCGGCACGCGAGGCAGTCATTGGAGTATTGGTGCGCGGCCGGCATCGCACTCGGTGTCGCCTTCGCGTCGAAGTACACGAGCATTCTCCTTCCCGTCACGGTGACCGCGGCGGTGCTCTCGCGCGCATCGCTCCGTGCGCGACTGCGCGAGCCGGGCCCTTACCTCGCATGTATCCTCGCGACGATCGTCTTCCTTCCCGTACTCTATTGGAACGCGAAGCACGACTGGGTTTCCTTCCGCTTTCAGATCGAGCACGGACTCGGTGCACCGAAAGGGTCGGCTATCAAGCGCGAGCTCGATCTCATTGGGGGACAGCTGGGACTCGTCTCGCCAATTCTGTTCGCAGTCGGCGCGCATGCCGTGTGGCGTACGCTGCGCCGCCCGAGTGACGACGCGCGCGCAATGCTCGCGATCGTTGCAGTGGGGAGCTGGGTCTTCTTCGCCTACAGCGCGATGCGTCGCTCGGTAGAGCCCAATTGGCCAGCACCGTCGTACGTGCCGGGCATTGCGCTGCTCGCTGCGCTCGCAACGACTCCTGCGCGCGATCGATGGATTCGACGCGGCATCGGCCTCGCCGCGGTGCTCGTTGTCGTGATTTATGTGCACGCCCTCGTGCCGATTCTTCCGCTCCCTGCCCGACGCGATCCTGTTGCGCGGAGCGCGGGCTGGGCTGGCGTCGCGGAGCGGGTTGAGGTGGCGAGACTGGCAATGGGTCCACGCACCTTTGCTGGCGCAGATCGTTATCAGGACGTCAGCGAGATGGCGTACCATCTGCCCGGCCGGCCAGAGGTTTTCTGCGCCTGCATCTTCGGGCGCAGAAACCAGTACGACCTCTGGCCTGGCTACGCGAACCTCGCGCGCGCCGGCGACAATCTCGTCCTTCTGCTCGACGAATCGCCGGACATGCATGGAACGGCAAAGGCTCTCGCGCCGTACTTCGCCACCGTGACACGCGGCGCACTGGTCCCACAACTTCGTGGTACTGATACCGTCAGTGTGCGACGGATCTGGGCGCTCGCCGGCTATCGAGGTGGCTGGCCGCCTCGCGGCCAATAGCTCACCAACTCAGCTCTTCTTCGCTCCTGAAAATCCCGCGCGAACGGCACCGAGCAGCTCGACCAGATGGTGCATCTCGCCGTCGTCGATCATGCCGATCGCGAGATCGTTCGCCGCATCGACAGGCTCGTCGAGAGCAGCGAGGAGCCGCAGTCCCGCGGGCGTAATCTGGCAGAGCACCTGTCGGCGATCGGGCGTGGAGCGCTCACGCACGACATGGCCAGCGTTCTCGAGCTTGTCGAGAAGTCGCGTGATGCCCGCTGCCTCTTCGATCATCCGGTCGCGAATGGCGAGCGTCGGCAGCCCCGTGCTGCCGGAGCCGCGCAGGATGCGCAGCACATTGTACTGCTGGATCGTGACACCGCTGCCCTCAACTACCTGAGAGATATGGCGTTGCACGACTGCTGCCGTTCTGAGGATGCTGACGACGGCTTCATGGGACGATGAGGTGAATGGCCGCGTCTGCTTAAGCTCGTCGCGCAGGGCACTTGTCTTCGTGGGCATCTTTCGTGGTACCGTCGAGGGTGGGACTTGAGTCGTACGTCAGTTGTCTTGCACCTAACCCACTCATTGGGCAATTCCGTCAACCATTCACCAGACAATTCTGCCTTCGTTGCTATACGCGAAAGCTGGCTGCAAGGTTGACAGCGATTTTTGGGTCGCCAAATCGGGTATACTCCCGCGCTTGAACGCGCGACAAACACCCAACTCGCATCGGAAATTGCGATGACCTTCGTCACAAACGACCTCGATCAGTATCTGACCGCGCACGAGAAGCGGATTCAGAGCGAGCTGTTCGATTTTCTTCGCATCCCGAGCGTCAGTGCACGCTCAGAGCACGATGCCGACACCGCTCACGCAGCCGAGTGGACCGCCGATGCGCTGCGAGCCGCCGGCCTCGAGGCCACCGTGCATCAGACAGCAGGACATCCCGTTGTCGTTGGCGAATGGCGCGGTGCACCAGGCGCCGACACGGTGCTGATCTACGGTCACTACGACGTACAGCCTGCCGAGCCACTCGACCTCTGGACCAGCCCACCGTTCGAGCCCACGGTGCGCGACGGTCGGGTCTACGCCCGCGGCTCAGTGGACGACAAGGGACAGTTGTTCCTTCACATAAAGGCGCTCGAAGCGCATCTGAAGGCTCGCGGCCGACTGGCCGTCAACGTGATCGTGCTCGCCGAGGGGGAGGAGGAAGTAGGGAGTGAGCACCTGGCGCCGTTCATCGAGGCACACAAGGAGCTCCTCGAGTGCGATGCGGTCGTCATCTCCGACTCGGCTATGTTCGCCCCTGGCTTGCCGAGCATTCTTTCGTCGTTGCGCGGGCTCGCCTATTTCCAGATCGACGTACAGGGACCGGCGCAGGATCTTCACTCGGGCAGTTATGGCGGCGCCGTCGTGAATCCCGCGATGGCGCTCGCGAAGATTCTCGCGACCTTCCACGACGCCGACGGGCGCATCGCGATTCCAGGATTCTACGACTCTGTTGCCGAGTGGCCGGCCAACGTGCGCAAGCAGATGCGCACGCTGCCTTTCGACGACGAGCACTTTCGGGCCGAGACGGGCGCCCCTGCGCTCGGTGGCGAGAAAGGGTATTCGGTGCTGGAGCGTCTCTGGACGCGTCCGACCTGCGAAGTGAACGGCTTGCTCAGCGGCTATACCGGTGAGGGTGCCAAGACGGTGCTCCCCGCGAAGGCGATGGCGAAGGTGAGCTGTCGGCTCGTTCCGGATCAGGATCCGGCGGAGATCGAGCGGTTGATGAAGGCGCACGTCGAGCGCATCGCGCCCGTGGGGGTGAATGTCACGGTTACGCACCTCCATGGTGGCCGCCCGTGGCGTGCGGAGTTGAATGGCCCATTGTTCGACGCGGCGCGTCGTGCGCTGGCGGCTGCGTTCGGCCGCGAGCCGGTGATCACGGGCGAAGGAGGCTCGATTCCGGTCGTTGGAGATTTTGCCCGTATTCTCGGCGCGCCTGTCCTCCTAGTAGGTTTCGGTTTGCCTGGCGAGAACGCACACGCGCCGGACGAATGGATGAGCATGGA
>JBDUCR010000123.1:0-23582 GCA_040003345.1 bacterium
AATCGCGATACCGCTGAACTGCTCCATCTTCTGGAGCAGATAACTCACCTCGATGTTTGCGTACCGATCATGCGAGTCGTGCACCTCCGACCGCTTGCCGAACAGCGCATCCGCCTCGTCGAAGAAAATGATCCCATTCGCATCTTCGGCCGCCGTAAAGATGCGGTCGAGATTCTTCTCCGTCTCTCCGATGTATTTGCTCACGACGCCGGCGAGATCGACACGAAAGAGATCGACCCCGAGCTCGTGCGCCAACACCTCTGCGGCCATCGTCTTCCCCGTACCCGATGGACCACTGAACAACGCGTTCACTCCGCTGCCGTGCGACACGCGCTGCGAGAACCCCCAGCGATCGAGCACGGTTTCGCGTCCGGCGACGCGCTGGGAGATCTCGCGCAGTTGCTGAAGCGAATCGTCGGGCAATACGAGATCGACCCACCGCTGCCGCGTTGGCACGCGAGCCGCCAGCGCCTCGAGCTCCTGTCCGCAGTGCGCCCGCGCCGACGCAAAAAGATCATCCGTCGTCATCGCGGCGCCACGCCAGCGCGCGGTCTGCGTCGCAGTGCTCACCGTATCGTCGATCTGACGCGGCGTCATGCGAAAGCGCGCCGCGAGCGCATCGAGCGCAGCGTCTTCCGCGTCCTGATTGCATCGCACCAACGCGGCGCGCCAAAGGGCACTTCGCTGGGCGACAGGCGGATGCGCGAAGCGCACGACCATCGCGTCGCGCACATTCGCGGCGACAAGCGGGGAAGCTGTGCTGCACAGAATCACGATGCCCGGATGCGTCGCCAGTATCTCGCGCATCGCGTCCGTGAGCGCCGCCGCATCGTCCGCGACCACCACCGCGCCGTGAAGTCGCGCATGGCGCAGCGCGAGCGAGAGCAGCATCGGCGCGTCAATGGGTTCCACGATGCGCGCGAGATGCAGGTGCAGCAGCAATACATCCGCGCGCGACGCAAGCGCACGCGCAGCCGCGCGCTTTCCCATTCCTTCTGTACCGCTGAAGAAGAGGCGCAGCGCAGCCCCCGTGCGCGCTGCGTCAGCGAACACGCGATCGAGCGCGCGTTCATCTGGCTCGCCCAACGCGCCAGGCGCCGGCACCTGAAGTGTCCGCGGCGGAACAAGCTCGCAACAGGAGGTAAGACGTCGATCGAGCACATCATGCCCGAGTAGATGCGTCACAATCTGCTCGTCCACCTCGATCGCGGCAGCGAGCGTGGGTATGGGAGCGGAGGCGTCTCGCGTCGCGATGCGCAGGAGGCGATGATGGACCAGTGGTGCGTCGCCCGCAAAGTGCGCTCGACGCAATGCACGCTCGGTGGCCGAGCTGCAGAGGAGACTGAGCGCGAGATCCACCGTGGGACGACGACGGCTCACGTCGTCCTGGAGATACGCGTACAGTCGCTCGTAGCGCAGGTCCAGCGACGGCGCGAGCGCGATGATCAGCACATCGGCGTCGAATCGCGTGAGATCGAACATCCGCGCAAGCGAGTCGAGACGCGACCCTTCAACGATGCAATCGTCATCGCACTCGTTCCATGCATCGCCGAGGGTCTCATCACCGGCGAAGAAGGCTCCCGCCCCGGGCTCGCGTGTGAGCAGCCGGTCGGCGTCAGCATCGGTGATGTAGAGACCGCGAAAGCGATCGTTCGCGGCGTCCGCGCCGTGGGCGAGCTGCGCACGCTCCACAGCCACCGCAAGCCGCCGGTCGAGGCGCGCGAGCGCTGGCAATAGCGCGCTGAAGGACGCCTGCACTGACGCGGCATCCGCGGTGCCGAGACCGATGGTCATGGTGCGGATCACGATCGGCGATGGCCGCTGCGTACGAAATGAGCCGATTGGCCTAATTACGATTCATCCGCGGATCTAGATCTTTCCGCAGCAGATCGCTCAGCGCCTAATCTCCGGACGGCTCGCGGCGAGACTTCCGTGCGCCGGCGCGCTGACCGCCGACCGTCTGAGCCGCGGCCCGATCTCACCGCGACGGTGAACCTGCAGCTTGTCGAGAATGTTGTGGACGTGGTTCTTCACCGTCGCCAACTCCACGTTCAGCCGCGCAGCGATCTCCTTGTTCGAGTGCCCGTCGCCGATCAGCGCCACAATGTCGCGCTCGCGTGCCGTCAGCTCCGCATGTGGAGACTGCGTTGCGCGATCGGCCGCCAGCACGCCAACGCGTCGCAGCAACGTCAGCGCGACGCGCGGCGAGACCTTCGTTTCTCCTCTCGCTGCACAGACGATAGCGTCTACCAGATCGGCCAGCGACGCATTGCGCATCACGAAGCCCGACACTCCCGCCTCGGCACACGCGATCACCATCTCGTCGATCTCGGGCATGGTGAGCGCAATGACATGCGCCGCGGGCGCCGCGCTGTGTAGCTGATACACGACGTCCAGGCTCTCCTGCATGGAGATGTCGAGGAGCACGACGTCCGGCATACGCTCGCGCGCGAGACGGCAGGTCTCCTCGCCGTTCTCCGCCGATCCAACGACTTCGAGCTGATCCTGACGTGCGAGATGCTGTGACAGCCCCTCGCGATACAATCGAATCTCGCCGGCGATCAGTACTCGGATCATGGCCGCAATGATGCCGATTGGCTGAACGCTCTGCAACCCGAATACTGTGTAAACGCTTAGCTACAGCGGACTCGACGCTGAGCCTCATCGCGAAATGTGCGTCTCGTCACAACGCGCCGGCTTGGTATGCGGAACGGAGAATGCGATCTCGGAGTCCCGTTTCACACACCGGATCCGATGAAGCCCGAATCATTTCAAATCACCGTCACCGACGCAGTGCTCGATGACTTACGCCGCCGGCTCAGCCAGACACGCTGGGGCGCCGCGCTTCCCGATAGCGGATGGGATCACGGGACGAGCCCTTCCTATTTGAAGGAAGTCGTCGCGTACTGGATGTCCGGTTATGATTGGCGCATCCACGAAGCGGCGTTGAATCAGTTGCCGCAGTTCGTCAGCACGATCGATGGAGCGCGGATCCACTTCGTTCATCAACGCAGTCGGGACGCGCACGCGTTGCCGCTCCTGCTGCTGCACGGCTGGCCTGATTCGTTCTATCGCTTCCACAAAGTCATCCCGATGCTCGCGTCGCCGAATCGTGGAGACAACATCGGCGACTTCGCATTCGATGTCGTCGTGCCATCGCTACCGGGGTTCGGCTTCACCGGCGAAGTGATGCGTGCCTCACGCGAGCAACCCAACCGCCAGTACGCCGAACTGCTGTGGCGGCTCATGACCGAAGTGCTCGGCTATCGACGTTTCGCTGTCGCTGGTGGAGACGGCGGCAGCTCACTGGCACAGCTTCTCGCGATCGACCATCCCGAGTCGGTGATCGGCATTCATCTCACCGACCTCGCGTGGCATGCCGTCAACGTCGAGCCGTCCACGCTGCCAAAGCACGAGCGCGAATATCTCGAGCATGGCAAGAAGCAGTTCATGCAGGACGGCGCCTACATCATGGTACAGACGACGAAGCCGCAAAGCCTCTCGCCTGCACTCAATGATTCGCCATCTGCATTGGCCGCGTGGATTCTCGACCGCTTTCATTCGTGGTGTGACTGCGACGGCAACATCGAACGGAGCTTCACGAAGGATGAGCTGCTCACGAACATCATGATCTACTGGGTCACGCAGACGATCGGCTCGTCGATGAAGACGTACTTCGACGAGACGCGCTCACCGTCACTCACGCCAAAGGATCACGTGAACGTTCCCGTTGCTCTCGCACTCTTCCCGAAAGACATCGCTGGCGTGCCGCCGCGGAGCTTCGCCGAGCGAACGCTCAATGTGCAGCGATGGACGGAGATGCCGCGTGGCGGACACTTCGCGGCGTGGGAAGAACCCGAGCTCTACGCGAACGATGTCACGACCTTCTTTCACGAGCTGCACGCGACAGTGAGTGCCGTATGACGCAGACAACGATCACCGCCCAGCCGTTCTACGTCGACGTGCCAAACGCGACACTCGAGGATCTTCGCGCTCGACTCGAGCAAACGCGCTTCGCCGATACACATGACGAAACGGGATGGGAGGCGGGCGGCGATTCTGCGTTCCTGCGACGCCTGGCTGAATACTGGCGCACCGAATTCGACTGGCGTGCGAGAGAAGAGGAGCTCAATCGCTTCGCGCACTTTCGCGCGACGGTGGACGATGTGAAGATCCATTTCATCCACGAGAGAGGTCGCGGCGACAAGCCGCTCCCGATTATTCTCACGCACGGCTTTCCCGATTCCTTTCTGCGCTTCACGAAGCTGATTCCGCTGCTGACTGATCCTGCGTCGCACGGCGGCGATGCGTCCGATGCATTCGATGTCGTCGTGCCGAGCATGCCCGGTTTCGGCTTTTCCGATCCGCCGAAGAGCGATGGCACGACCTTCCACATCGGCAGTATGTTGCACTCGCTCATGACGGATGAACTGGGCTACGAGCGCTATGGCGCGCACGGCGGTGACTGGGGAAGCACTGTCACTGAGCATCTGGCGCGCAGTCACCCTGATTCGGTGGTTGGCATCCACCTTACCGACGTTCCGTTCTGGCACACGTTCCGAAAACCGTCAGACCTGAGTTCAGCGGAAGAGACGCACCTGAAGCGAACGACGGACTTCATGATGAAGGAAGGCGCGTACGCCGCCATTCAGGGCACGCGTCCACAGACGCTCGCGCACGGCTTGAACGATTCACCGATTGGATTGGCCGCGTGGCTCGTCGAGAAGTTCCAGCGCTGGAGCGACAACAATGGCGACGTTGAATCGCGCTTCACGCTCGACGAGCTGTTGACCAACGTCATGCTCTATTGGACGACAGAGACGATCGGCACGTCGTTCATGCCTTACTACGACTTCACCAACGCCGGCGTGATGCGATGGATGCTCGAGACGGCGAAGCAGTGGAAAGGTGCGTGCAAGGTGCCCGCCGGATTCGCGCTCTTTCCGCGCGACACCAGCTTGCCGCCGCGCCACTGGGCGCAGCGCTTCTACGACGTACAGCGATGGACGCCGATGCCGCGAGGCGGACACTTCGCGGCCTTCGAGGAGCCCGAGCTGCTCGCCGAGGACTTGCGCGAGTTCTTCCGGCCGCTCCGCGCTGCGATGCAATGACGCCGCCGGCGATGTATTTCTCTCGTAGGACTCAGCGCGTCGCCGGTGCGCGCGTCAGATTTCGTGTATGTCGAGTCCTGCGATTGAGCCGACACGCGTTGTGCTGCTCCACGGCCTTGGACGCTCCACGCGCTCGATGCTTCCCATCGAGCGCGCATTGCGCCGCCGTGGCGGCCGCGTGCTCAATCTCGGCTATCCATCGCGCTCCGCAGATGTAGCGACGCTTGCCGCCGACGTGGCACGTCAGATCATCGAATGGGAGCCTAACGCGCCGCTCGACTTCATCACCCATTCGCTCGGCGGAATCGTGTTGCGGATGGCCGTGGCGCAAGGCGATCTACCGAGCGAGCGCATTCGGCGCGCGGTGATGCTCGGGCCGCCGAACAGCGGAAGCGAGCTCGCGGACGCGCTCCCGAAGGTGCGTCTGTTCGGACCTCTCTATCGACGGTTTACCGGACCGGCCGGCCTCGAGCTCGGCGTCGGTCCCGAGGGTGTTCCCGCGCAGCTTCCGCCAGTGTCGTTCGAGCTGGGCGTGATTGCCGGCACACGAAGCATGAATCCAGTGTTCAACGCGATGCTGTCGGAGCCGAACGACGGCAAGGTTCGTGTCGAGCGCACGAAGGTCAAAGGCATGCGCGACTTTTTGCTCGTGCCGGAGTTTCATCCTCTGATGATGGCCGCGCCCGACGTCATTACACAGGCGATTCACTTCCTGGACTTCGGCGCCTTTCGTCGATAAGCCTTTTTCGAAACACTGTCATCCCGCAGGAGCGAAGCGAGACAGACATTGTCATCCCGCAGGAGCGAAGCGAGTGTCGGGATCTACTGTCGTGGCGATTATAACTGGCCACGGAGCGGCGCCTGGTAGATCCCGACACTCGCTCGCTTCGCTCGCTCCTGCGGGATGACAACTCCGGCGTCAGCCCTTCTTCGCCTGACTTACCGCCGCGGTGAGCTTGTCATACCCGTCTTGCGCCAACGCATTGAACTTCGGCTCAGCGTACACAATCTTGCCGTCCTTCCCGATCACGTACGTCGCGCGCTTGAAGTACGGACGCGCGCCGCCCTGCGCGCCAAACTTGGTCGCCAACTCGCTCTTCGGATCCGCGATCAGCGCGAACGGGAAATGCGATTCCTTCGCCCAGCTCGCGTGCGACGCCAGCGTATCGACCGACGTCGGCAACACCACCACGCCATCGCCGAACAGCGTCTTGTACTCGTCACGGAACTTGTCCAGCTCCGCAGTGCAACCCGACGACCGGTCGAGCGGATAGAACGCGAGCACGACCACCTTGCCGTGCAGCGATGCGAGCGAAACGGGAATTACTTTCCCGGTGGAATCAGTCGCGGTCGCAGAGAAATCCGGCGCGGCCTCCCCGACGTTTGGCGTAGCGGGTGCAGCCTGGCCAGCTTGCATTTGCGCAGATGCCGGCGCGGCGCCGGCAATCGCCACGACAAAAGCCGTGAGCAGCGAGCCGCGGAGAGCGATGGACGATGACATGAGTAATTCCTCGGTTGCAGTTAAGCGGAATCCCGAAGATAGTCGGACGCAGCGCAAGAGGCGACGCTTGATGACATCAATGATTGATACGGTCGTCGATGTCACTGCTCGCAGACACGCGCACTCACATGCACGCGCGTGCGAGCAACGCCTCTGCAGTGAGCGGCTCCTGCGCGAACGCCAGCGTCTGCCAGTTCTTTACGTGACGGTCGATGACGAGAAACAGCGCTAAGCCTTCATCCTGCGTCCAGTGTTTTCCTCCACGTCGGATCTCACGTTGCGCCACAGCCGCCTTCAGATGCGGACCGCGATCACCGACCAGCCACGCATACGCCGTCCATTGGCCTAGTCCCTCCATCGTAAGAAAGATCTCATCGAGCGGGGCCCATTGCGCCGAATTGCCAGTGAACCATCGCGTTCGGCGCGCGCGCAGCGTGCTCAGCGCCTCGCACGCGAGTCGCTTCGACTCACGGGCATCCGTCGCCGCGGCTGAAGCAAACAGCAGATCACGCTCCTTCGCGTAATCAGCGACGTACGCCGCGTTCTTCTCGAACGCATGTTGAAGATCATCGTCGCTCATGTCGGCAGAGAGGTTATACCGACGTGTAAGCTCGGCGAGCTTCGGATTGGCGTAATAGAACTGCCGCGTATGCATGAGCTCATGCAGTAGCACAACGTCCATCAACCCTTCGACGCCGAGGCCGCTCTTCACTCCCTGTGCGCGCCACACCGACGGCAGACTCATGACGAAGAAGCCACCATTGCCTGAATCCGCGGGCGCAGCGAACGACGTCACGTTCGGCGGAATGACCTTGCCGTCGGGAAGGATGATTCTCCCTCCGTGTATAGCGCCGCGCCACACGAGCTTGCCTTCGGCACGCGCCTTGGCCACAAACGCGCATCGCGCGTCGAAGGTGACGATCGTCGGAAGCGCCGTCGGCGACAGCCTTAGAATCTCGCGCTCGACAACGCGCCAGTTCGCGAGCGCCCGTATGAGCCAGGTACTATCGGCGGCGCCCATCGCGCAGGTCGGCGGAGCAACCGCGATTGAAACTGCTGTCGCAGGCTGCGCATCGAGCATCCGGGAAGGCGCGCCAATACAAGCGACGATCGCCAGCAGTCGCCGTGCATTCATCGTCATGAGAGAGATCCGATTCTGAATCGCCGAGCGCCGTCCTTCGTCAAGCGTCAATCCGGCGACGTCCTATCCTCATACTGATACTGAGCAGAATCGGTTTCAACTCGGAAAGCGTGTTCGATCGGGAGACTCAGGTATGCGAACTCCGTGTCGACGACAAATCCGCGGGCGAGGTATATCTGGCGGGCACGCACGTTGGTGTGATGAGTCGAAAGCTCGACGCGAACGGCGCCCGTGCGCCGAGCGTACGTCACCACTTCCTCAATGAGCCGCGCTGCGACCCCGTGTCTCCGCCAATCGGGCGCAACGAAGAGATCGTTCAACACGACCACGGCACCCAGCATTGTCGACGAGAACGATGGATACAACTGCGTGAAGGCGATGACGGCGCCGGTGCTCGAAAGCGCGAGCAACACGATGGATTCCTCGCGCTCCAGCCGCGCCGCGAGAAATGCGCTCGCGCCCGCGACGTTGGACGGCGCAGAATAGAACTGCCGATATGCATCGAAGAGCGGCGCCAATCGCTCAACGTCCTGCACCTCCGCTCGCCGAATTGTGAACGACATCAGCGAAGCTCGCGCGAAAGCGCGGTGGGCACGAGACGCATGATCTCGACAGGCGCGACCAGCTCGCGCGCGAGCGCAGGTCCCACGAACTCCCTCCATCGTGGGTCTGCATCCAGCGTGGCGAGATGTCGGTCGTACGCGTCGGCGTCGTCGAACTGCGCGAACCATACGAACACATGCTCGCCCTCGCGCACCGGCAACCGCGGATACGAATTCACACTCGGCTCCGTCTCCAGCATCGCGATCGGACGCGCGTCGTGCTCGGTGAGCAGTGGCGCAATCGTCCGCTCGAACAGCGACGTGAACCACGTCGACGCGGGCGCGGAGAGTGTGTAGATCGTCGCGACCACGAGCTCGCGAGGCGTCACCGCCGTTCGGTGAGTGCAACCAGTGTGAACGAAACCGGAGCCCGCACGCGCCGGCCGCAGCAGATACACATTGTCCGAATCAATGAGCGTCTCGTTGGCGGCCGATCGATTCGACAACCACACCGGTCCGCTGTAAAAAGCCGTGAGTGCTTCGTCGCGCGACTTCATGTCGCGAAAGCCACGCAGCCAGGTAAAGACATCCGGCTCATCGAGGTCGCGGAACTGCGCGATGACCTCCATCCCGACGGCCTCCTGTCCAGTGACGAATTCGCGTTCGAAAATCTCGATCAGTGTATCTCGCGCACCGGGCTGCATAGCGTATTTCCGGAGCTCGATCACGGCATTGCCATTCTTCTCCGCGTCGACGCGCGTGAAGTCCATCACCCAGTTTGTCTCCCACGTGCTGCCGCCATCAGCCGAGAATGCCTGTTCCCATCGCGCGGAGGAGTCGCTCGCGCTCGTCCAGATGAATCGCGTGAAGACTGCGCGTCCTTCGCAATCCTCATGGCCATAAAACACACCGCGCCCGTCTGCGAACGTGCCGGTCATCGGTGCGTCGAGCGTTCCTGTCGCGCTGCCCGACCACTGGATGGTCCACCGCTTCGTCTCCGGCTGATAGAGCCGAAGCGCGAGTCCGCGAACGACGTCACCGTTTGGAAGCGTCGCTTCGTATTCCTCGATGTTGGCCTGACCGCCCCAGAGCGCGCGCTCGGTTGCGCGTCCGTCGAATTCGTACCAGTCGGTAGACCCAACGAGCCGGTGGCGAAGCTTGCGGTTGTGAACTCGCCACTCCCCGTGAAGGAAGTCGAAGTCGTGTATGCCGGAGGTTGTCATCTCAGGGGATGCACGGAAGAGGTGCCATGACGAAGGACACCTGCAGCATCACAAGAAAGCGGTGCTCTCGCCAGCGCCATTTATTATGTTGTTGACATGACCACTTGGACAATGCGGTGAAGACCTCCACCAGCCCCGAGCTCCTCGCGCTCGTGCCGGTCGACCGCAGCGCGGCCACACCGCTGCATCGCCAGATCTACGACGGACTGCGACACGCGATTCTCGCCGGCCTCCTGCGCGGCGGACAGCGCGTTCCATCTACCCGGGTGCTCGCGACCGAGCTCGACGTCTCACGGCTGCCCGTGCTCACCGCGTACGAACAGCTGTTGCACGAGGGTTACCTGCACGGTCGCATTGGATCCGGCACGTTCGTGAGCGTAGTGCTCCCGGACGATGCAATGCGCGCGTCGCCTCTCTCGCGATCCCGCGCGCGAAACGTTGCACCGAAGCGCATCCGGCCGAAGCATCCGCGTCCACGCGATGAAGGCGGGCTCCGCCCATTTCGTGTGAGCCTTCCCGCGCTCGACGAATTTCCGCACGTGCTCTGGTCGCGTCTCGTTGCGCGGCATGCGCACTCGCTTTCTCCTGCGCACATGGCATACGGCGATCCCGCCGGGCTCGGCGTTCTCCGCTCCGCTATCGCCGAGCACGTGCGCACTGCGCGTGCGGTTGCGTGTGAGGCGGAGCAAGTGCTCGTGGTGTCCGGGTCGCAGGCGGCGCTTCGGCTCTGCGCTACCGTGCTGCTCACGCGTGGCGACCGCGTCGCACTGGAGGACCCTGGCTATCCCGGTGCTCGCGCGGCACTCGGCACCAGCGGCGCGGAGCTGGCGCCCATTGCCGTCGACGACGAAGGCATCGATGTCGCTGCGCTGCGCAGGGCAGGGGCAAGAGTGCGAGCGGCATACGTCACGCCGTCGCATCAATATCCGCTTGGCGCCTCGATGTCTGCTGCGCGTCGCCTCGCGTTGCTCGATTGGGCGGAGCAACGGCGTGCATGGCTGATCGAGGATGACTACGACAGTGAATATCGGTACGTCAGCAGGCCTCTTGGCGCGTTGCAGGGCATGGACATGCAGGGACGCGTGATCTACATCGGCACGTTCAGCAAGGTGCTGTTCCCTGCGATGCGCGTCGGATACGTCATCGTGCCGCGTCCGTTGTGGGATGCGTTCGTCAGCGCGCGAGAGGCACTCGACATTTTTTCGCCAACGCTCTATCAGCTCGCGCTCGCGGACTTTCTTCGCGAAGGCCATTTCGTTCGCCATCTTCGACGCATGCGGGCGGTGTATCTGCGTCGGCGTGACGCACTTCTGGAAGGGCTGGCCACGCACTGCGCGCCGAAGCTCGTGGTGCACAACGCGGACGCTGGCCTGCACGTTGCCACACTGCTGCCCGACGGCGTTGATGACATCACCCTCGTCGAACGGATGACTGCGCGCGGCCTGGCGGGCACGGCACTTTCAACATGCTACGCCGGCAAGGTTCGTCGCAGCGGTCTGCTACTTGGCTTCGGTGGTTCGAGAGAGCCGGAGCTTCTCGACGCTACGCGCATACTCGGCGAACTCTTGCGATGATGCGGGCAGGTGTGCGTCATCCTGCGCGAGCGTGGCGCGCGAGTCGACGCACCGCCCATCTGCCGGGAGTATTCCATACGACGCTAGTATTCATCAGCGAGGCATTACGCATATGATGAAACCCTATCGGAACCAGAGCGGCGATTCCGGGGTCGTATCATTCGAGATCGGTCCCGACTTCATCAACTTGAAGTTCCGCAACAACGACACGGTGTATCACTACGATCACACCATGCCAGGACAGATTCACGTCGAGCGAATGAAGAGGTTGGCTCTCGCCGGTGCCGGGCTGAGCACCTACGTGAGTCAGCATGTTCGCGACTCCTACGCGAGCAAGGAATAGGAACGCGATTCATCACAGCGGCCCGAACAGAGGAGCCATACTATGTGCAGAAATATCAAGACGCTGGCCAACTTCGAGCCGCCGGCGACCGATGACGAGATACGCGCATCCGCGCTGCAGTTCGTGCGTAAGCTGAGCGGCACCACGAAGCCATCGCGCGCGAACGAAGCGGCGTTCAACACCGCCGTCGACGAAGTGACCGATGCTGCGAGACGACTCATTGCGTCGCTCGAGATTCACTCCGCGCCGCGCAATCGGGAAGAGGAGATGCGCAAAGCGAAGGAGCGATCGCTCAAGCGATTCGCCTGAAAACACAAAGGGCCCGCACCACTCGGTGCGGGCCCTTCGCGTTCAATGGTGCAACGTCAGGGCATCGTGACGGACAGATCGCGCGCGGCAGCTGCGAGCTTGTCCATCTTGCTGCCGTCGCATGAACCGCGGTCGCTGCCCAACTGTGTCGAGAGCTGCGTGAGCGTATCGCGCCGCTGAGTGCCCGACGCCGCCTCGGCCTTGCTCAGCGTCTGTCGCACTGAGGAGATCTTGTCGCCGCTCATGCACTTCGAGCGCTCCAGCTGATCGACGTACGCGCGCGCGAGTGAGAAGCTCGGCGGCCATATCATCTTCGGCTGGCCCTGTGCGTTGAGGTAGTCCAGGTGCACCGTCTTCGCCGCGTCGATCTCATTCTGCGAGATGTACTGACTCGGCGTGAGTTCGGCGATGTCGAGTCCACGCGCGATCTCCGAGCTGACCATGACGCCGTTGTACCAGTAGACCGACCACGTTCCGCCCATCGCCATGCGCGTCGAATCCGCCGGCCCGCGATCGAAGAACGCAATCTCCTTCGGGTTCGACGCATCGGTCCAGTCGAACACCGAGATGCCGCCCTGATACCATGACTGCACCATCACGTCGCGACCGGGAATCGGAATCAGCGAGCCGTTGTGCGCGACGCAATTCTCCTTGTCCGTCTGCACAGCTGGGAGCTTGTAGTAGCTCTTGAACACCATCTTTCCGTTCTCGATCGCGAAGATCGCATCGGCGCCCCACTCCTTTCTGTCCGTGGCGCGGCACTTCGGTGCGCCACCGCCGCCCCATTCATCGGAGAAGAGGATCTTCGTGCCATCGTTGTTGAACGTCGCCGAATGCCAATATGAGAAGTTCGAGTCGGCAACCGCGCCGATGCGCTTCGGGTTGGTCGGATCCTTGATGTCGAGCAGCAGGCCATACCCTTCGCACGCGCCGCCCGCGAGTCCAAGCGCCGGATAAACCGTGATGTCGTGGCACTGTGTCGGGCCCGGACGCGTCTCGCCAGGCTTGGCCGGTGGACCGAACATTTTGGCGATGATGCCGGGAAATGCGGCGCGCAATGCGGCACTGTCTGCGCCGGTGGCTCCGCCCGTGCCGTTACGCGACTTGACGATGCTGTCGAGCTGCGCTTTGGCGAAGTTGTCGGGAACGACGACTTCGGAGCCCTGAATCTCGACGGTAAACTTGCCAGCCGCGCGAGCAGCCTCCGCTTCCTTCTTCGCCCGCGCGACATCCTCGGGTGCTTCGCCGTGACGTGCCGGAGCCAGGAGATCATTGAAGATGCGCGGCGAGTTCACGATGGCTGCCTGCTCCGGGTGCGCGAGCGGCACCTTGATGACTTCGATGCGGAACAGCGCCGAATTGGGGTCCTTTGACGGTGGTGCGTTCACGCAGCCAGCCAACTCTTCCGCCGGTCGGACGCCCGCCGAGCCGGAAATGTAGACGTAGACGTTGTCGTGATCGTTCGGATCGGCGAGCACCGTGTGCGTGTGCGAGCCTCGGCACGTCTGCACGTTGCCGACGTACTTCGGAGCCGTGATGTCCGTGATGTCGAAGATGCGGAGTCCGCGCAGGCGTTCCTTGCTGACGGGTTCCTTCACACCCTCGCCGCTGCAGTCGAGACGTCCGCTGCCGGCTTCACCGGAAACGAACAGAAGATTCTTGTAGACCGACACGTCGCTCTGCGACGCCGGACAATAGTACGACGTGGTGAGAACGGGCTTGCTGGGCGTCGAGATGTCCCAGACCTGAAAGCCGTTGTAGTTGCCCTGAATGGCGTACTTGCCTGTGAAGGCGAGATCAGAGTTGGTGCTTCCCTCGAATTTGCCTTGCGGCCGTGACTCCGAGAGCACGCGAAGGTTCGAGGAAGCCTCGGCAGCGTCGTACTTGCCAGCGCGCAGCCCGACGCGCGGATCTGGAATTGGGGAGGGCTCGTTCGTGGTCGTCGTCTGGGTCGCGGAGCATGCGGCCAAAGACGTGAGGGCGACCGCGAGCGACAGCTTCAGGACTCGCATTGGTGATTCCGGTAAGGGGACCGAATGACGGGAGTGAACAGGCACTTCTGTTGGAACCGGCTGAAATACCTACGTGAACTACGGAACTGCTTTTACGCAGAGGATGCAGAGGTACGCCGAGGACGCGGAGGAACGACGAACAGCCTCGAAATTGAGAAAGTTTCTCCTGGTTTCCTCTGCGTTCTCCGCGACCTCTGCGAACCTCTGCGACAACATTGCAGTTGCAGACCTGCAGTTGCAGAAAGTCGTAGCGAGAAAGTCAGGACGTGAGTGACGCGAGCATTCGCTCCATGCGAGCAATCTCCGTCGATTGATCGACATTCACATCTGACGCAAACTTGAATACCGTCTCGTCCTGACCGGCGCCATACGCGGCGAACAAATCCTTCACCATCGTGACAGCGCCCTTGTGATGCTGGATCATGTACGTGAGAAACAGGCGGTCGAACTCGGAACCTCGCGCCGCGTCGAGCTGCTTCATCTGCGCCTCGGTGAGCATGCCCGGCATCATCATCTCGTGCTCTGCGCCATTCATCATCATCTTCATCGGACCAGGCTTCGCCTCGGGCACCGGCTGATGCCTGTCTGATAGCCACAGCCGCATGATGGTGATCTCGTCCTGCTGCGCATTGATGATCCGCTCAGCCAGGCGGCGAACCGCGGGGTTCGCATCGTGCGTCGGCGCCCAGCCGGCCATCACGATCGCCTGCGAATGATGGCCAATCATGCCCGACATGAATTGAATGTCGGCCTCTGTATATGGAAGGCGCGCACTGTCGGCCTTCGCCTTCGCCACAAAGTCCGCCTGAGCCGCAGCTCGGCCGGGACCGCTTGCAATCATTGCCGCTGCCGCGAGCAGTGCGCCAGCAACCGTGCGGAAATGTGAGCTCTTCATCACGATCGTTCTCCTCGGACGACAAAACGAGCCAACCGCCAAATGTCCTGGACGAAGAACTAAAAATGCCCCGGACGAGGAATAGATATTAGCACCACGAAAATAGTTGGTAAGCCGCCAGCGGGCGGCATCGCACGGCGCTCGGAGACGCACGCGTGAGCTCGTTCCGCGTTCCCGTACGCAGCGCCCAGTGCGCAGGTTGCAACCCATACGCCTTTGACGCCGGATATGGATAAATCGTCGGATGAAAGAATAGCAGAGCCCGCCGCCCTCCGGCAGAGTCTGCGGCATCATTCACGCATTGGGATCTCGTAATACCCCAGAAGCGACTGCCAGGAGCCACGCATGAGTGAGACGAACCCGTCGCCCGACCTGTCGGTCCTCCAGAACGACTACGACATCGTAGGTGAGGTCAGAGGGGCGAGCGGCGCACGCACGTTCACCGCGAACCGGAAGGACATCGACGCCAAGCGCCGCGACGATTCGTCCGCCGTTGTCATCTCGGTGTTCGCCACGCCGGAAGGCGACGAAGGCAACGCGCTCTCGCATCTCGCAGCCGATACGAAGCAGCTCGCAGCGATGACACATCGCCGCCTCATGCCAGTGATCGAGGGACGCTGGATCGGGTCGGACGCCTTTGCCGTCGTCAGTCAGCGCACAACGGATCCGACACTCGCACAAAAACTCGCGGTCGGCGAAACGTTCACGACTCCGCGCGTCGCGGCCATTCTGCGCGAGGTCAACGGACTCCTCGAATGGGCACGCGAGCACAAGATCGTGCATCGTGGCGTCACGGCGTCGGGGATATTCCTCGAATCAAAGACAGATCGCGTTCGCATCGCGTTCGGCGTATCACCCATTCGTCGCCTCAAGCAAGTCGACGACGAAACGGAAGATGCGCGCACGATCGTCCGGCTGGCGATGGCGATGCTCACCGGCACCGAAGACGCCACGAAATACGAAGGGCAGTCACTTGCCGAGCTGCGCCCCGATCTTCCGGACCAGCTGCGCGATGCGACGGCCGAGCTGCTCGACGAAAAGGTCGCGCATGGGGCGGCTGACGTCAGCGCGTACCTCACGCTCGTCGGCATGGCGGGCCCGCTCGCCGCTGGCGAAACGGAAGCAGAGCGAATTCGCGACGAGATTCTGGGCGAGCAGGTCAACGAGCGTGAAAAGCTCGCCGAGCAGCGCGCGACGTTCGAGCAGACGATGGAGCGCGAGCGCGCAACGTTCGAGCGCACGATCGCCGAGCAGCGTGAACAGTTCGAGGAGTGGAAGGATGAGGAGCGCAAGAAGCTGGCAAATGAAAAGGCGGAGCTGCGGCGCATCGCACTTGCGGAGCGTGAATCGATCGTCGCAAAACGCGCGGAGCTGGAGCGGATCGTCGCGACGCAACGACAGGAGCTCGAGCGCACTGCGGCGGAAGACCGGCGCCACCTCGATGCGCTGCGCGCCGACTTGAAGCGCGCGGGTGAGCTGGAGATGGAGCGCAAGCGCGAGGCCGCATTGACCGAGATCGCCGATGCGGAGTCTTCGCTCGACAGCGCCGAGTTCGCGACGCCGTTGTTCGTGCCGCCGATCATCGCCCCGCTCGAGCAATACACTTTCGACGACGACAACGCCGTGATGCACGACGACGAGGATGTCGTCGAGACGACCGCGGAAGTGGCAGTGCCGCTCGAATCGTCACCGGAGAGGGCGAACGTTGCGCCCGTCGCCGCGCCGCGCACGCGCTCGAAGTGGCTCGTGCCCTTAGGCGTCGCCGGACTCGCAGCGATCGTTGCCGCGTCGGTTGTAACGCTCACGCGACGCGAGCCAGAGACAGTCGCGCCCCCAATCCTCGATACGCCAGTCACGTCGCAGAGCAACCTGCAGACGCCAGCCATCGTGCTTCCGCCTCCTGCTGTTCCGTTGCCGACAATCACCGACTCCGCGAGCGGCTCACTGGCCGCGACAGATTCTCTGACGAGAGCGTCCGCGCTCGCGCCGAAGCCGAGGCCGAGGCGCGCTGTGAGCGACTCCATCGCACGGCGCGACAGTCTGTCATTGGGCGACAGCGTGTCTCCGTCTGGCGCCTCCGCTCGCGCGAGGCGAGATTCGCTCGCGAAGAAGGACAGCGTGCGGCCAGACACGACTCCCCACTGACGTTGAGCGATCTGCAAGTTCGACTACTCGGCCCCGACGATCGCGATGTGCTCGAGCACGTCGTTGACGATGTATTCGATGGCCCGGTCGATCCACAATGGACGCACGAGTTCTTCAGCGATGCGCGTCATCATCTCGCGGTCGCGATCGATGAGGGCGTCGTTGTCGGTATGTGCTCGGCCGTTCACTACGTGCATCCCGACAAGCCGCCGCAATTGTGGATCAACGAGTTGGGCGTTGCGTCATCGCACCGCCGTCGCGGCATTGCGCGCCAGCTGCTCGATGTCATGCTCGTGCATGGTCGTGCACTGGGCTGCACGGAAGCATGGCTCGGAACCGAGGAGACGAATGAGCCTGCGCGCAGGTTGTACAGCGCGGCTGGCGGCAAAGCGGAGCCATTTACGCTCTACTCGTTTCCGCTCGAGTAGTTCAGTCGCCGTTCAACACAATTCCAGATTGGAATGATTGCATGACCGTCCCCCTCACACTCGCCGCCATTCGCGACCGGTTCATCACCGATCAGGCGCGCGAGAGCGACGGCCAGCATACCGTCACCCGCGCGCGACTCACACTCGCGCTCGACGCCATCGGATGGCGCGCTGCCGATGGACTTCCCGCCGAAGAAGTCGCTGATATTGCCGCCCACATCGTGGAGAACTGCGTAACCCGGCATCACGACCTTGCTGCCGCCACACGGCAGCTCGCAGAACTGCTGCATTCATCCGCCGCAACGCTCGACGGCTCGATGTCATCCGCCACGATGTTTCTCCCAGCGGCACGAGAGATCCTCGAGCGATATGCAGGCTCTTCGCCAGTGTGACGGCGGTCGCGACATGAAGGTTTGGCGTCACGATGCCGACGCCGTCGTCTTGCACAATCCGCACGCGGCGCTTCGCTGCCGGGCTTACGCTATTTGCGGCCATCGCGTGCTCAGGGCCAACACACGCTGACTACTGGTCAGTCAAGCCGGCGTCTCTGCTCGCCGTTACCGAAATCGCCACTGCGGGAGACCGTGAGCGGAAGCTGGCGGTGTGACAATTCCATTCCGCTTTCGCGTGTGGCCCCCGGTACGGCGACAGGCGCCTGGTATCTCACATCCAACCGCCCCATCGACTGACGCTCGGCCGCTTTGTGGCCGATGGTTCGCTCCGATACTAGGTTGGTGTGCCGTCCAATTCAGGCGGCTTGCGGGAGCGGCCAATTTTGACGACCGGGTTACGCGAGACGCTCGAAACTGCCCGCGAGACGCGCGGCACTCCTCCGACGCTGAGAAATGTCGAGCACCCCTGAGCCGGAGGTGTGGCTCCGCGGTGCACTGCCTGGCATTCCTCCGCTGCTCCAGCCAGTCGCCCACGGGCTGATGCAGTGTCAGGCCGAAGTCGGCGCCACGCTGCCTGTCCTCACAACGAAGCAGATCTGGAGCAGACCGGAAAACATTGCCTCGATCGGCTATCACGTTCGTCATGCCATCGGCAGCCTCGACCGGTTGTTCACCTACGCCAGAGGCGAGCAGCTCAGCCGCGCACAGCTCGCGACCCTGCGCTTCGAGGGCGATGCGTCCATCGGACCGGAAACGGCGGATGAGCTCATCGCCGCCTTCAATGCGGAAGTGGCGCGAGCCATGGGACGATTGTACGGCATACGAGAGGCAACGCTGCTCGAGCCACGTGAAGTGGGCCGAGCCCGCCTTCCGTCGACGGTGATCGGCTTGCTGTTTCATGCAGCCGAACACACCCAGCGACACGTGGGTCAATTGGTGACGACGGCACGCGTGCTGCGAGGCGTAGATCCCGGCTGACACGGCTGGCGTGTCACGGCGACTACGACGCGGAGTGCCCAATGATCAGAAAGCTCAAGACAGGCGAGTACCGGCTGTATTCGCGGAAGGTGAATCCGAAGACCGGGAAGCGTCGGAATCTCGGCACTTTCAAATCGCGGGCGGCCGCGGAAAAGCACGAGAAGGCCGTGCAGTTCTTCAAGCGCCAGGGGTAGACGGGAAGCGTTCGATCCGCCCGGAAGATGGGCTACTTATAACGGTGATAAGATCAATTGGCATCGTCACAATGCGAGTCCGAGGCTCGGAACTGGTATCGCGGACCTCGGCGGCAATGCTCATATTGTGACAGGTAGTTAACAGCGAACTCGTACGAAGCTCTCCAGGAAGACGACGCGCTGCCGGCGCTCATGCGCCGGTAATGTGGCTCCTCGGTCGGCAGCTTCTTCATCTCCGGCCTCGGAAGCGTGCAGTGGAAGCAGATGCGCGAATCACGCAGCAAGCGGAGTACACAGCCATGAGCGACGACGCTCCATTGTGTGCACGATGTGGTTCCCCCGTTACCACCAACAGAGAGAACTACGAGCTCTTCGAGCAGATGCACTGGCTCTGTTTCCACCTCGCGTACGAACATCACGCCGATGTCGATACGCCCTGTGGTGATTCGAGCTGTCCCTGGTTCGTGATCGAAGCGCTGCGGCGCGGCCTCATCGAGCTCGGACGTGATCCGACGGTCGTGCTGCTCAACGCCATTTCGCGCCGATCCGCGTGACTCATACGAACACAAGGCGGAGGCCCTACAGTGGCTGACGACATCGTCGTGCTGCGGGAATTCGGAAACGAGGTCGAGGCGCAATTCGCCGCCACGGTGCTCGAGGCGAACGGTATTCCAGCGAAGGTCATGGCCGACACCGCCGGTGGCGCGTTTCCGAGCATGGCGGTGCTCTTTCCCGTTCGCCTCCTCGTGCGCGCAGACGACGCTGCGATTGCGCGCGAGCTGCTCGACACGCCCGCCGATCCGCCAAGCGAAGACTGAGCTCACGGCCTGCCTGACAATCTCGGAGCGACGCATCGTGAGTGAAGCGCGCTACCCGGTCCCTGCATCACGCCACCGCGTCGAAGATACGATCGAGCGCAGTCGTTTCATCTGTACCATTCAACGCGTCGCGTCGCCGGATGACGCGCACGCGTTTCTCAGGGAACTGAACACGGAATTCAGCGACGCGACACACAACTGCTGGGCGTTTGTCGCCGGTCCGCCGGGAAGCACCAATCAGATCGGCATGAGCGACGCAGGTGAGCCGCACGGCACTGCGGGTCGTCCGATGCTCACCGTGTTGCTGCACAGCGGTGTCGGCGAGATCGCGGCGATCGTCACGCGCTACTACGGCGGCACAAAGCTCGGTACCGGCGGACTCGTGAAAGCCTACGGCGGCGTGGTTCAGCTTGCGCTCGACACGCTGCCACGCGGTGAGCGAGTGGATGTCGTCGAGGTCGCCGTGGCGATCGGCTACGCTGGCATCGCTGCGCTTCAACAGTCGCTTGCGGCATTCGAGGTCGAGTTGCTCGAGCAGACGTATGGCGTCGACGTCCGTTATCGGCTGCGCATGCCTCGACAGCATGTCGACGCATTTCGCGCCACGATGGCTGACGCGACGCGCGGCGAAGCAACCGTCGAGACGATCGAGCCGTGAGCGCGCGGTAGACCGGCACGTCGTCTCGATGCATTATTGACCGCCTGCTGCGCTGGCTCACCACGATGGGAGGCAACGTGCGATTCAGTGCGCTCGTCTTGTCACACGTGCTGCGAATGGCCGGCGTCGTAGTCGAGGCAATCGGCGTGGTGTTGTTCGTCGAATGGCTGATCGACAGTGCACTTGAACCAGCTCTCCTCGTGAGCGCCGTTGCCGCAATCACGCTTGGTGCCGTCGCACTGGTCGGTGGCGGAATGCTCGCGCGTTGGAGCTCGCCGCGCGCGCCGAAAGTTCGATTACCCAGCGTTCGCATGCCACCGAGCGACATCGACATCGTTGAATTCCGTCCCGAGCACGCGCCCGCATTCTACACGCTGAATCGTGCGTGGCTCGACGAACATGCGCTCTACGAACCGGCCGACGAAGCGCAGCTGGCCGATCCTGAGCGCGAAATTCTCGCGCCGGGTGGCGCGATCTACATCGCAGTGCGCGGCGACGATGTCGTCGGCACGGCGGCGGTTGTGCCACACGGCCCGAACGAAGTCGAGCTCGTGAAGCTCACCGTGAGCGAAGCCGCGCGCGGTGGCGGCGTTGGTCGTCGTCTTGTCGAGCGCTGTATCGAGTTTGCGCGACACACCTCTGCAACACGAATCGTGCTGGTGTCCAGCACGAAGCTCGGTGCCGCGCTGACTCTCTATGAATCACTCGGGTTTACACATCGCCCGCTACCGGCGGTGATGCCCTACAAGACAGCCGATGTGTTCATGACGTTCGATCTCGCGGGCGAGCGCAGCGAATCGACGGACCTGCACCTCAATCCGTTCTTGAGCTGATCCCGCCTGTCGCTCGTCACGCGCGCATTCAGTATCCCACTGCGCCAGCATCCGAATCACGCGGATCCGCTGCCCCGATTCGCATTCCCGTTTTTGCATCGACGAGAATCGAATGCGCTGTCCCCTGCGCGCCAGCCTGCCGAACACGGTACCCCATCGCTTCAAGTGCCGAAACGGTCGCTGGCGGGAACGCATTCTGCTCCGTCCACAGATAGTCCGGCAGCCACTGATGATGAAAGCGCGGGGCGTCCACGGCGTCCTGAATGCTCATCTGTGAGTCGATGAGATTGAGCACCACTTGCAGCACCGTGTTGATGATCGTGCGTCCACCCGGGCTGCCCACCACCGCTACGAGCTTGCCGTCCATCGCCAGAATCGTTGGCGTCATGCTCGACAACATCCGCTTGCCTGGCCGCGCAAGATTCGGCTCCGTGCCGATGAGCCCCGTCGTATCAGTCACGCCGGGTTTGCCGTTGAAGTCGCCCATCTCGTTGTTCAACAGAAAGCCGGCGCCAGGAACAACCGCACCAAGACCGTAACCATTCTCGAGGGTGTACGTAACCGAAACGGCCATGCCGTCCGCATCCACCACTGAGTAGTGCGTCGTCTGATCGCTCTCGTGACGCTGCGCCACCTGCGTCGGCATCGACTGCGACGCGCGATCATCGAGAATCGTCTTCCGCAGCTCGGCGGCATACGTCTTGTTCGTCAAACGGTCGATCGGTGGTTTCGTGAAGTCCGGGTCACCGAGATAGCGCGCGCGATCCAGAAACGCTCGGCGCATCGCTTCCGTGACGTCATGCACATAGCGCGGAGAGTTGTGCTTCGCCGCGGCGAGATCGTATCCCTCGAGGATGTTCAGCATCTCCACGAGTGCCACGCCGCCGGAGCTCGGTGGCGGCATCGAGATGATCTCGTAGCCGCGGTACTTGCCGCGAATAGGCGCGCGCTCCTTCGCAACGTAGCGCGCCATGTCGTCCTCGGTGATCAAACCACCGGCACGACGCATCTCTTCGGCGACGAGGCGCGCCGTCGCTCCACGATAGAAGCCGTCTTGCCCCTGATCGCGAATGCGCAACAACGTGCGCGCCAGATCCGGTTGACGCAGCCGTTCACCCGCCTCATATGGTACGCCGCTCTTGGAGAACGACGCGACACTCGCAGGGTACGACTTGAAGCTGTTGCCGACCGCCCACTTGAGCGATCCCGCCAACCCGCTCGGAACATCGAAGCCGTCGCGTGCGAGACGCACAGCGGGATCGACGACGTGCGTCCATTGGCTCTTCCCGTATTTCCTGTGCGCGAGCGCAAAGCCGGCAACAGTGCCCGGTACACCAACGGACTTGTGGCTGTCGTGATGGATCCGCGCCGAATACGCGCCAGTTGCATCGGTGAACATTTCCGGCGTCGCCGCGGCCGGCGCCATCTCGCGGAAGTCGATCGTCGTCGCGCGTCCATCCGGCATGCGAATGACCATGAATCCGCCGCCACCGATGTTGCCCGCAGCGGGATACGTCACGGCGAGCGCGAATCCCGTCGCGATCGCCGCGTCGACCGCGTTGCCACCGGCGGCGAGCACATCACGTCCCGCCTTGCTCGCGATCGCGCTCGCGGAAACGACCATCCCCTTTGGCGCGGACACTGCCACATGTGCCGCCGAGGTCGGCGCGGGAACTTGCGCCTTCGTGACTGGCGACCATGCGGCGAACAGAAGCAGTACAGCAGCACATGTGCGTCGACGCATTGCGACCTCGAGCAGTTAGGTTGATGAAGGAGAATCTATCGCGCGCGACGCCGATGTCAGCCATCCAATGACCAGCTTTCTCTCACGCCTCCGCTCGACACTACTTGGCAACGCAGCACAACCGGCCGCGGAAGAGCACGAGGTGCGCGGCTTCCGCGTCGTCGTGGAGAACAGCCGCGCCGACATTTCGACAGCGGCAGTCGTCCAGCGGCTTGAAGAAGCGCTCGCGCTCATCGAACGATATCAGCCATGGCGTCTCGCGCACCTGCGGCGAGATGTGCGCCAGTTCTGGGTCGTGCGCTACCCCTGTCGCGGCGCATTCTTTCCCGAGCAGCGCGTCTGCATGACGGAGCTGACGTTCCTCGCGCGGACGGACATCACGGCGGCGCCCGTTGCGTCATCCATCATTCACGAGGGCATGCACGCGCGAGCGCACGCGATGGGTGTGAATCCGCACACGCGCGATCTCGCGCGCGAGGAGCGCATCTGCCGTCGCGCCGAGGTCCACTTCGGTCAGTCACTTCCACCGGAGCTTGGCGCGCCCGTCATTGAGCGCGCCGAGGCGAGTCTGTTGTTGAGCGACACCGACGTGGCGCCCACGATCGATTGGGCCGAAGCGCAGCGACGGCAAAACGCGATCGACGACGCCGCGAATCGCTGACATTAGCGCGCACCGGTCCACGGAATCGGCGGCGGCAACTGCTCCGCAAACCGCCACGGCGCCAGTCCATCGCGCGTCAA
>JBDUCR010000156.1:0-7108 GCA_040003345.1 bacterium
CGCAGTGCAACTGTAAAGCTCACCACCAACCATGCACCAACGATCGCCAACGATGGCGCGACAACCGACCATCCCGCGCCCTGCAACATCGTTGCACGGAGAGCGTTGATCGTCGCCGTCAGCGGCAGCGCCTGAATGAACGGCTGCGCCACCTTCGGAAAGTTGCTCGACGAGAAGAACACTCCCGACAACACCCACATCGGCATCATCGCGAGATTCATCAGGCCCGACACGCCTTCGATCGTCCTCGCGCGTGATGCGATGAGCAATCCGATTCCGCCGAACGCCAGCGCCGCCGTAAGACATACCACGAACAACTGAATCAGCGACCCGCGCACCGGCACACCGAACAGCAGCGCCATACTGCCGAGCACCACGATCATCTCGACCACGAGAAAGAAGAGTCGTGAAAAGAGAAATGACAGCAGATAGTGCGCGCGGGGCATCGGCGTCGATACGAGTCGCTTGAGCAGATTCCGCCGACGCGCCTCCACGATTGCGAAGCCGAGTCCCCAGATGCCACCGCCCATGATGTTCATGCCGAGCAGGCCGGGCACGACGAAGTCAACGTAGCGCGAGCCCTTCTCCTGCACCTTTCGCTCGCTCACCGACACTGGATCTCTTCGTCCGGCGGCGCGCTGCAACGCATCGTCCGTCAGCGCTCTGGCTGAACGACCCTCGGGTCGCGTGTCGTCGAAGTGGTACTCCACACCACCACTCGCATTCGCCGTCGCAACGAGTGCAAGCTCACCGGTACGCAGCCCACGCGCCGCCGCGGAGTCGTCCATCGGCTGCACGCGGAGTCCCGGCGCCTTCGCAAGACGCGCCGCAAGCGTGTCGCCCACTGGCGTGCCCGTCACCACACCAATCACCACGACATCCGCCGGCTTGTTCCTGAACGCGACGCCGAGTCCGATCGCGAGAATGATTGGAAAAGCGAAGGTCCAGAACACCGCCTCCGGCTCGCGGAGAAACTCACGGAAGCGAACGAGCGTGAGCTGCGCGAGCGCACTGTCACGCCACGAACGATGCGTGCTCTTTGCGTCCTGCATCATTGGCTCACGCATCGCGCAGCTGCCTCCCGGTGAGCGAGACGAATACGTCTTCGAGTGTCGCCGAATGTGTCGCGAGCTCACCAAGCGTCAGCGAACGCCGTTGAAGCTCGGCGAGCAGCGCCGGCACGGCACGCGCCAGTTCGCTCACCTCGAGCATCCAGCGTCCATCATGTTCGCGCGCAGCCATCACGCCGTCGAGCGTCTTCAGACTGTCCACATCCAGCGAACCGGCCGGCGCATCCACAGCGGTGAACTCGACGACATGCTCGGCACCGAGCGACGCGATCAACTCGCGCGGGGAGCCGAGCGCGATGATCTTGCCGTGATCGACGATCGCGACCCGATCGCACAGCTTCTCCGCCTCGTCCATGTAGTGCGTCGTCAACACGATGCTGCGACCGCTGGCGCGCAACTCGACAATGAGATCCCAGAGTTGGCGACGCGACTGCGGATCGAGGCCAGTCGTCGGCTCGTCGAGAAAGAGCAGCTCCGGATCGCCGACAATCGCACACGCGAGCGCGAGCCGCTGCTTCTGTCCGCCCGACAACTTGCCAACGCGCGAGCCGCGCTTCTCGCCGAGCTGCACGACGTCGATCACTTCGTTGACGTCACGTCCGCGTGCGTAGAAGCTGCGAAACAGATTGACGGTCTCGTCGACAGTCAGCTTGTCCGCGAGCTGCGTCTCCTGCAACTGAATGCCGAGCCGCTCGCGGAGTTCGCGCTCGTTCTTGTCCCAACGACCGCCGAGTATTTCGACGACACCCGCATCTGGCTCGGTGAGCCCTTCGCAGATTTCGATCGTCGTCGTCTTGCCAGCGCCGTTGGGACCGAGCAGCCCGAAACACTCGCCCGCGCCAACCGTGAGATCGAGACCATCGACCGCGACAACGTCGCCGTACGTTTTTCGAAGACCCGTGACGCGAAGCGCCGGCCCAGAGTTATTGAAAGCCATCTGCCAAGATAACTTTAGGTCTTGCGAACCGTGAGCGGAGCGCCGTCGAACCAGTCGCAACCCGTGGCGAGAAAGTCATGCGTCGCGCGACTGTCATGACTCTGTAACGCTTCGCGCAGCAGACGAAGCTGCTGTTCGCACGCCTCGAGTGCAGTGATGAGCGCGGCGTCATTGTCCTCGACGATCGACGTCCACATCGATGCCACTCCGCCAGCAAGACGCGTCATATCCCGTCCACCGGGACCAAGCGCCGAGCGTTGAATGCCGGCTTCACGCAACGTGCGCGCGAGCGCGGTGGACAGCACGTGCGGAAGATGGCTCCGCCACGCCATCTGTTCGTCGTGCCGCGCCGCATCGAGAATCTCGACACCAGTTCGCAGCCCGCGCCAGAACGCCTCGGCGAGCTTCACCGCATCCGTACTGCTCGTCGGCGTCGGACAGAGAAAGACACGCGCGTCATCGAACAGCGTCGCGCGCGAGGCACGCCAGCCGGAACGATGACTTCCCGTCAACGGATGTGCGCCGACGAACTGCGTGCCCAGTCCGGCCGACTGCGCCGCCGCAACGATGCTGCGCTTCGTACTCGCCACATCCATCACCAGCCGGACGCCGCCCAGCTTCGACGCCATGCGCGGTACCGCTGCAAGCGTCGCATCCACGGGCAGCGCGATCACGACGACATCAGCCGTCTCGATGCCCTCGAGCTGCGCACTGAGCCGCTCCTGCACAATTCCTTCACCCTCGGCGGCATCGAGCGAATCGGGCGCGCTGTCGTAGCCGAGTACGCGCACGTCGCGCGCTGCGAGCGCGCGCGCGAGTGAGCCGCCAATCAAGCCAAGTCCAACGATCGCCACTCGTTCGATGGGCTTCACAAGGGTTCTTGCTGCGCGCGCCTCGAGAGACCTACCACCTGCCAGAACATTTCGCGCACCGCCTCCACTGGCAGATCATGTTGTCGCGCCGTCGCCACCGCTCGACGAATGACCTCGGCTTCGCGCTGCGGGTCAAGAATTGGCAGGCCGGCTGCACGCTTGAGCGTCGCTGTCTTCTTGCCGAGTGCCACGCGTTCGGCGAGCAAGCCCACCAGCCGTCGGTCGAGCTCCTCGATTTCTGCGCGGCACATGGCAAGCGCAGCGAGCGGATCACTTTCGTCGGTCGTCGTCATGCGACCGCAATGCCTCGCTGTTTCGGCGGCTCGTGCATCAGCTTCGGACGCGCGAGGGATTTTCCGGCCGCCGCGGCGAACGCGGGCACGCGCTGCATGAGCGCGATGAACGCCGCAATATCGAGCGACTGATCGCCATCAGAGAGTGCGTTCTCTGGATTCGGATGGACCTCGATGATCAGCCCGTCTGCGCCCGCTGCGATCGCGGCGAACGCGAGCGGCGCAACGAGCGCTGCGTCGCCACCAGCGTGACTTGGATCGACGATCACGGGAAGATGCGTCTCGCGCTGCAGCACGGGAATCGCCGAGACGTCGAGTGTGTTGCGGGTGGCACGTTCGAAGGTGCGGATGCCGCGCTCACACAGTACGACATTGTGATTGCCATGTGCCATGATGTACTCGGCGGACATCAACAACTCGCTGATCGTGCCCGACAGGCCACGCTTGAGCAGCACGGGGCGTTGCACACGGCCAAGCTCGGCGAGGAGTGCGTAATTCTGCATGTTGCGCGCGCCAACCTGAAGCATGTCGGAATGCTCGGCCACGAGATCGACGTCGCGTGTGTCGAGCACCTCGGTGACGACCGGCAATCCATGCTCGGCTCTCGCTTCGGCGAGCAGCTTGAGTGCTTCGCGTCCGAGACCCTGGAATGAATACGGTGAAGATCGCGGCTTGAACGCGCCGCCGCGGAGAATCGTCGCGCCTGCGGCACGAACGCCTGCTGCGGTTTCGTTCAGCATCGCACGGTTCTCGACTGAGCACGGACCCGCGATGACGGTGAGCTGTCCTCCGCCGATTGACGCGTCGTCGCCGACGCGAACCACAGTGCGATTCACGACAAATTCGCGTGACGCGAGCTTGTATGGTTTGAGCACCGCCATCACCGACTCGACGCCGGGAATGGAACGCAGCGGAAGCTCGGCGAGTCGTGTCTCGTCGCCGATGCAGCCGATGATGGTGCGATGCTCGCCCCGCGAGAGGTGCGTGTGGAGGCCGGCGGCCTCGATTCGTTCTCGCAAGTGGTCCAGCTCGTCGTCGGTGATGTTAGGTCGGGTGATGATGATCATGGCGCGGGCTCGAGTCAGGGGAATGAAGCGGTATGGGACACGAAAAAGGCCCGTGGAGATCCACGGGCCGGCGGCGGTTTCGTATGCGGGAGCTTCTGGCTCCGTTTAGCGGCGCGTACGTCTCCATCCACGGCCCGTTGCGGGGAATCCGTAGCTAAAAAAGGAGACGAGGTAAAATCGGTTGCTGGGCGCCATGGACTCACGATAGGGCCGACGTGGCCTGTCAGTCAAGGAAAATTTTCGTCAGTAGTGCAGCGATCTGCCCATGCACCCGGTCACAAGACATCTTTTACACATGCAAATCAGACTTTGTCTCGACGCGGTGCAAATTCGCCGTTGTCTCAGCGTCGCCGCGATTTACGGTGCTGTAATCACAACCCCGGCTTCGGCACAGCCGCGCGCTCGCGCACGCGACCTGGGCGTCGCGCCGGGGATCTTCACGCCGGGCGCGAATAACGCCATCACGGACGTCGCCGGTGTGAAGGTCGGACACGCCACCATCATCTCCGGCGACTCCATTCATACCGGAGTGACTGCGATCCTTCCGCACGGCGGCAATCTGTATCAGGACCGTGTTCCCGCCGCGGTGCACATCGGCAACGCATTCGGCAAGCTCGTCGGCTCGACGCAGGTCAACGAACTGGGCGAGCTCGAGACGCCGATCCTTCTCACGTGCACATTGTGCGTGTGGCGCGCCGCTGACGCGCTCGTTGCCGAGTTGCTCGCGCAGCCGGGCATGGAGCGCGTGCAATCGATCAATCCCGTCGTCGGCGAGACGAACGACGGCGGCCTGAACGCCATTCGTTCGCGACCCGTAACTCAGGCGGCAGTGCACGATGCGCTGACGAACGCAGCGAGTGGACCAGTCGCCGAGGGAAGCGTGGGCGCCGGCGCGGGCACGATCGCGTTCGGGTGGAAAGGCGGCATCGGCACGTCGTCGCGCGTGTTGCCGAAGACACTTGGCGGCTGGACACTCGGTGTGCTCGTGCAGAGCAACTTCGGCGGCGTGCTGCAAGTACTCGGCGCACCCGTGGGCAGAGAGCTCGGCAAGTATGACTTCAAGGATGCGGTCGATCGCAAGACCGGCGACGGCTCGATCATGATGATCGTCGCGACCGACGCACCGATCTCCGATCGCAATCTCGAGCGTGTGGCGGCGCGGGCGATGATGGGTCTCGCGCGCACGGGATCGAGTGCGTCGAATGGCTCAGGTGATTTCGTGATCGCGTTCTCGACGGCACGTGGTGTTCGTCGCGTTCCGTCGAACGTCGCGCGGTCGGCCGACAGCACATCCCGATTGCTTGCGACGACCGAGCTTCCAAACGACGACATGTCAGCGCTGTTCCAGGCAGTCGTCGAAACGACAGAAGAGGCGATCTACAATTCGCTCTTCATGGCAACGAGCGTCACGGCACGCGGACGGACGATTGACGCGATTCCGCTGGACCGGGTAAAGGAAGTGCTGACGAAGTACAATGTCGTCCGGCGGTGATTCGAAATGCGTTCATACTGCCGTACCGTCGCCGCCGATTCTCAACGGGTTCCCGTAGTGTCCGCGTAATTCGAGCAATCGGTGTGTATCCGGCTTTTCGCGTGCCGAACAACGTGGTTGCCGCACCTCTCCTTCCATTTCAATTAATGACCATGCGTGCATTCAGATCGTTCGCTGCTGCGGCCCTGTTTGTCGTGCCGACTCTCCAGGCACAATCCCACTCAGTGCCGACGCCCGCATCCGTCATAGGTTTTGAGCCCGGCGCGGATCGCAAACTTCCTGAATGGCAACAGGTCGTCGCGTACTTCAAGGCACTCGACGCGGCGTCACCGCGCGTTCAGTTGCGCGTCCTTGGCAAGACGACGCTTGGCCGTCCCTTCATCGCCGCGTTCATTGGCGACTCGTCGACGCTCGCGAACCTCCCGCGCCTGAAGGACGCACAACGCAAGCTCGCCGACCCGCGCCTCGGCACTGCAACCGAGCGCACAGCGCTCGAGCGCGATGGCAAGGTCGTCGTGCTCGTGACGTCGAGTATCCACTCGACCGAAGTCGGCGGCATTCTCACCCCGCTCAACCTCGCGTATCGTCTCGCGACGAGTGAGGCCGACGATGCGAAAGAGATCCGAAAGAATACACTCACGATTCTCGTTCCTTCGCTCAACCCCGATGGCGTGGACATCGTCGGCAACTGGTACAAGAGCTCACTCGGTACTGCGTGGGAAGGCAGTGGTCCACCGACGCTCTATCACTACTACACGGGCCACGACAACAACCGCGACTGGTACGCGTTCACGCAGGTGGAGACGCAGATGGTCATCGACTCGCTCTACAGCGAGTGGCATCCGCAGATCGTCAACGACATCCACCAGCAGGGCTCGAACGGAACACGCATCTTCATCCCGCCGTACATGGATCCGATCGAGCCCAACATCGATCCCATTCTCGCCGCGGGCGTCGCACAGATGGGCAAGTCGATGACGTGGCGTCTCACGATGCAGGGACTCGTCGGCGTCGCAAACAACACGTCGTACGACGCATGGACTCCTGCGCGCGCGTATCAGCACTATCACGGCGCGATCCGCATTCTCACCGAGACAGCGAGTGCGTCGCTCGCATCGCCGATCACGGTGTCATTCGATTCTCTGCGCCCGGGCTACAACGTCGATCCCAAGGTCACTGGTGTCGACTTCCTCACGCGCTGGCAGGGCGGTGCATGGACTATCGGTGACATCGTGAAGTACCAGATGGCCGCATCGTGGGCACTCCTCGCACAAGCTGCCGACGACCGCGCGCTGTGGGTTTCGAGCTTTGCCGCAGTTGAGCGCCGATCAGTGCAGGGAAAGGGCGCACCTGGGCGCGCTGATTGGCCATCGACGA
>JBDUCR010000022.1:0-2139 GCA_040003345.1 bacterium
TCGTGCACCGAGTACAGCGACTTCGTCAGCTTTCCGGTCTTACCGCGCCGTGATCCCCAGGCTCTTTCCCTCTCCGAAGAAACAGCCCGTCATACAGCAACGCCGCCACGATCGCACCAACGATCGGTCCAATCCAATACACGATATGCCCCTCGAACACCCCGCTCACCACTGCGGGTCCGAACGACCGCGCCGGATTCATCGACGCCCCCGTCCGTGAGCCGATCGCGAGAATATCAGCTGCGACCGTCAGACCGATCGCGAAGCCGCCGACCTTCGGCGCATTCGGATCCACCGCCGTACCAAACACGACGAACACCAGAAAGAACGTCGCAATCGCCTCGAGCACGATAGCCTGCAGCGTGCTTACGTCCGCCGTGACATATTGCCCGCCGAGTCTCGTCGCTGTGGTTATCGCCGCGGGGAACAGCCCCTTGAGTGCGTACGCCGCGACCAGAGCGCCCAGCAGCTGCGCGATAATGTACACGACCGCCATCACCGGCTCGATGCGTCGCGTGACGAGAAAGCCGATCGTTACCGCCGGATTCAAATGCCCGGAGATGCGCATCGTCGCCGTTACCATCAGCGCGAGAATCAGCCCGTGCGCGAGCGCCGCGATGAGCAGGCCGTTGATGTTCGCGATCGCGGCCGACATGATCGCCGCGCCGCCCACGAACACGAGTGCGAATACGCCGATGAACTCAGCAGCGAAATGACGCCAGCTGTCGCGCATGTGCAGGCTCTTGGATGAGAGTGAGTGGAAGTGCCGAACGACAAGATCGCTGCGTACGCGACGACCGTCTACCCGCCCATCGGAATGGCCTGCCCGCCTCGACGTCAGACCCCGTCGTGACGCTTCATCACCACCGCCGCGTTGATCCCGCCGAAGCCGAAGCTATTGCTCAACGCAAACTCGGTATCGTGCTCTCGGCCACGCTTCGGGATGTAGTCGAGATCGCATCCATCTGCGGGCGCATCGTGATTGAGAGTGGGCGGAAGCCAGCGGCGATCGAGCGCGAGTGCGGTGATCGCAAGCTCGATCGCACCGGACGCGCCGAGTGCGTGGCCGTAGTAGCCCTTGGTGCTGCTGACCTGGAGCTTGGGCGCGTGATCGCCGAACGTCGTTCTGATCGCGAGCGTCTCCGTCGGATCATTGAGTGGCGTCGAGCTGCCGTGCGCATTCACATACGAGATGTCGGCGGCGACGACACCGGCATCCTGCAGCGCGAGACGCATCGAGCGTCCCGCCTGCGTGCCGTCGGGTCGCGGCGCTGTCATGTGATGCGCGTCGTTCGAGCTGCCAAAGCCCATCACTTCGGCATAAATGTGCGCGCCACGCGCCTTCGCTCGCCCAAGCTCTTCGAGGACGAGGACGGCCGCACCTTCGCCCATGACGAACCCATCGCGATCTTTGTCGAATGGGCGGGACGCGACGCCGGGATCGTCGTTGCGCGTGGACATCGCGCGGATGATCGAGAAGGCGCCGTAGCACAGCTCCGCGAGCGGAGCTTCCGACGCGCCGGCGAACATCACGTCGGCGTACCCGTCGCGGATGGCGCGAAATGCGTCGCCGACCGCGATCGTTCCCGACGCACAACTCATCGCGTTCGTGCTGTTCGGTCCCTGCGCGCCGAGCTCGATCGCGATGTTGCAGCTCGCCGCACCGGCAAAGACGTTGAGCGCGAGCGTGGGATCCAGCGATTTCGCGCCCTCCTTCAGGAAGACATGCAGCTGGTCCTCGGCGAATCTGATTCCGCCGAGCGCGCTGCCCATCATTGCGCCGACACGCTCGCGATTCTCTTGCGCGAGGTCGATACCAGCGTCCTCGATTGCCTGTTTTGCGCACGCGACAGCAAAGGCGCCGAAGCGGTCGAGGCGCTTCACCTTTTTCGCCTCCATGAAATCCGCGGCGTGGAAGTCGTCGACCTGCGCGGCATTGTGGCTGCGCCACATCGACGGGTCGAACCGCGTGAGCGTAGCCACCGCAGACTGTTCGCGCCGGAGCCCATTCCAAAGGCCGTCGCGCCCCAGTCCAATGGGCGTCACCGCTCCGATTCCTGTCACTGCTACGCGTCGACGTTCAAGCACAGCCATGTCTCCTCGTTGGGGCCATCCTGGTACTTCGGGAGGATAGGATGA
>JBDUCR010000241.1:0-2139 GCA_040003345.1 bacterium
CGTCCGCCGCGCCAGCGGCCCTTGGGGCGCCCCTCGTTGCCGAAGAAGCCGTTCATGAAGCTGGCGTCCCATCCCCACTTGGCGCGGAAGTTGGGCGCGTCTGGGCGGCAATCCCACGCGAAGAAGTAGTCTTTCATGTTGTTCCTCCGCTCGATCGAGCGATATATCGTTACTCAAAGATATATCGTGCGATATATCGGACGTCAAGCGGCTTTCTGCCGCGGCTGCTTCGGCCGATGGACTCGGGCTGGTGGTTGGCGAAGGTGCCAGCGGATTCGTACCGACATTGCCACGACCACTGCCAGCACGCAGAGCTCGACGAACACCTTTTCACCGTCGAGATAGTCGATCGACCGGTCCTTGAGCGCCGGGTCGGTGAGAATCGAGTGCACGGCGTACAGCGGAAACAGCGCGTACGTCGCGAAGTGAATTCGCTTCCACCATTTGCGGCCGATTTCAAAACGGAAGTACGACGTGCTCACAACGATGAGCAGCAGATACGCGGCAGCTGCTCCCGTCGTGTTGATCAGCGGCTGCTTCGGAGCGTTCAACGGATAGAACAGATCGATCACGCTGAAGTCGACGCGATTCGGCAACAGCAACAACGCCGGATGAATGAGCACGAGTGCGAGCGCAATCCATCCAGTGAAGTTGTGAATCTTCACGGTGTTCACGCGGCGATGTGGCCAGCGTCGCACGGGATTGTATTTCGTCGCGAGCAGAAGGCCGATGAGAATGTTGAGCGTCAACAGCCCGATGGCGCCGAGTCCAGCGTAGTTCGACAACTCGATTGGATCCACTGCACTTTCTCGCGTCTGGGTTGCTCAGAAAACGCTACTGCGGACAGCATGCATGCAACGGATGTACGCGCTGCCCGATGTGCCCGCTGGAGGCGCAGCGGCATGTGCATTGCCTTGTAGACGGACAAAAGAACGATGCCCTAAACTCTTCTCGAGGATACAACAATGACTGACGATCTCGGCACTGACGGCCTGAAGAACCAGGTCAAGGGTTCGGCGAAGGAGCTTGGCGGGAAGATTCAAAAGAATGTCGGCGACATGACCGACAACGAGAGCCAGGAGTTCAAGGGCGCGACGAAGGAGCTCGAGGGCAAGGCGCAGCGCAAGGTAGGCGAGGCGGAGACCAAGATCGATCGCAACATCTGATCGATTTTGCCACAATGTGAACGGGAGCGCCGACAACAGTCGGCGCTCCCGTTCATCGTTTCATCATGTTGGCGTCAGCGAGACGTCATGAAGAGACGATCGAGTGCTAATGATCGCGTCACGAGGGCCTAAGGTTCATGTCGTATCGTCGCTGGTGAGGATCCTGAACGACAATCTCACCGGAGACGAACATGTTCACGACATTGGTGGAATCGCGGTCGACACGCGCACGCAGCGCGAAAGGCACGATGGCGAGCGTGGTGCTGCACGGTGCGGTGATCGCTGCTGCTGTAATGATGACGGTACCGCAGCGTGGCAACGCGACATCAGAGCCGATCAAGGAAGCGCCGCCGCTCTTCGTGATCCCTCATCGGCCCGAAGAGCCACAGGTGCCGAAACAGGCGCAGACGAGTGTGCCGAGTGTGCCGAGCACTCCCTTTCGGGAGATATCGATTCCAACTGACATACCGACGACGATTCCGATGCCGGACGTCAGCGGGCCGGCGATGCCCGACGAGCCCATCATCCTGGGCGGAGCTCGAATGGGAACGCCGACCGGTAACGGACCATCGAGTTCGCTCAGTGACGGAAAACCAGTCAGCGAGAACGATGTTGAACTCGTTCCGCGCATCATCGGCAACGCACTGTCGCCGCGCTATCCGAATGCGCTGCGCGAGAGCGGTATCGCCGGCCAGGTGGTCGTTCGCTTCGTCGTCGACACTCTTGGTCGCGCGGAGATGGACGGCGTTACGGTGCTCGAGACGTCGCACGGGCTCTTCGCCGAGGCGGTGAAGAACGCACTCGGAGGCTATCGCTTCAGCCCGGGTGAAGTGGGCGGACGCAAGGTGCGCACGCTGGTGCAGTTGCCGTTCACGTTTGCATTGAAGTGACGCTGTTCCGCTATTCCGCCCGCATCGGCGCTGCGCGCCTCGCTCTTCCGCCCGCATTGCGCCTTCGGCGCTCGCTCTTCCGC
>JBDUCR010000316.1:0-7100 GCA_040003345.1 bacterium
CGTCAATCATTCACACGCTCGGGCCGGATTCGGACGTGCCGGCGCCCGACGTCAATACGAACGAGCGCGTCATGGCGTGGATCATGGATACGTATTCCATGCATCATCGCCACACGGTCACCGCGGTGGTCACGGGTAAGCCGATCGAGATGGGCGGATCGCTCGGACGTCGCGAAGCGACGGGCCGCGGCTGCATGATCGTGATCAAGGAAGCCCTCAAGCATCTCGGCAGAAAGATCGAGGGAACCACACTCGCCGTTCAGGGGTTTGGTAACGTGGGCTCGATCGCAGCCGAGCTTCTCGTGAAGGAGGGAGCAAAGATTCGCGGCATTAGCGACCGCACCGGTGGTTACTGGAACAAGAACGGCATCGACATCGACGCTGCACTACGCCACGTGAAGCTTCATAAGAGCCTCGAGGGCTTCAAGGGCGGCGATCCGATCACCAACGAGGAGCTGCTCACATCTGAAGTCGATGTGCTGCTTCCCGCGGCGCTCGAGAATGTCATCACGAGCAAGAACGCGTCGAAGATTCAGGCGAAGATCATCTGCGAAGGTGCGAACGGTCCGACAACCGCTGGCGCCGATTCGATCCTCGCTGAAAAGGAGATCTTCGTCATTCCGGACATTCTTGCGAATGCGGGTGGCGTGACGGTGAGCTACTTCGAATGGGTCCAGGACCGCGGCGGCTACTTCTGGTCCGAGGCTACGGTAAACGAGCGACTCACCGACATCATGACGCGTAGCTTTACCGACGTGCTCAATCTCTCAACGCTGCACAAGGTCGACATGCGCACGGCCGCGTACATGCTCGCGATCAGTCGCGTCGCCACTGTGCACCGGTTGCGTGGCGTCTACGCCTAGCCGTCGGTGCGCGTATTGATCGCCGCCGTGGGGAAGCCGCGAGACCGGCACCTCGCGGCGGCGATTGACGAGTACGAGACACGAGCGGCGCGGTACTGGCCGCTCGACGTCGTGGAGGTCCGCGAAGCGAGTGGTCGCGGCATCTCTCCCGATCAAACGAGGGAGCGCGAGGGAGAGCGCATTCTCGAACGACTACCCGACGCTGCAACCGTGATCGTCTGTGATGAATTGGGCGACCGCTTTACCTCCGCGGAGTTTTCTGCACTCATGGCGTCGGCGAGAGATCGTGCGCGAGACATTGCTTTCGTGATCGGCGGCGCCTTCGGTTTGTCGGCGCCGTTGCGCGCACGCGCGACGCGCGCGATGCAACTCGCGCCGTGGACACTTCCGCACGAAATGGCGCGTCTCGTTCTCGCCGAACAGCTCTATCGCGCCGGGACGATCGTCCGGGGCGAGCCATACCACAAGTGAGTCGCGATGTCCGACAGCGGCACATGACCGACGTTCGCATCATCACCGAATCGCTCGGCGGCTCGAGGCTCTCGCAGTTGCTGCAGAGCGGCGACGCGCCTGCGACGTGGGTCGCACGGGCGCCGTGCAGCGTTGCCGAATGGCGTGAGCGAGCGTTGCAACGCGCGCGTGAGCGCGAATGGGAAGAATGTTGGGCGACGCTGGAACACGCGTTCGCCGCGACAGGTGCCGCCGCCGAGCGACTCGAGCGAGTAAGGCGCACTGGCGGCGTCGTCGTGACGACGGGGCAACAGCCAGGACTCTTCGGCGGTCCGGTGTACACGTGGAGCAAGGCGATGGGCGCTCTCGCACTGGCCGACGAGATCGAACGCCAGACCGGCATCGCTACGGCTCCCGTGTTCTGGGCGGCGACCGACGATGCTGACTTCGTCGAAGCATCATACACGATGATCGCGCGCGCGGGCGGCGCCGATCTCTTGCGCAGCGAAAACGCGCCCCGCGCAGGTACGCCGATGTCGCTCGCCCCGCTGGGCGACGTCTCCGATCAGTTGCGGCGTCTTCGCGAAAGTGCCGGCAGTGCATCGGACCATCGGCCGCTCGAGATGACGACGCACGCATACGCCGATCCGACTCGCAATGTCGGCGACGCCTACATCGCCCTGCTTCGCGAAGTGCTCGCACCCCTCGGCATCCCTGTGCTCGACGCTTCACATGCGGGTGTGCGAATGGCGAGCGATTCGACGCTGCGCGCCGCACTTCGCAGTGCAGCAGTGGTGGAGACGGCGCTGACGGAGCGGAGCGCGGTACTGCGCACTGCTGGTTACGAGCCGCAGGTGGAAGACATGAAGGGCCTGTCGCTCGTGTTCGCGCGCGAAGGGTCGATCAAGCGGCGATTGTCGGTACTCGAGGCGGCGAAAGCGGCGGACGATCAGAGTCTTTGGCTCACGCCGAATGTGCTGCTCCGTCCGATTGTCGAACAAGCCATCCTGCCGACGGTGGCATACGTTGGCGGACCGGGCGAGCTCGCGTATTTCACGCAGTCAACTGCGGTGGCTGACGCGATGGATACGACTCGTCCACTCGCGGTGCCACGTTGGTCGTGTACACTCATCGAGCCGCACATACAGAAGTTGCTCGACAGATTTCACATCACGCCTGCTGCGTTGGCTCGCCCCGATGCATTCGAGGGCCTCGTCGCACGCGCGGCGATGAGCGAGCAATCGGCGGAGACGCTGAAGAGTCTCCGTGCAGTGATCGAGGCCATGCCAGCATCACTTGCACCAGAGACCGATCCGCTTGGCCTGAGTGCTGCGATACAAGGCGCCATGCAATCACTTCAACATCGCGTCGATCGACTCGAGCGCCGGCTCGTTGCGGGCATCAAGCGGCGCGAGACCGCGCTGCTCCGCGACGTCGGGACTTTGCGCGGCGCCTTGTATCCGCATGGCACGAGGCAGGAGCGCGCACTGAATCTGATTCCGGTGCTGAGCCGCCACGGACTCGGCGTGTTACCGGAGATGCGTGACGCGGCGAGAGAGCACGCGCAGGCGTTGATCGGCGAGAGCCGGACGCAGTGACCTCGCCGATCGTCGAGAACAAGCCTCACAGTTCGGGACGAAGCTCGGCGCTGATTGCCGCGGGAATTTTCCTGTCGCGGATTCTCGGTCTCGTTCGACAGAAGCTGATTGCGCACTACCTCGGTGCAAGTTGGGTGACCGATGCGTTTAACGTTGCATTCCGGCTCACGAACTTCATCCAGAATCTCTTCGGCGAAGGCGTTTTGTCCGCGTCGTTCATTCCTGTCTATGCGAAGGCAATCGCTGACGGGAATGACGACGAGGCCGATCGCATCGCCGGAGCAGTCGCGGCGATTCTCGCGCTCACGGTGTCACTGCTCGTCGTGCTCGGGATACTCGGCGCGCCGCTGTTCGTCACCCTGTTTGGCGGTGGATTGAAAGGTGAGACGCGAGAGCTGGCGATCCGGCTCACTCGCATACTCTTCCCGGGCGCCGGCGTATTCGTAATGAGCGCGTGGTGTCTCGGCATTCTCAACAGCCACCGCAAGTTCTTCCTGTCGTACGTTGCGCCGGTGTTCTGGAACTTCGCGATGATCGGGGCGCTCCTGATCTACGGCCGGCGCTCGCTCGGCAATGGATTTCCGGGTGAGGTCGATCTCGTCATCGTGCTCGGATGGGCATCGGTAATTGGTGCCGTGCTGCAGATGGGCGTACAGCTTCCGACGGTCTTCTCGGTACTCGCGCACTTCGTGCCGAAGCTGGATTTCCGCATTGAACCCGTTCGCGAGATCATTCGCAATTTCGTACCCGCCTTCATTTCCCGCGGCGTGGTACAGATCAGTATCACGATCGACACCCAGATCGCCAGCTACATCGCGGATCCCGGGGTGCTGACGCTCCTCCAGAACGCAACCACGATCTACATGCTGCCGATCAGCCTGTTCGCGATGACGGTATCGGCCGCCGAGCTGCCCGAGATGTCTCGCGATTCCGGTGTGGATGCTGCCGCGTTCGAGCGTCTACGATCGCGACTCAACGCGGCGCTCCCGCGTGTGGCGTACTTCGTGGTACCATCAGCGATCGGGTTGATCGTGCTCGGTCAGGCGATCACGGGCGTGCTCCTCGAGGGTGGACGCTTCACCGAAGCGATGACATTGCGCACCTGGGCGATTCTCGCCGGATCCGGCGTCGGTCTGCTGGCCAGTGCACTCGGTCGACTCTATTCCTCGACGTTCTACGCGTTGCGCGACACTCGGAGCCCCCTCTGGTTCGCCATCGCGCGAGTGTGCCTCACTGGAATTCTCGGGTATCTGTTTGCGTTTCCGTTGCCGAGGTTGCTCGGCCTGCCGGCATGGACTGGCGCTGCTGGCCTCACTGCATCGGCCGGAATCGCTGGATGGGTCGAGTTCTATCTGCTGCGCCGAGCGATCACAGCGCGCATTGGTCGCACCGCGCTACCACCCGGGATGCTCGCTCGACTGTGGTGCGCGGGCATTGTCGGCGGTGCAGCCGGATACGGCGTCATGCTGCTCTTCGGCACGGGCCACCACATGATTCGTGGTTTCGGCGCTCTCACCGCATTTGCCGTCGTGTACGGCGTTGGCACCGTCGTGCTTGGCGTGCCGCAAGCGAAGGCCATCGCGTCGCGCGTTTTGCGCCGATAGCCGCGAACGACCTCTTCGTCGTCGGGGTATATTTCCGCATGGCCGTTCCCGACGCGATTCTCGACAAGATCCCTCATCTGCCAGAGTCGCCCGGCGTCTACCTCTGGCGTGACGCCGAGGGCAAGGTGTTGTACGTCGGAAAGGCGAAGCGTCTGCGGTCGCGCGTACGCAGCTACGTCGCCGCCGATCACGTCGAGAGCGTAAAGACGCGCCACCTCATGCTCCAGGTTCGCGCGCTCGAAACGATCGTCGTACCGAGCGAAGCGCACGCGCTGATTCTCGAAGCCAACCTCATCAAGGAGTACAAGCCGCGCTTCAACATCGCGCTGCGCGACGACAAATCATATCCGTACATCAAGGTCACGGTGCAGGAGCCCTTTCCGCGGGTCTGGGTGACGCGCCGTCTCCAGAACGACGGTGCGCGCTACTTCGGCCCGTACACGGACGTCGGCGCGATGCGTCGTTCCCTCGACGTGGTGAAGCGTCTCTTCACGGTGCGCTCTTGCAACTACGACATGCCGGTGCAGATGCCCGAGCGTCCATGTCTCGACTATCACATCGGACGCTGCAAGGCGCCGTGCATTCTCGCGCAGACGCAGGGTGAGTACGCCGCCATGATCGACGAAGTGCTCGACTTTCTATCCGGCAAACCGGAGGAAGTCGTGCGCACGATCAGGCAGCGCATGGCGCTCGCCGCCGAGTCGCTGGATTTCGAGCGCGCGGCGAATCTGCGCGACGTACTCACGCATCTCGAGAAGATGGAGGAGCCCGCGATCGTCATGGTCGCAGAAGGTGGCGACCGTGACGTGATCGGCTACGCGCGCGATGGCGTCGACGCCGTCATTGCGCTCATGCGCATTCGCGGCGGCAAGTTGCTCGCGCGCGACCATCAGTTCGTTGAGAACGTCGTCGAAGTACCGGATTCCGAAGTGCTCGAGACGTATCTCGCCGGTCCCTATCGATTGCTCGAGGAGCGCGCGCAGGAATTATTGTTGCCGTTCGACGTGAGCGATCGCAATGTCGTGGAGGAATCGCTCGAGCGGACGAAGATTCATGTGCCACAGCGCGGACCTCGCCGCGATCTCATCGATCACGCGCAATCGAACGCGCGTCATCTCCTCGAGGAAGCGCGACTCACGAGTGACGAGCCCACCGAGGAACGCGCTGGAGATCCGGTCTACGAGCTCCAGCGGCAACTTGGCCTGCAGAAGGTGCCGCGCTCCTTCGTCTGCTTCGACATTTCGCACGCGCAAGGAACGGACACCGTTGCGTCATGCGTGTGGTTTCAGAACGGCCGGCCATATCGGGCCGAGTATCGCAAGTTCAAGGTGAAGACGGTGGAGGGCATCGATGATTTCGCGTCGATGAACGAGGTGGTCGGCCGGTACTTCCAGCGTCGGCTCGACGAGGATCGGCCGTTGCCCGATCTCGTGCTCATCGACGGCGGAAAGGGCCAGCTCAACGCCGCAGCCGATGCGCTCAAAGCACTTGGCCTCGAGGCGATGCCACTCGTCAGCCTCGCCAAGCGCGAGGAAGAAATCTTCTTGCTCGGCAAGTCTGATTCTCTGCGCCTTCCGCGCCGATCACCCGCGCTGCGCATGCTCCAGCAGGCGCGCGACGAGGCGCATCGATTCGCCATCTCGTTCCAGCGTAAACGACGCAACGTTCGCACGATCACGTCGGAGCTGCTGCGCATCCCCGGCATTGGCGACAACAAGCGCCGCTTGTTGCTCACAACGTTCGGAAGCGTGCAGGCGATTCGCGAAGCGACTCCCGAACAGATTGCCGCGGTACCAGGTTTCTCGCTCAGGAGCGCCGCGCGCATTCAGAACGCACTTCGGGCGAGCGACGCACTCGCGCCTGGCGCGCCGCTGCCAGATGCGTCGGCAGTCGCTGCGAGTCAAGCTGACACACCAATCGCACCGACGCCCGATATTCTCTCGACGCTCGGTACATCGCACGACGATCAACCGATCGACGTCCCGCAAATGAAATCACCGCACGACGCAGAACTCACCCACGACACGACTACCTCGTGAGCTCCTGGCACCTCGATTGTTCCGCCTGCGACCACTCGCAGGCCGGCACCACGCTGGCCTCTGTCTGCCCCAATTGCGGACAACCGTTTCTCGTTCACTACGACTCGCCGTGGCCTGAGCGCAGCGCGATTCTCTCGCGCTGGGACATGTGGCGCTATGGCGCCGTCATGCCACTGCTCGACGGTGAAAAGCCCGTGTCACTCGGTGAAGGCACCACCCCGATGCACGAGCTGCCCACGCTTGCGAAGGAAGTCGGCATCGCGCGACTCTGGGTGAAGGACGAAGGACTGAATCCCACCGCATCGTTCAAGGCGCGCGGAATGAGCGCTGCGGTCACGCGCGCTGCGGCGCTCAAGGTTCCAGGTCTCGTCGTTCCCACAGCCGGAAACGCCGGCGCTGCGCTCACTGCGTACGCAGCAGCGGCGGGAATTCCTGTGCGCGTGTATGCGCCCCGCTCCACGCCATCTCCGATTCTCGCGACGATCGCCGCTCTCGGCGCGGACCTTCAGCTCGTCGATGGACACATTGGCGACGCTGGCAAACAAT
>JBDUCR010000359.1:0-7096 GCA_040003345.1 bacterium
CTCGGACATCCGCTGATGTCGCATGTCCGCCGTCCGCTTCTGATTTCCCATCGCCGCCGACGCTGGCTTGGGCGCGCAGGGCTCAGCGTGGCCGCTGATTTCTGAACTCCGATTTCCGACCTCCGACCTCCGACTTCCGCCGATGCTACCCGACAAGGACGCACTTGTGAATCAGCGTTCATCACAGGAAGTTGCCGTGCCTCCGAGTACCGACTGTAACTCCGAACGCCGGCCTTCCGTAGTGAGGCGCACCCCCTTTCCGACGGTCCCAATGCGCATCGTCAAGTTCCTGATCTGGTCGGTTCTCATCCTCTGTGTCGGTCTTCCCGCGCTCTTCGTGCTGTTCGTGCTTGGAATGGCCGCGTTCGGCGTGGTATTCGGTCTGGGAATGGCGCTCGTGGGAATGATGATCGCCGTCCTCAAGGTCGCGCTGATGGTCATTCTGCCGATCGCGCTCGTCGTCTGGTTCCTCAACAGAAAGCCGGCGCGCGAGCGGGTGTAGCCGGACCCGAAGGTCAGCACCAAATAGCCAGAACCTCCAGATCCCTGTGTGGACAGGAATTTGCCAAGGTTCTGGCTATCAGTACTCATCTTCTCTTCGGGCGAGGGGCGCATCCGATGGCGGACATGTCGCTGGCAGAATCAGACGCGCGGAGCTTTACCGACGTACTCGGCAACAACTGGGTCGTGTGGGAAGTGTACCCGAGATTGACGGAACGCCGGCTGCTGCGCGAGCGACGCCTGGCGAGACGCGGCACATTGGATCGGCGGCATGAAGTCGTTGGCCGTCAAACGCTGCCGCGTCAGATCCTCGCCGGTTGGCTGGCCTTCCAGAACCTTGCCGAACGTCGGCGTTTGGCGCCCGTGCCGGATGACTGGGAAGACCTCAGCGACCGCGAACTTCGCGCGCTACTCGCGCAATCCACGTTAAGCAGTCGTCCGCGCGCCGCGAGGCAGGCGGCGCCGCCGCGGAACAGCGGATCTCCGGAAACAACGGAGCGGTCTCACACGATCAGTAAGGGAGCCACTGGTTCCAAATGATCCGCTGGGCATTCAGCGGTCGTTCAACGTCTTCGACTACTGCGCCACGCTGGGCTCCCCGCTGACGATCGGCTCCGGAATTGTCGCGCGTGATCGTGAATCGTGCGGGACGTACGGGAAGAATCGCTTGAGGCGATTGATCGGCCCCTCGAAGAAATGCCACGAAAGAGTCGCCAGCACGATGGTCGCGGCAAGCACCAACGCGAAAACTCCCCAACCGCGCTCTCGATCGAATCCGAGAAAGTGCATCACGTAGCGATGCATGACGTACACCGCGTAGCTCACGAGGCCGAGCCGCGCGAGCCACCGATTGCGAAGCCAGTTCGCCAGTCTATCCTGCGCGGCAAGATCCACGAGCCACACGCAGACCATCGCGAACGGAAGGGTGTTGAGAAGCTGCCTGATCGCGAGCCCATGGCTGACCGGAAAGACGAACAGCGCGACGCGGAATAACTCCGCTACAAGGCCAACCAGCATGGCGCGAAATATCCACGGCCGTCGTCCTTCCACTGTGGTCTCACGCCACAGCACCGCGAGCACGCAGCCGAGCGCGATGGCGTCGAGCGCAGCGTACGTCTGATTCGCGATCGCCTGGTGCGACGCGTGATTGAGAATCAGCACGGCACGCGCGACAACCGATCCTGCGATCATCACGATCATCGAAATCCAAAGACCACGGCGCGACGCAAAGAGAGCGATCAACGGCCAGAACACGTAAAAGTGCTCCTCGACGGCAAGGGACCACAGTGGCGTGATCGGAGCAAGGTTGTTTCCCAGCCGCGCCAGTAGAAAATTGGTGCGATAGGTCGCGAGCTCCGCGATATAATGGCGCGTCACCGGCTCGCCGAGCAGAACTGCTACGAGGAGCACGGCGTAGTAGAGCGGAAAAATCCGAAGGAATCGCCGCAGATAAAACGATCGAAGCACGCCGCCCCGACCGGCACCCTCGGCCTCGGCGCGCGCTCGGGCGTCGAGCAGGATGCCAGTAATGAGAAAGCCGGAGAGGACGAAGAACAGCGCGACGGCAAGCGGAGCCAGATCGCCAAGGAGATTGCCGCGCGTTCGCGTGTGCACGAACACGACGCAGATGACGCTCAGCGCTCGAAGCGAGTCGAGCTGAGACTGTCGGTGATCGGCCATGTAGGACGCTACGATGAAATGATGAACAACAAAAAATTCGCCGAGGGACGCACCTGCCAAGGCGATATCTGGCCCGCAGCAGCCACACGGGCCTGCGACGGGCACTTCCAGCAATACAAAATACAACTGTTGTCAAATATGGCGTTCGCGCCCGTGAATCGTCAGACAGAAGAGCTTGTTGCACGAAGATTCATCTGTCTCTCGCGCTGTGAAGAAGATCTCGATGCCCAAGAGCGCCTCGATAGCCGATCGGAACGTCGACGTGGCCAACCTCGGCGGCCAGTATCAGCGCCCCGCCTCGAACCGCTCCGGCCCGCCGGAGGGCGTGGTAGCCAGTTATCACCTTGCTCCTCTGCAGCAAGGCATGCTGTTCAATTGGCTACGCGATCCGCGGGGTGGCGTCGATCTCGAACAGATCACCTGCACGCTCGAAGGCATCGACGTCCAGGCATTCGCGCAGGCCTGGCAGCACCTTCTCAGCCGGCATGCGCCGTTGCGCACCGTCTTCCGTTGGCAGGATGTCGACATCCCCGTGCAGGACGTCCTCGCCGAGGCGCCGCTCGACATCCATCAGGACGATCTTCGGGCACTATCGCCGGACCAGCAGCGCCGACACCTCGACGATTACCTCTCGTCCGACCGCAAGCGCGGTTTTGACTTCGCGGTACCACCGCTGCTGCGCCTCGCATTTTTTCGCACGAGCGATGAGCGGCACGAGTTTGTCTGGACCTTCCCACACATTCTCCTCGACGGTCGCAGCTTCATCCTGCTCATCCGCGAGGTGATCGAAGCGTACCGCGCGCACGAAGAAGCCCGCGAGCCGGCGGTCGCCAGCGCTCGCCCATATCGCGACTTCATCGATTGGCTCGAGGGCCAGGACTCCGCGGCGCCGCTGGAATATTGGACTCACGCGTTGAAGGGATTCTCTGCGCCAGTGTTCCCCGACCTCGGTCCGTTTGTCAGCGACCCCTCGGGCGGCGAGTACGGGGAGCAGGGACTGCGGTTGTCGCGCAGTGATACGACAGCTCTGCGCGCGTTCGCAAAGCGTCACGACATCACACTCAACACGATGGTGCAGGGCGCCTGGGGATTGCTGCTCAGTCGATATACCGCCAGCGATGACGTCGTGTTCGGCGCGACGCGTGCGTGTCGTCGCACTGCTCTCGATGGAGATGCGGCTGTCAGTGAGATGGTTGGGCTCTTCATCAACACGCTTCCGGTTCGCGTTCGTATTTCGCCGGATGAATCGGTCATCGCGTGGCTTACGCGCATTCGCGAAGATCAAATTGCTGTGCGAGCGGCGGAGCACACTCCGCTCACGGACGTGCAGGCCGCGAGTGACCTGCCAGCCGGAGCATCGCTGTTCGACACGATGATCGTGTTCGAGAATCAGCAGCAGGCGGTCAGCTTCGACGCAATCGATCCTCGCTTTCACAGCTTCCGTCTTCGGGAGAAGACGACCTTTCCCATCACGCTCCATGGCTATGGGGAAGCGGAGCTGCTTCTGCGCTTCGAGTACTATCGTGATCGCTTCGACGATGCGGCAATCACGCGCATGCTCGAGCATCTCGCGATCCTGCTGCGCGAGATGATGGCGAAGCCCGAGGGTACGGTCGCTGAGCTCGACATGCTCTCGGCGGACGAACAGCGACAGCTCGACGAATGGAACGCGACGGCAGACGCAACCACGTCGCGCGCGACGACGCTAACCGAGTTACTCGCTGAGTGCGCGTCGCAGAATCCGGAGGCCATCGCGCTCGAGTTGGGCGATGAATCCATGACGTATCGCGAGCTCGACGCGCGCGCTGCACAACTCGCGCGCGTGCTCGCTGCGCGCGGCGTGCGAGCCGGCGTGCTCGTTGGCATTTGCATGGAGCGCTCTTTCGAGATGATGGTGGGGCTCATCGGCATCATGAAGGCGGGCGGCGCGTACGTCCCGCTTGATCCCGAGTATCCCGCCGAGCGACTCGCCTTCATGGTGTCGGATGCTCAGAGCCCAGTGCTGCTCACGCAACAGCGTATTGCGGAGACGCAGCTCGCATCACTTCCGCTCGACCTCGCGACGGACGACGAAGCAATCGTCGCAGAAGTGCTCTGCCTGGATCGTGATTGGGATCGCATTGTCGCCGAGTCAGAAGTAGCGCAGCCCGTTGTGCCGCCCATGCCCGACGACCTCGCGTACATGATTTACACCTCTGGCTCGACGGGCCGTCCGAAGGGCGCGATGAACCGGCACCGGGGCATCGTGAACTTTCTGCTCTGGATGCGACGCGAGTATGCACTGACGCGTTCCGATGCGGTTATACAAAAGACTCCGATCAGCTTTGATCTCTCCGTGCCGGAACTGTTTGTTCCGTTGATGTCAGGCGCGAGACTCGTGCTCGCTGAGCCTGGCAGTCATCGCGATCCGGCGTATCTCGCAAAGGTGATGCGCGAACATGCCGTCACGGTGCTGTTCATCGTGCCGTCGATGCTGCGCGTGTTCCTCGATGGTGAAGGCGTCACGATGCCTACGACGTTGCGCAACGTGTCCACGAGCGGCGAAGCACTGCCATACGATTTGGTCGAGCGCTTTTACGCACAGTGGCCCGACGCGCAACTCTACAATCTTTACGGGCCCACAGAGGCTGCTGTCGAGGCGACGTACTGGATTTGCAAGAGCGGCGATCCCCGGCGGATCGTGCCGGTGGGACGTCCCGTCGCGAACACGCGCATTCACGTCCTCGATGCCACGATGAAACCGGTGCCAATCGGCGTGCCGGGCGAGCTGTTCATCGGCGGCGTTCAAGTCGGCGTCGGCTATCATCGACGACCGGATCTGACGGCCGAACGTTTCGTCGCCGATCCATTTTCCAGGGACACGTCCGCACGTCTCTATCGCACAGGCGATCGCGCGCGACGACTCGGTGACGGAACGATCGAGTACCTCGGGCGCCTGGATTTCCAGATCAAGCTCCGCGGCTTTCGCATCGAAGTCGGAGAAATCGAAGCGGCGCTCACGGGTGACGATCGTGTGCGCGAGTGCGCCGTCGTGCTGCGCACCGACCCCGGTATCGAGCCGAGGCTAGTCGCGTACTACGTGCCTGCGTCGGAAGCGACTGCGTCATCGGCGGAATTGCGCGGACGCCTCGAGCTGATTCTTCCGTCATACATGGTACCGTGGGTGTACGTGCCGCTCGATGCGTTGCCGTTGTCGCCGTCCGGAAAGCTCGACCGCAAAGCACTGCCAGCGCCCGAAGGCGCGCTTGCGCGCGAAGAGGCCGTTGCGCCGCGTGACGACACCGAAGCACACGTGCTGCGCATCTGGCAGGAAGTGCTTGGCAGGTCGAACTTCGGTGTGAAGGATCGGTTCAACGAGATCGGTGGACACTCGCTCGCGGCGGTGCGCCTCTTCTCCCGCATCGAGAAGGAGTTCGCGCGCAAGCTGCAGCTGGTGACCATTCTCAAGCACGACACGGTCGAACAGCTCGCGAACCTCCTGCGTGATCCGGTTGCGCAGGACACGTGGAGCTGCATCGTGCCGTTTCCGTCGACGGCCACAGGCATTCCGATTTTCTGTCCGCACGCACAGACGGGCAACGTCCTCATCTACCAACACTTCGCGAAGGAAGTCGCGGAGCATCATCCGGTGTATGGCATTCAGGCGTATGGAAACTGGGGGACGCAGGATCCGCACGAGTCCATGGAGGAAATGGTCGACTACTACGTCGCCGAAATCCTCAAGGTGCGCCCACATGGTCCGTACATCTTCCTCGGCGGATCACTCGGCGGGTACATCGCTCTCGAGCTGGCGCGTGAGATGATGAACCGCGGACACGAGGTCCGTATGGTAGCGATGTACGACACCGTCGGGCCGGGCTATCCGCGATATACGCTCTCCGGCCGAATCAACAAGTTCGTGCGCGAGCACGGCGGCATTCCGCTCTGGCGTCTGCGTCGAATCTTCTCTGCCGATCCCAAGCACGGCCGCTCACTGCGGACGATTTACTGGGGTCTCAGGTCCACCGCGCGCTGGTGGTACACCAACACGCGTCGCGATTATCTCTACTGGAAGTATGAGCACCACAATCCGGCGTATGACTTTCCGATGCCGGCGAATCTCACGCGCGTACGGCTCGCGAGCCGTCGGATGGTGGCTCGTTACACGGTGCGCTTTTTCCCGGGCAAGATCACGTATTTTCGCGCGCGCATTCAGCCCGAAGGCTCCATCCACGAGCCGACGAATGGATGGAAGGGCCTCTCGACAGAGCTGGAGATTCACGGAATGCCCGCAGGCCACACGGGCGGTTTCTCCTATCCCGTGGTCGTCGAGCTCGCGGCCAAAATTCTCGCATGTCTCAAGGCTGACGCGAAATCGAACGAGTAGTGGCCGCACGAGCCTGATGACACTCGCGCTAGCACGACGTTACAGACCGTAGATGCGCGCGGCATTGCCGCCAAAAATCGCCGCCTTGTCGCTGTCCGAGACATCCAGTCCCGAAAGCGCGTTTTTCATCGCGGGGATGCTACCGATCGCGTGTGGATAGTCGCTCCCGGCTAGGACGTGATCCGCGCCGGCAAATTTGATCGCAAGCTCCAACGCGTTCCTATCGAAGTTCACGGTGTCGTAATACCAGGTCTTCAGATACTCACTTGGCGGACGCGAGATGTTCGCACGACACTCCTTGAACGCGAAATAGCCGCGGTCCAGCCGCTCGGCGAGATATGGAATCGCGCCACCGAGATGCCCGAGCACCCACTTGATGTTTGGAAAGCGCTCGGCAACACCGCTGAAGACGAGATGCGAGGCCGCGACAGTCGTGTCAAAGAGAAAGCCGACGAGCGGCATGAGCCAGTACTCTCGCATGGCGTCCACATTCACCGGGTTCGTCGGATGAATGTGCAACACCGCGGATCGCTCGTTCGCCAACTCATA
>JBDUCR010000134.1:0-7067 GCA_040003345.1 bacterium
TGTCATCCCGCAGGAGCGAGCGCAGCGAGCGAGTGTCGGGATCTACCGTCCCGCGCGATGACCAACATGCCTCACGGCCATGGAATATTCGGATTGCCGTTCAGCTCCGTCCGACTCATTGGAAAGCATTCGGTCGAGCCGTAATTCTTGACGAAGCTCGACGTAAAGCCGCCGATACGACCCTTCGGCCAGAGATCCTTCCCGTAGAGCGCCTTGTAGCGAATGAGATCGCCCATCCGAAACCCGGCGAGATAGAAGTCCCACTTTCGCTGCTCGAGTAGCTCGTCGAAGAGCTGAGCATCCGTTCCACCAAACGCCGGCTGTCCTCCGACTGCACGCCGCCCATCGATGAACGCGCGCAAATCGGCGCTCGACATTCCGCCCGCTTCCGCAAGCATGTAGGTCGCCTCTAATCCCGACGCGAACTCGATGCTTGCATCCGGGGTGAAGGCCGCCGCCTTGCCTGGCGCCCAACCGCTGAACGAGCGCGGCTGAAGCGGCACGAAGCCACGACGCGTCGCCCTCGTGTCGAACATCAGCTGAGTGCTGTCCGACTCGAACGGAACTCGGCGATCTCGCATGGTTTTGAAGACGTCCGCGTCATACGCGAGCGAGAATTCACCGCGCGTCCTCAGACCAACGACACGATAGTAGACATTGTAGATCGTCATGTCGTTGTCGTCGATGTAACGAACGGACGCACTGAAAGTCGCAGGCACCTGCTTCGCGTACTCGATGACCTTCGCCTTGTTGCCCAACTGCAGATACGCGCGCGCCAGACCGACTCTGGACAGCGTGAGGTACGCCGTCGCGTTCGCGTTCGTTGCCACGTACTCTGCTTCCTCGAACAACTTGATCGCGGCGAGCAGCACCTCACTTGCCGGCTTCGGCGGGCCGCCTCCAAGAGGAAACTCACAGTAGTGCAGACCGATCTGGAGCTGCGAATAGCCGTCGTACACCAGCGCCTTTGCGAAGTCGGAATCACGCTTGGCGCGATCGCCCAATGCGCTGCGCAGCGCCGCGACGAACTGGATTCCTGTCCCGCTGGCGCGCGCAGAATAGTTGTACGTGAAGAACACGTGCACTGGCGAATCGGCGGTGATCGTTCGCTCGCCGATCTCATTCCACGGACCCCACGCGTGACTGAACTCCACCTCGCCCGATGCGGAGGCTCCTGCATGCGCCATCCACGCATACTGTCCGCGGAACTCGTTGACGATCCCATTCGCGAACGTGCGCGTAAGCGTCGTGTCGGTCGCGACGTCGTTGCCCGTAATCACCCCAGCCGACTGCACGTCGAGCACACCGTGGCACGCTGCCGCAACGCTCGCGAGCGCGAAACACATCATTAGTCTGAGCGCAGCGCGTATCATCGCAGTCAGAACGCGAAGTCGAGCGCCGCAGTGATGCGTCGCGTCATGGGCATCGTCCAGTAATCCACCGCCGTAAAGGCGAAGGGCGGAACGTTCGTGCCGGCGGGCCCGTTGTCGCCAGTGAAGTTCGCCTCCGGATCGAGACCCTTGTAATACGGCTTCCACAGGAAACCGAGGTCGTGACCAGCGATGGTGAACGACGCGTGGCTGACCTTCATCCGCTTCGCGAGCCCGTCGGGAAACGCATATGCGACTGACAGATCTCGCAGCTTGATGAAGTCGGCGCGTTGCGTGTACAGCGCGTCGTTGACGGTGAGATCCACGGTGAGTCTACGCTTCTCGTCGTCTGACACATTGGGATCATTGACTTCTGGACAGACGCCCGCCGTACAGCGTCGCCAGTCAGTCTGATTGAGCACGTAGTAGCCGCCCTTGTAATCGAGCAATGCGGAAACCCGCACGTTCGCGCCCAGGCGTATCGTGTTCTCGAGTGCTGCTTCGCGCGTGGGGCTTGGCGAGCCAACGAATCTCGCGGGGCCGGCCACGTAGTTGCCATTGGCGCTCAACACCGGATCGTGCACCCAGAACCCGCCCAGCGGATACCCCTCGGCGTGACGCTGATTGGGCGTAGTGAGGCCGATGAGGATCGGCTGCCGGCGATACCCAAAGCGTACCAGCTTGTTCGCATTCGCAGAGATGCCCAATCGCGTGTCCCACGTGATGCTGTTGCTGCGGTACACGCCAGTGGCGAGCGCCACCTCGAAACCCTTGTTGCTGATCTCTCCAAGATTCTGAAAGACAACGGATTGTCGATCGGGGTCCGCGTAGCCTTCCGACGGTGAGATCGGAACCGCCATGATGGCGTCCTTTGTTCTTTTGTCGTAGTACGTGAGCTCGATACTCGCGCGACCTCTGAACAGTGCGGCGTCCACTCCCAGTTCGATCTCGGTGCCGCGCTCCGGCCGCACTCCAGAGTTTCCCTTCGAGAACAATCGGAGTGACGGAACGACTGCGCCTGTCACGGGATCCACGCCCTTCACGAGCAGGTAGCTCTTGACGCCGGCAAACGGATCAGGCGCGTTGCCCGCCTGGCCCCACGCTGCCCGCACCTTGAGCTGATCGAGCCAGTGTGCGCTGGTGAATGGCTCGTCCGACAACACGTACGCGGCTGAGAGTTTCGGATAGGTGAGCTGTTTGATGTCGTCGCCGAACACCGAGCTGTTATCCACTCGAAGTGCGCCCGTGAGATACAGCCGGTCGTTCCACGTCAGCTGTTCCTGCCCGTAGAATCCGAGCGACTTCACCTCGCTGAACTCCGTCCAGCTGTTGCGCGTAATGCTGAGCTCAACGTCGCGCGACTGTGGTGAGAGCAGATTGTTTCCCTGCACGACAGTGTTCTGATAGCGACTGTTCGTGTATTGCACGCCGAACGACAGCGCCGAGCCAACGTCGTTCCAGGGCAGGCGGCTGCGGATGGTGCCCGCGTAGTCGACTGAATAGACCGAATTTGCCGGTGCGCCGTTGGTGATCTGCCCAGTGATCGGATCGAACGGCGAACCGGGCGGAATAAAGCGGCTGGCGCGTCCGCTGCTGATGTCACCACCTATCGTCAGCCGGTTTTCCAGCCATTCGACGGGGTTGAGATTCATCGTGGCGCCGAAGGTAAGCCGGTCGACATTCAGCTCGTTGTCGTACGACGCCAATGCAGCGGGCGTGACTGCAGTCCCGGCGAATCCGTTGACGGCACCGGTTCGCAGCGCACTACCGGGCCGGAACGTCCACGCGGATTCCATGATGTTCCAGCCGTTGCCACCCATTGGGAAGCGCGTCGTCGTGCGCGCGACACCGATGCTCGTCGTGACGTTCAAGCCGTCTCGCGGATAGACAGCCACGTTCGCGCGTGCAGAGTTCCGCTGTGTTGCACTGTTGGGTACGACGCCCTCTTCGAGATCACTCTCGCCTCGCGTCAGAAACGAGTAGTCCTGACCTCCTCCGCGCAGGGAAAGCGAATGCGCATGAAGGTTTCCGGCGCGCAATACGCCCGGCTGATCGAGGCTCGTGAGTGCGAGAATGCTGCCCTCCGGCTTGCCGACGCAGCCGGGAAATCCATCGACGTCTGCGATGAGCGCCGAGGTACACGTCGTGGAATTGGAGCGACGGTCCAGCGCCCAGTCGCTGCGCCCGATCTGCGCTTTGCCCGTCCATTGCTGTCGCTGTTGCGCACCGCGCGCACCCTTCTTCGTGATGATCTGCACCACGCCATTCGCCGCCTCCGCGCCGTATAACGTTGCCGCGGCGGGGCCCTTGATCACCTCGATCGACTCGATGTCGTCCGGATTGATCGCGTCGAGCGCCGATGCATCGGGGCCGCCACCGCTGCGCGAAAGAACGGCGGACGGCTGCTCATACGAATTGCGGAAGTTTCCTCCCGGACCGGCGTACAGTCGCACACCGTCAACGTAGATTACGGGACTAACCGCGCCTGTCATGGAGCCCGCGCCGCGAATGCGAATCTGGGCACCAGCGCCCGGCGTTCCACTCGTCTTCATCACGCTCACGCCCGGCACCTTCGCCTGCAATACCTCGCTTACGCTGTTGTTGACAACCTTCTTCGCAGACTCCGTCACATCGATCATGCTGATGGCATTGCCTAACGTGCGCCGCGACGTCGCCGTCGGAACACCGGTGACGACAATCTGATCGAGCAGGTTGGGCGCAGGATCAACTGTTAGATCCACCGTGAGCGCGCCGTCGCCAACGGTGATCGGCTTCGATGTGCGATAGTAGCCGACGCGATTGACGATGAGCGTGTAATCGCCCGGCGGAAGGTTGGGAATGCGGAAGCCACCACTGTCGTTGGTCGTTGCGGATAGGCGCGTGCCCTCGACGTTCACGCGCAGGCCTGGCAACACTGCGCCGCTTGCCCGCTCCATCACTCGGCCGCCGACGGAGCTGAGTACCACCTGCGCGCTGCTGACGACAGCGACCTGTCCAGCAGGCGTGACGAGAACCGTCCATCGGGTATCGTGCACGGCCAGCGCAAGCGCATTCGCGGCGCTCTGTGTGATGATGTCCATCGACACGAGCGTGTTGGAGCGCGCGAGATCCTCGCCGTACGACAACCCCAAGCCTGCCTGCGTTGCGATGTCGAGCAGGACTTGTTGCAAGGGGACCTGCTGCCGATGCACGCTCACCAGACGCATGAGCGCATCAGGCATGCGCACGGTGCCGTCTCGCACCATGGCCAACGGCAGATAGCGCGCGCTGCTTGCCGTGGTGTAGCTGGAGCTCGCGCTGCTTCCGGCGCCTTGTGCTGGCAGCAGCTGACCTGGAACCGCAGTTGCGGCGACGATGCATATCCAGGCCAATCGCACAGCGGGCCTCCGGTGCAGTTGCGTCACCCAGCGCAGGGGCACAGGGGAGGGACGCGCTATCGTCGCTGCGTCTCCAGCTCCACCAGCCCCCCGGTTTGACGATAGCGCAGATTCAAGGGAAGCGCGATAGCGTCGAGTACTTCTGTTAGCGAGTGTGCATCCATGTCCACGGTAATCCGACGATCGGATGCGGTTGCCGGAATGCGGATCGTGACGTCGTATCGCCGCTCGAGGTCGGCGGCAACATCGCGGAGACGCGCGTTATCAAACCGGATGCGTCCCGCCTGCCACGCGCGCAGCACATCGGCGCTCGGCGACGCCATCACGGTGACGTGCCCCGCCGAATCGAGATCGGCGAGCTGTCCGGCCTGAAGTGTTGTCCCGGCGCCCACCGTGGAATCTGCCGTGCCACCGCGAAGCATCACGCGACCCGACGCCACCGTGACGCGCACCACTCCATCCGTCGGGTATGCCCGCACCGCGAAGACGGTGCCGAGGTCCTCTGTGTGCGACAGCGCGGTGTGAACGATGAACGGCCGCTTCGCGTCATGCACGACGTCGAACATCGCTTCGCCTTCGAGATACAGCTCACGTGTTCCGCCGGTGAACGACGCTACACGCAGCGTGCTGCCGAACCCCAGCTGAACGCGTGTGCCATCGGTGAGCTCGAGCGAACTGCGCTGGCCACGCGCCGTGGAGAATGTGCGCATGGGCGACGCGGCTGCCACCGCGCGGTCCGATGCGTTGCCACTTCGCCGTGCAACCACGAACATCACAGGAATGAGCGCTGCGGCAACGAGGCCAGCCACCACGCGCTGGCGAACGCTGAATTTCGGACGCGCGTGCAGCTCGATTACCGGAGTCGAGCGTCGCGACGGCGCGTGCAGCTGCGGTCGCTGCGGAGCGGGCGCTGCAACTGCCGCAACGCCATCCTCCGCATGCATGCGATGCGACAGCTGCGTCCACATCGCGTCCATGCGTGACGAGCCCGGGACAGTCTGCGCGTCGTGCCACAGCCGCCGCAGCGCGAGCATTTCGTCGGCGTTCTCTGGCGAAGCGGACCACTCGTCGACAAGCGCACGCTCTTCGCGCGTGCTTTCGCCCGCGAAGTATCGTGCGAGCAGTGTGAAGTCGATCGCGTCGTCAGCAGACATGGGCGAGGCAGAGGGCAGAATAGCCGGTCGGACGCGACAACTGGCCGGAGTCCGCCGTAACACGGCGCGCGCTAGACACGCGCATCACGCGCGTCACACTGATGAGACAACTGAGACAGGGTGCACGCCCTGACAGCGTCGCAAAGCTACAGCGAACCGGCAGCCGCCGCCTGGCTGGAATCGTCACGGCAAGAGATGCGCAAGACGAACGCGAAGCGTCTTCAACGCTCGGCCCATCTGGGTTTCCACGGTCTTGATCGACAACCCGAGCGACTTCGCGATCTCGCTGTAGGTCATCTCCTGTTGCCGGTTGAGCGTGAAGATCAGGCGGCAACGTGGCGGAAGCTGATCGATCGCGTCCTGCACTTCGAGCGCGTCCAGCAACTCCGTCTCGCTCGAGGATGAAGTATCGAATTCCTCCGGTAGTCCCGACGCGGCGCTCCACGGCGCAAAGCGCTGCTCGCGCTTGGCGTGGTTGAGTACCCGATTGCGCACGGCTGTGTAGAGGTACGACGACAGCCCCTGCTCGATGGCCAGCTGGCCGCGCCGCCGCCAGAGATCGAGGAACAGCTCCTGAACCAACTCCTCCGCCTCAGCGCGCGAGCGCAGCTGTCGCGTGGCGACCGAGCAGAGACCCGGCGCGAACGCACGAAACAGCGCTTCGAAGGCAGCCTCGTCTCCGGAGCGAATGCGTTCAATCCACTCGGGCCCTCCATATGGAAGGCGGTGGGCGGTAGACATACTCACCACGAAGCACCGAGGCTGAGGCTGGAACGTCACATTGGGGCAGGGGCGTCGCATTGGGAAGGAGGGTGCAACGCGGACGTCCCGTACGAGCCGCTCGGGGCATTCATTCGAGAGTCGCGATCACTTGGGTAGCGCCTTCCACGATCGCGCGTTCATACACGGCCACGGCGGCAGCCACATCGTCAACGCGACGCGGTGATGTCGAGTACCACGACCGCATCGCGCGGATTATGCGGCGAGGCGATGCTATAGTTGTCACGCCAACCGCGGGGGTCGCGTCCGCGTAAGGCGAGTCATGGGAGCGGGTTGTGTGGTTGGGGGTTGGTGCGAGCGGTGCACAAAAGCGGCGAGACGGTGTCGGAAATGGGCGGCTATGCAGCATATTCTGACTGTGAAACCTGCGCGATGCTATCTAATTG
>JBDUCR010000074.1:0-7015 GCA_040003345.1 bacterium
ACAAACAGTCGCCAAGCAGAACTACGCGCGTTGCTATCGCAATCTACCTATTACCAATCCTTTGCTCTCTTCGTGGCATGCCACGACGATCACAGAGGCTCGGTAAAGATTCCATTTCCCACGATTTGCCGCCGACCAAAAAGACCATACAAAAAGGCCGACGACCCATCCTCTGTCCTTCACTTTTCAATCAGCGTCCGCGATTCCAAAAACTCTCGCGGTGAGCCTTGCATTGTAAACGGGCGTGAAAGCGGTTGCAAGTGCTGTCCAGCTCGAACTTTTGATCCGCCCAACTCTCTCACCAACCCCGCAAAACAACACATCAGCAAAGGGTCAGAATGGTATCCGATTTTCACAGCGGATTCAAGGTGGCCACACCACCACACTGCACAGACGCCGTCACCCTTACCTTGCAGCATGCACTCCGCAATCGTCTCCACCAAAGGCGCTCGACGCTGGGACGCCGGACACCCATGGATCTACCGCAGCGACGTCATCCAACGCCCCTCCACCGACGCCGGCGCCATTCGCGTCACCGATCAACGCAGCAAGCCACTCGGCGTCGCTCTCTGGAGCCCGCAATCTGAAATCTCCCTTCGACTCCTCGATCGAAATCCCGACGCAACCATCGACGCCGCATGGTGGCACGCGTCCATCGGCCGCGCGCTCGCACGACGCAGCGGACTCGAACGCGTCGCGAATGCATTTCGACTCGTTCACGGTGAAGGCGACGCACTCCCCTCACTCGTCGTAGACCGCTACGACCGATGGCTCGTCGTACAGATCATGAGCGCGGGGCTCGAACACTATCGCACCCAAATCGTCGACGCACTGCGCGCCCACATCGATCCCGTCGGCATCCTCGCGCGCAACGACGTCTCTCTTCGCACCAAAGAGGGCCTCGACAAGAATGTGGAGCTACTCTACGGCGACGTACCCGAAGAAATCGAAGTCGACGAACACGGCGTGCGCTATCTCGCTGCACCGTGGAAAGGCCAGAAGACAGGCGCGTTTCTCGATCAGCGAGAGAACCGCACTCTCGTCGGTACAATCGCTCGCGGCCGAGCACTCGACTGCTTCAGCTATCACGGCTCCTTCGCGCTTCATCTCGCGCAGCGTGCAACGCACGTCACTGCACTCGACGCCTCCGCGCACGCGCTCACACGCGCCGAAGAAAATTTCCGCCGCAACGGGCTGAGTAACGGAACGTTCATCGAGGCGAATGCCTTCGAATACCTGAAAGCGCAGGAGCGTGAACGCACGCAGTTCGAGACGATCGTGCTCGATCCGCCGGCCTTTGCCAAGACGCGCGCCGCGCTACCCGCCGCAATACGCGGTTACAAGGAGATCAACTTGCGCGCGATGCGCCTGCTCTCACCCGGCGGTCTCCTCTTTACAGCAAGCTGCTCGTTCCATCTGTCCAAGCCGCTCTTCCTCGAAATGCTCGAAGATGCGGCCGCCGACAGCGGACGACGAATGGTTTTACGGGAGATTCGCGGCCAACCGCTCGATCATCCGGAACTACTCACGGTACCGGAAACAGGCTACATCAAAGGAGCGCTCCTGGAAGCACTGGACTAACAGCTCGGCTCTTGCATCGCGCTATTCAAGTCCCCTGACACGTAGGGCAGAAGTATGTCGATCGACCCGCCTGCGCAATTCTCTCGATAGGCGTCTTGCATCGGCGACAGGGCAACCCTTCGCGATCATACACATCGAGATTCACGGTGCTGTCATCGGTGTAGCGCGATCCTGTCGCACGCTTGAGCACCGCCGAGATCGCCTTCCGGAGTGCGTTCACTCGCGCGCGTGTAAGGGTGTTGCTCGCGGCGCGAGGATCAATACGCGAACGCCACAACGACTCCGCTGCGTAGATATTGCCAAGTCCGGCGACGAGCTTCTGATCGAGCAGCGCAGGCTTGATTGGCCCACGTCGCACAGCTAACGCAGCGGCGAGCTGCTCCGAGGTCCACGCCGCATCGGACGCATCGGGGCCGAGGCCAAGATCGAGTGCCGCATCGGCTGCATGCAGCTCGATGGTACCGAGAGCGCGCGAGTCGACGAAGATGATCTGCGTGCCGTCGGTGAGCTCGAGCACGGCGCGCGCAAAGCGCGGCAACTCGTTACCAACGCTGCCGAACTCCCAATCGCCATTCATGCGAAAGTGCGCGTGCAGTATTCGCCCATCGTCCAGATGCAGCAGTTGATGCTTGCCGCGACGCTCCACACGTTCGATGCGGGTGCCGCCGAGCGAACGCAGCCGAGCGGGTGTCACTCTTTTGCGAAACGCCGGGTGCAACAAGCGAAGACGCGCAATCGTGCGGCCAGTCGCCTTCTCGCGAAGGGCGTCCATCGCAGCTTCAACTTCGGGTAGTTCGGGCATCAGTGAAAACTGGAGTCGGCTCAGCGCGACAGGAAGTGCGCCATCGTCGCGACGCGTCGAGACTCTCGTTGCTTTGATGCAATGCGCGAGTTGACACATCGCCTACTGCGCACCCAGACTCCCTCGAATGCTCACGCCGCAATACACCAGTGCCATCGTCACGCAATCGCCGATGCGGTCGAAGGCCGTGCGTCGAGCACTCCTGGTCGTTCTTGCACTCAACGCAGTTTCCGCGACGCTCAAGATCAGCGTCGGCGCGCGGACAGGGGCGCTCACTGTGCTCGGTGCCGCGCTGGAATCCGTGCTCGACATGCTGAGCAACGGCGTCGCAATTCTCGCGGTGTCGATCGCGTCGCGCGAACCGGACGACGACCATCCATACGGACACGAAAAGTTCGAGACGCTCGGCACACTCGGCATTGTGTGCTTTCTTTCGATCACCTGTTTCGAGCTCTTGCGACAGAGTATCGGCGAGCTGCTCGGTGGCCAGATCGTACCGCGCGCATCCGCGGCCGATGGCGTGCTGCTCATCACGTCGTTGATGGTGAACATGTTCGTCGTGGTGTACGAGCGCCGGCGCGGGCAAGCGTTGTCGAGCAACTTGTTGCTTGCGGATGCGTCGCACACGGCGAGCGACATTCTTGTTACGGCGCTTGCGATCGTGTCACTGGTGCTCTCGCAGCTCGGCTACGTGTACGCCGATTCGGCGCTCGGAGTGATCGTGGCGTTGCTCATCGCGAGAAGTGGCTATGCGATTCTCCGCGATTCCATTCCAATTCTCGTCGACGCGCGCGCTGTCGATGCGGATCGTCTGGCGGAAATCGTGCGAACGATTCCTGGCGTGAAGGGAGTGCGTGCCGCTCGTTCGCGTCGCACGGCTTCGGGGCATCTATTCGCGGAAGTGACGATTCTGGTGGATGGCGCAACGTCGGTAACGGATGCGCACGACTTCACTGACGATGTAGAGCGTGCGATCGCGCGGGAGCTCGGCACAGCCGAGGCAATCGTGCATGTGGAGCCTGTGTAGGGGCTTGGAATGCGCACCGGAAATGTCGACAGTTCGGCAACAATAACTCGACACTACGGTCGGTGCTGGATTCTTTTTGGGGGGCGAGAAATAAACACAATCATAAACATCTGGTCTAAGATTAGTGACGACAGACACTTGCGTGACTGTGTGAATGTTCTAGCTTAGACGCGTCCCCCAGCCCCTCCGCTGAATGGCCCAACGGCCGTCCCGATCGCTCAAGTACGAGTACGCGCTGTACCTCGAGCGTGAGATCGAGAATTACAAGGAGTCGGTGCCGCGAAGCGTGCTCCTGTCGATCGGAGACGAAGCGGTGCGGGCGCTGGCTGGCCAGCAGCAGTTTGCGCTGACCGAGCTTCTGCTCTGCGATGAGGTGGACAAGATCATCTTCAAGCGCCTTCGCCTCGAGAGCTATGCGGCGTGGCGAAAGACTCGCATCAAGCTGTTGGCCGAATTGCGTCGCCCGGAGCACTGGGGTCTGACGCGGGACGATTCCGTCGTGCGCGCGGTGAACGCGGTAGGTGGTGATTCGCGCGTTCTTGTAGCGGGAGCAACGGTCGAAACACCTGCCCTCTACCTCGCTGCGAATGGCTGTGATGTCACTGCGCTGGCCGGGCCGGATGCCGTCCAGCGCGTGATGGATGCCGCGGAGCAAGCCGGCTTGGGCGAACGCGTGCACGCGAGTGCAGCGGCGTTGGAGTCCTTCACCCCGCAGGAACCTCTCACCGCAGTGATCTATACCCCTGCCGCCTTTACCGGGCTGAGCGCGGCGGAACGTGCTCGCGTCATTCAGGTTCTGCAGAGTGCGACGGCCGACGGTGGCGTGCATCTGGTCGAGACCATCGCGGCGGGAAAGCGAGCGACGGTCTCGATGGAGGAGCTTCGCCGACGGTATCGCGGCTGGGACGTCACCGTCGAGGAGGGCGCGCCGAATAGCTTCATGGCGAGGAAGGGCATGGCCTGAGAGCGGGAACCGACTCGACGTGTAGCGTTACGACACGGATTTGTTCGGTTTGTTTCGTATCAGAACGACACACGCCTCGGCACACACACGCGCTTGCTAGTATGTAAGTGTCTGTAGATAAAGGCGTTGCTGGATTCGCATGAACTGGCACCTAAGCTGCTTTATGTCCGATTGCCCCCGCCCGTTCCGGGGGCTTTCCTTTGAGCAGAAGCAGCTATCCATATGAAGAAGCAGGATGAAACGCAATCGCAGTTCGACGAGCCCGTGGGGATTGTGATCTCCCGCGGGTGGGAGCCCGAGACGACGCCGAGGTTCAGCGCGTACATGTGGGCGCCCGGTCCCGAAGACGAGACCGAGATGGACGCTCAGCCCGTCTGAGCTGACCCTTTTTCCAGAACAAGGCGCCGCGGATCTTTCCGCGGCGCTTCTGCTTTCCATGGGCTCGGTACGCGCCTTGCCCCCCGTGTGGTTGTGCAAAAACCGGCGGAATGGGAAAGCGAACGCGCGCAGCTCCTGGGCCGACGCATTTCGGAGCTCGGCCTCGCAATTCGGGGAACACGCGTCGAAGCGCTGACGACCCTGCTCTACCAAGAGCTCGCGGCGCGCGACATCGCATTTCGTCCGCCGGTGTATCTCAGCGACCAGTGGGGATGTCCGGATGGTTCTCCGATCATCGGCGTTCCCTTCTATCTCGCCGACGATCGACTCGAACGCATCGAGGCAGAACACGCTGGCTCGATCGAGAGCGATGACGAGGCGATGCGATATCTGCGACACGAAGCCGGTCACGCGGTGAACTACGCCTTTCGTCTTCACGAGCGCGCGGACTTCAACGCGATCTTCGGTGATTATGCGCGCCCCTATCGAGAACACTACGCCGCCGATCCGCTCTCGCGTGCACACGTGCGACACATTCTCGGTTGGTACGCGCAGAAGCACCCGGATGAAGACTTCGCCGAGACGTTCGCGGTGTGGCTGACACCGGGACTGGATTGGCGGACCGAATATGCGGGTTGGGGCGCGATCGCGAAGCTCGAGTGGGTGGATGTCGTGATGCGCGACATCGGAAGAGCGGTGCCTGCGATCCCCGAGCTAACGGATGACGATGTTCCCGTCGAAGCGATGCATTGGACAGTCGCTGAGCACTACGAGGGCGACGAAGAGTTGTCGCTCGGTGATGCCCGACAGTTCGACGGTGATCTCCGTCGCATCTTCGCGCGGGCATCGGATGCACCAGCGGGCGAACGTGCGGTGGAGTATCTCGCGCGACACGAAGGCGAGCTCGTTGCGCGAGTGGCGTACTGGGCGGGCGTTGGACCCGCGGCCGTGCGTTCACTCATTCGCGCGATGCAACAACGCGCGTCGGTACTCGAGTTGCGCGTTGCCGGATTGGATGCGACGACGCTGATCGAGCTGACGGCGTTCGGTACGGCTGTGCTTCTTCACTGGCGGTATTCGCGCGCGGGCGGCGCGTCACCTCATACAATGGACAGATGAACGTCACACTGCTTCACGGCGCGGATGCCGCCGAAGCGCCGGAAGATCCGGTGCTTGGTCAAATCGAGTCCGCGCTACGCGCGTTGGGTCACGAGACGTCGCGCGTCTCGGTTGCCGCTGACGTCGAGCCGGTCATCGCGGCGTTGCACGCGGCAGATCCGGCGATCGTGTTCAACCTGGCGGAGTCGTTCGATGGAAAGAGTGCGCTCGAGTCGAACGTCGCGGCGCTGCTGAACCTGCTCGGACTTCGCTACACGGGTTCGAGTCCGGCCGGTCTGATGATGGCGGGGGACAAGAGTCTGACGAAGAAGGTGTTGCGTTTCCACGAGATTTTGACGCCACAATTTGCGACGGTCTTTCGTGGTGCACTGGATCATGTTGGCGATCTCACGTTTCCGCTCATCGTGAAGCCGCCGCAGGAAGACGCATCGCTCGGGATTACGTCGAAGAGTGTGGTCCGCGACATTCGCGAGCTGCTCGGCACGATGGATTCGTTGCAGCGTGAGTTTCAGTCTCCGGTGCTCGTCGAGGAGTTCGTCGAGGGTCGTGAGTTCTATGTTGGAGTGTTGGGCAACGTGACTCCGGTTGCATTGCCGGTGATCGAGCTCGACTTCAGTTCATTCCCCGCCGATCGGCCAAAGGTAGCGAGCTACGAGGCGAAGTGGGGTGAGGGCGGAACGGGTGGAACGAGCGAGACCGGTGCGGAGTTCGCGGGCACGAAGTCGATCTTTCCAACTGATGTTGCGCCTGAGCTGCTCGAGCGGATGCAGCGTGTTGCGGTGGAGTCATTCAACGCGCTTCGGCTGCGCGACTATGGGCGCGTTGATCTGCGTGTCACGCCGCGTGAGGAGATCTATGTGATCGAGGTGAATCCGAATTGCTATCTGGAGCAGTCGGGGGAATTTGCGCGAGCGGCGGAGCGATCGGGGATCACGCACGATGCGTTGATCGCGCGGATCGTGGAGCTGGCGCAGGGTCGATATACGAGGTGACACAACGAAAGAAGCCGGCGCCAAGGCGCCGGCTTCTCCGTTAGTGCTCGAACGAAAGCTTACTTCTTGCCCTTCTTTGCAGCCTTCTTCCGAGCGCCGCCCTTCTTTGCAGCCTTCTTGGCGCCACCCTTCTTGGCAGCCTTCTTCGCGCC
>JBDUCR010000021.1:0-7013 GCA_040003345.1 bacterium
GGATAGGCGTTCAGGTGAATGGATACGAACGCGTGGGCGTTTGCGCGGCGCGCGATGATTGGCCGATCGCCGAGTGCGACGGCGGAATCGGAGGTACGCGTCATGATGACGCGTGCGCCGCGCTCCTCGAGCATGCGCTTGAGTCGCACAGCAATCGGTAGTACAGCGTTCGCTTCGTAGAGACCTGTTGGTCCTGTGGAGCCAATCGGTGGATGACCGGGATCAACCGCGATTGTAAGACCGTTGAGTGGACGCGACGCGTCGATCGCGGGCCGGCCGCGCAGCTTGAGCACCAGCGCGTTGTTCTCCCACAGCACGAGATAGCCGAACGGCGCGGCGCGAAGATTCACCGTCACGCGCACGCGATCGTTCGCGAGCTGCGCCCACTCGACGGTGCGCACCATGGAGTCGGCGGTGGCGTAGTTGATGATGTCGGTGTTGCCGCGCACGCCGAACAGCGTCAGCGTGATCGTGCGGTCGCCTTCCTCGACGAAATACGGGGCGCGTGCGCCCATGGGGAGAATCACGTCGACGCCCGTGCTGCTGCCACGCACCCGCGCGTTGGACATGATGCGGCGCGGGATGGTGCTCATCGATGGCAATGCGTCGGCGGAGTCGACGTAGACGTCGAGGTCCTCGTCGAGACGAATGCGCGCCACACCATCGGCACGCGACACCAGTGGCACGAGTGTGCCCGGCGCGAAGAACCACTTGTACGTGCCGCCGGGAATCGGCTTGCCGATGATCGTGCGATCGGTGTCGCCGCCAGCAGCGGGCTGACCAATCTGCACGACTCCGATTGGCTCGTTGCGCGTAAGCTGCGTGCGCAGCGAATCGAGACGCGATACGAGAGCGGCGATGGTATCGGCGCGTGACGTCGGAAGATTTTCGGGTTTACGGGTTTGCTGGTCGGCTACCGCAACTGGCCGAACCGCCGCGCTCGCGAGGCGAATGGGCAACGTGCTCCGTGCCGTGTCGGTGCCGCGCGCGGCAACGAGCTCGTAGCGTGGCGCCGTCGCGAGCGGATTGGGCAGCCAGCCCATGAAGGCGCCGTTGGGATAGACGCGAGCGGGATAGCCATTGATAGTGAGCGTCGCCCGTCCGCTGCCGATGGACCCGAAGATGAAGTTCGAGTCGCGCGAGGTGATGGTCTGGTTTGGCGACGGGTACTGGACACGCACCGCCAGCGGTCCGTCCACGGCTGGCACCGGCGGCAGCGGAGGGGCGGCCGACGGGCGTCCCGGCGCTGCGGTTGGCGATGGCGCAGGCGCTGGTGCGGCGGAAGTGCCGCCACAGGCCATCGCCGTGGCAAGAATCAGCGTCAAAGCGGCGCGCAGGTCACGAAACGACGGCATTCCGAGAAGGTAATCGCGCGTGACGTGAGCAGTAATATGATTGTCCTCATCACAGCGAGCAGCGTACGGCATTAGGAGATAGGCCGGATTTGTTGACGCGCTTGTTTCGCAGTCCGTATATTCGCGCACTAATGGCCGCATCCTTCCTATTGTGACACCTCTCGTCATCTGCGCCTTTTGTGGCCGCGAAAACGAGCCGGTATCTCGTTTCTGCATCGACTGTGGAAAGCCGATTTCGGCGTCCGCAACTCGTGTGGTGCCTGCCTATTCGGCTCGCACGCCCGTGCCGACTCCAGTTCCCTCGCCCGCTGTTGCCGGAGGCAAGCTCGTGGACACGCCAATACCTGGTGCGGCGGTCGGCTCGGGAGGCTTGATGCCGCCAACCCGCCTCTCGCCCGTCGCGGCGACGAACGCCTGTCCGAAGTGCGCCAAGCCCGTCGACGCCGCGATGCCCTTTTGCGGGCATTGCGGCACGCGCGTGACGAACGAAGTGTCCAGCGGCACGTGTTGGACCTGCGGGGCCGCATACACCCAGGGCGTCGACCTCTTTTGCGCGCGGTGTGGCACTCGCGTCGGCCAGCGAGTGAGCGTCGAGCTGAACAACGCGTTCGGCACGCTGGTCGTCGGAGCCAAGAGCCGCGAGATCATTGGACCGCGGCTGGCGCTGCTCAACGAAAACGGCGACGTGGCGACGACGTTCTCGCTCGATCGCGGCGAAGCCGTGGTTGGCCGAGGCGACGCTGACATCAAGTTCGAGGACGTGTTTCTCTCGCCGCTGCATGCGCGCTTCGAGTTGCGCGAGGGCGAGTTGTGGGTACGCGATCTTGGATCCCGCAACGGCACGTGGACGTTCATTGACGGACCGAGCAAGCTCGCTGACTGCGACGTCCTGCTCATCGGCTCGCAGCTGCTGCGATTCCGCCGGCTTGGCTACCCCGGACCGCATCCACCGGAGGCTGATTCCACGCGACGCATGGGCTCACTCGTGCCGTCGGCGGATGTCGCCGTGCTCGAGCAGCTTCGCGCGGACGGCAGTGTGCGCGACACCTTTCACCTCTCTCCTGCGCGCACGGTGCTGCTCGGGCGCGAATCAGGTGACTGGGTTTTTCCGTACGATCAAACAATGAGTGGACGACACGCCGAGATTCGAAGTCAGGACGCAGAGTTCTTCGTGCACGACGCCGGCAGTCGAAACGGCGTCGCGCTCGGCGTACGCGGCGAGCGTGCGCTCAAGAAGGGCACGCGCCTTCTCGTTGGTGATCAGGTGCTCAGGGTGGAGAGCGTGGGCCTGTGAGTCAGGAAAAGATCTGTCCGACCTGCGGAAGGGAGTATCCCGCCAACGAGCGCTTCTGCCCGGCTGACGGGACGGCGCTACGCTCGCAGAACGGAGGCACGGATCTCGTCGGGTCGATCATCGCCGAGCGATACCATGTGCTGAAGAAGCTCGGCGAGGGTGGAATGGGTCAGGTCTATCTGGCCGAGCATGTGAAGATGGGGCGGAAGAGTGCGGTGAAGGTGATGAATCCGGGGATGGTGCATGACGCCGACGCGATCAGCCGCTTCAATCGGGAAGCGGCGAACGCGAGCCGGATCAACCACCCGAACGTCGCGGGGATCTATGACTTCGGCGAGACGGCCGACGGGCTGATCTATCTGGCGATGGAGTTCATCGAGGGCGAGTCGCTGACGTCGCTCGTGGAGAAGGCGGGCGCGCTCGCGCCGATTCGTGCCGCGAACATCGCGAAGCAGGCGGCTGACGGCCTCCAGATCGCACACGACATGGGGATCGTCCATCGTGATCTCAAGCCCGACAACATCATGATCGCGAAGAATCGCGACGGGTCGGACTGCGTGAAGGTGGTGGACTTCGGTATCGCGAAGGCTGCAGGTGCCGAGAATCAGAAGGTGACGAAGACGGGGTTGGTGGTGGGAACGCCAGAGTACATGAGTCCCGAGCAGCTCGCGGGCGACAACCTCGACGGGCGAAGCGATGTGTATTCACTCGCGCTCGTCGCCTTCAACATGTTCACGGGCAAGCTTCCCTTCCCCGGCGAGACGGCGCAGGACTCGATGATCATGCGTCTCACGGATGAGCCCAAGTCGCTTTCGCAGATGAATCCGGGCGTCATGTGGCCGCCTGAAGTACAGGCTGTGATGGAGAAGGCGCTCAAGCGGAAGACGGGTGAGCGCTATCAGAATGCGTCGGACTTCGGCAATGCGCTGTACATGGCGGTGGAACGGATGCCGAGGAGTGCGGCGATGGACGCGGGCACGATGGTGATGGGCGCTGATACGGCGCTGATGGCGCCACCGTCGACGCGCGTCGATCCGAATGCCGCTGCGCAGCAGCCGCCGCCGATGACGCGTCCTTCGGCTGCGGTGAGGGGTCCGGCTCCAATACCGACGGCGACGAAATCGAAGACGTCGATTTACGCTGGCGCGGGCTTGGCTGTCCTGGCAGCGGCGATCGCTGCGTTTGCAGTGATGTCGAAGGGGGGCACGCCAGCCGCGAAGCACGACAGCACGTCGCTCGTGCCACCTGCCAGCGCCGCCGCGCTGCCCGTGATGCCGGCCTCGCAGACTGCGGTGCGCCGGGATGTTCCGTCTGCTGTGACCAAGTCGGTGAATGGTGGAGTGAGCACACCGGCGAGCACACCGGCGAGCACACCGGCGAGCGGCGCCACTGCGGTCGACATAACGGCGCGACTTCCCGGACTCCTTCGCGAGAGTGCCGAGGACGCGACGGCGGCGAAGGCGCTTGCTGAAGCGGAGCGGCTTCAGCCAAACGCCATTGGCTCCAACGAAATCATCGGATTGAGCGTCGTTCGTGCGCAGGCGCTCGGATGGATGGGGAAAGACGCGCAGAGCTGTGAAATACTGAATACCATCAAGGACCGTGCAGGACAGACCAAATACGACGAAGCGGTACAGCGCATGTTGAAGAGCTGCTAACGTCGACAATCACGTGTCCTCTCCCACTACTCCCCGACCACTCCGCGTGACGCCCTCCGCTCCCCACGGTTCCGTAATCGTCCACGTCTTCGGTCGCACCGATGTGGGGCGCACTCGCGAGCACAACGAGGACGCGTTCGTCGTCGCGGATCTCACGCGCGGCAATGCAACGCTGCAACCAGAGGTACGCACGCACGAAGTCGGCGATCGCGGTACGCTCTTCATGGTGGCCGACGGCATGGGTGGCGCGGCGGCTGGTGAGATCGCGAGCGCGATGGCGATCGAAGTCGTGTTGCAGAAGCTGAGCGACGCGCTGGCGACGAACGACGCTCCGGACAAGGAGACATACGCGTACACGATCAAGCAGGCGGCGGCGGCGGCGAACACGCACATCCACAGCTTCGCGCTCGAGCATCCCGAGTTTCGCGGCATGGGCACCACCGCGACGATTGCCGGCGTGCTCGGCGACACGCTCTATCTCGCGCAGGTTGGAGATAGCCGGGCGTATCTGGTGCGCAAAGGGATCGCGCTGCAGATCACGAAGGATCAGTCGCTGATGCAGAAGCTGATCGAGGCGGGAGAGATCACGGAGGAAGAGGCCGAGCAGAGCGAGCGACGCAACATCATTCTGCAGGCGCTCGGCCCCGAGGCGAATATCAAGGTCGATCTCACGCACCAGAAAGTTCGCAAGGGCGACACGCTCATTCTCTGCAGCGACGGCTTGAGCGGTCAGGTGCGAATCGACGAGATCGCGAAGGTCGCGACGGAAGAACAGGATCTGATCACGGTGTGCAAGCGGCTGATCGATCGTGCGAACGAGAACGGCGGCCCTGACAACATCACGGTCATTGCGGCGCGATTCGATGGTGATGGATTGTCGCAACCGGAGAACGGCGACGACGTGGGTCATCGCGTATTTCCGCTGCCGACCGATAGTCTTCAGACGGAAGCGCAGCGTCGCACCACGGCGCCGACGATGTCGGCGAGTGGTGGCGAGCGCCGCTCGACGCTCAAGGTGCCGACGGGCGAGATGATGCTGCCCATGGAGATCGAGCGCTCGGTGCCGATGCGGCCGTCGCAGACGCCGGAAGTGCTCGCGCAGCGGAAGACACGCGGCTCACTCATCGCGCTGGGCCTGCTGGTTCTGTTGCTCGTCGGGGCGACGTGGTGGGTGTACAGCACGGCGTCGTCCGTCGTGAAGACGAAGCCTGCGCCGACCGCTCCGAAGCAATGACGCTCGAGCTCCGCGTACTGAGCGGAACGCGCGCCGGTACGCGAGAGCGTTTCGACAAATCGATCGTCTCGGTGGGTCGACACGGGGCGAGTGATCTTCGCTTCGATCCACAGACGGAGCTCGACGTCTCGACGCGACACGCGGAGCTGCGCAGCGTTGATGGCGTGTGGTCGATTCACGATCTGAACAGCACCAACGGCACGTACGTGAACGGCGAACGCATCGCGGGTGCGCATCGTTTGCGTGAAGGCGATGTGGTGAGCCTCGGCGTGAATGGACCGCGTGTGGAGGTGCACGGCATCAGCGACGGCGGCGATGCCGTGAGCGCGCCGCGCATGGATACGTCGATGCGCGTGGCTGTTGCGGTGGAAAAGCAGACCAAGGCGATGCGCCGCAAGTTCACGATCACTGGCAGTGTGCTGGTGGCAGCGGGTGTGATTGCCTTCGCGCTGTGGCAGCGCCAGGTGATCGTGCGTGAGCGTGAGATGGCAGCGTCGATTGCGCGTTCGGAGAGCACGCTCTCCGCGCTACAGGTGCGCGTCGGCGCGTCGCGGCCTGGCGACGCAGCGTACGCCGCTGCGCTCAGAGAGGAGCTCGATGCGCGGAAGCGCGATCTCGCGTATGCGCGCGAGCAGATCAAGGCGGGCACGGCGACGACGGGCACGGTGTCCGAGCTGTCGAAGAAGCTGGATCGCACTGCGCTGATGCAGCAGTCGATCTCGCAGATGGACGTGAGTCACGTTGTCGAGCAGAACGACGCCGCAGTGGCAATGTTGGCGAGCGACTTCGACGGCAAGTTTCTCGCGGGGACGGCGTTCGGTATCACGCGCGGGGGCCTGCTGATCACGAACAAGCACGTGGTGCGATCGGAGTCCGGTGCGTCGCCGCAGCGGCTGGTGGTGATCTTCGCAAATACGAAGAAGTGGTTGCCGGCGCGCGTCGTCCGCGTGAGTGACGTCGACGATCTCGCGCTGCTTCAGATCGAGGGCACGGGCACGTATCCGGTTGTGGCGGGAGTGAGTCGCGATGGCGCGCGCGCGAAGGTTGGCGCGCCGGTGGCGTCGATCGGGTACCCGGGTGCAATCGATACGCCGATGGAAGGAACCGGCATGAACATCACTGCTCGGACGACGAGTACGCCGGGAACGGTGAGCAAGCGGTTGTCGGACGTAATCCAGATCGACTCGTATGCGGGGCACGGGTCGAGTGGAAGTCCGTTGTTCGATGCGGCGGGGAGTGTGGTCGGTGTGATTTACGGCGGCGCGGCGGAGAGCAATGGGCGGATCGTGTACGCTGTTCCTGCCGAGAAGCTCGTGGCGTTTCTTGCGGCGGATGGCGGGTCGATCGTTCGCTAGCGATGATGTCGGCTCTGCGCGCGACGTCATGCGAGTCATCGTGAAAGCGGCTCTGACAATCGCCGTGGCTATGTGCGTCGCCGGTAAAGGAGGTGTTCCCTGCCATCTCTCCCGATG
>JBDUCR010000371.1:0-2111 GCA_040003345.1 bacterium
GGCACTGGCACCGGCGATCTCTGCACTATAAAAGCGCTAGCCATCTATGCCGAGGACCAGCAATACCACGCGGCGCAGAGCGAGTTGAACCACGCATGGTTCGAAGAGGGTCAGGATATGGCCGATCTCGCCGTGGCGCTGGCGGAGGGGGATGAGGAAGGCGTCGCGCGAGCAACCGCGAAGAGCCTTGTGGACGACGCCAACATTGCCCGCGCGCAGATCGAAGTGGACGAACTGCTCGATGACCTGAACGCCGCAGCGGCAGACTACTGGGCATCCGGATGCTGATCAGTGACCGGACGCATTTGGCGGTGTTTCGGCAAAGGCACGCCTCCCGGACTGCTGCATTTTTCGCAGTGGTGTTGCTTGCCGTCACTCCTTCTTTTGCGTCAGGTCAAAGCCGGCAGACTGCTCCAACGACGTACACCGACAGTTCGCGACTCGTGTTTCAGCCTGACCATGCACTCACCGTCGTGATGCATTCGGACACAGCGATGTGGGTGCGCCAGAAGCCGAATGGCGCCGGCGCGGACACGGTGACGTTTCTCGTCCGGGGTGATTCGGCGTGGCAGCTCATTGCCGGCGCGAAGATCGCGCTCAATGCGACGCGGGCGGCAATGCTGCGGCGGACGATCGCCTCCAACAAACGGGGAATCGCTCACGACAGCCTGTTCCGTCATCCCCCTGCGCCGTAGGGCGAAACGAAAGCGTGGGTGCCGGCTTGCCGCGCACCCACGCCCGACCAGCCGCGAATGAGGGATGAATCCGTACAGCGAGCTCACCGAGCGACAGATCGTCATCCTGCGTGCCTTTGAGGACGCGAACGCGCGGGGGCCATTCTCCGCTGTTTCGCTCCATGACCTCGGATTGCAACGAGACGACGATCTCGAGGTCCTGCTGGGGCTCCACGTCGTTCGTCGTACTTCCAGCGACACGGAGCGGTTCTACGCGCCGCTTTCGCGCGCCGTGTTCACGCCGGCAATCCCGCGGCGCGTGCAGGTGGTTCTTCTCATCACCGTCATCGCGGCTGTGGTGATCGGACTCGCGGCGCTGGTATTGGGCCGCATCCGCTAGGTCACGGCGGGCGGCGTCGGCTCAGGCACGCGTGGTGATCGCCTCCTCAGGCTCCAACCCTACCGCGGGTCCGGTTGTCGTATCCGTACGCACGGCAGCGGTCGTGCGCTCACTCGCCTGGAGATCACCATGCGCCGCTCGACTCTCGTTCGCCCGCTGTTCACCCTCGCGCTCTTTGCTTCCGCATCACCACTCGCCGCACAGCGCTCGTCGGACTACGACGACAGCCGCTGGCTCGACAACTGTCGCAATGGCTGGAACGGCGACGACGATCGCGGCCGAGCATGTGAGATTCGTGTCGTGCCGGTGAAGTTGTCTGGGCATTCGCTCGACATCGATGGCCGCGAGAACGGGAGCATTCACGTCGTCGGCTGGAGTGGTGATTCCGTGCGCGTCACCGCACGCATGCAGGCCAACGCACGCAGCGATGGCGACGCGAAGGATCTGCTCAAGGACGTTCGCATCGCCGCTGATGGCCGGCGCATCTCGACCGACGGTCCGCGTTCGTCGAGTCGCAGAGAGAGCTGGTCGGTGAGCTACATGGTGTACGTCCCTCGTCATTTCGACTTGCAGCTCGAGGCGCACAACGGCTCACTCGGCGTCGACGGAGTGGTGGGCAAAATGGATCTGGGCACGCAAAACGGATCGCTGCGTCTCTTCGACGTCGGCGGCGACGTGCACGCTCGCACGCAGAACGGCTCCTTGGTGGTGGAGCTGGAGGGCGGCAAGTGGGAAGGCGCTGGCCTCGACGCCGAGACGCAGAATGGGTCGGTGCGGATGGGGATTCCGGCGTCGTACGCGGCGCAGATCGAGACAGGCACGGTGAACGGTCGCCTGACCACTGATTTCCCGATCACGGTGCAGGGGCGTATTGGACGTCATCTGAGTCTGCCGCTGAACGGCGGCGGAACGACGGTGCGGGCAATCACGACGAATGGCACGGTGAGTCTGTCTCGGCGTTAACGCTTTGCCGCCCGCTCGCCTGGCGGCTCGCTCTTCCGCCCGCTCGCCTGACGGCTCGCTCTTCCGCCCGCATC
>JBDUCR010000020.1:0-2108 GCA_040003345.1 bacterium
GGCACGACTATCAACTGGAAGAATCAGGACGCACTCATTCACACCGTCACGGCAGTGGATAAGAGCTTCAATTCCGGCGTCATTGCTGCGGATGGGTCGTACAGTCATACGTTCAGCAAGCCGGGCACGTATCCGGTGTACTGCATGGCGCATCCGTTCATGAAGGCCACCATCGTCGTCAAATGACAATGCGTCTCTCTTCGCGCGTGAATGCGCCCGCCGTCATCGCCGCCGCGATCATCATCAGCTCGATTGGTATTGCCGCCTGCTTCTCGGAGCGATCGACGTCGACTGGTGATGTCTCCACAGCGAATTGCAACGTGCCAACGAACGCCGCTGGTGCGACGCTCGTCTTCATTCGCGCGTTTACCTTTGCGCCAGCGATCGTGCACGTGAAGTCGGGCGGCAGTGTCGCGTGGGTCAACTGCGAGCCCACGCCCATCCCGCACACGAGCACCTCTGATGGGGCAGGGTGGAACTCGCCCTCACTCGCTCCGAACGCGGCGTTCAGTCGCGCGTTTCCGACGGCGGGCTCGTTTCCCTACCACTGCGACATTCATCCGTCGATGAAGGCCACGGTAATTGTAGATCCGTGAGTGTGTCGTCTTACTGAGCGAGACCTACAGTTTTCCGACCGCTTTGTCGCGATTGACGACGTGGCTCAGGTCACGTGGGTGAACGCTTCAGCTGCTGCACGGCGAGCTTTCTCGCAATGTCCGGGTCGAGCGGCTCGTAGACACCGAGCACCCCAACGGCATCTCCATTCGCGTGCACGATGGGCACCTTCGCAACCCGCACCCACGTGATCTCGCCAGTGGGCCCCTTTTGGCGTTCGATGATGCCGAGTTGAGCGGTCTTGCTAGTGACGACGGCTTCGTCGTCGGCGCGATACTTCGCCGCCTGCGGCCTCCATGGGAGGCGCGGGTCAGAATCGGTCAGCCCGACAAGCTCCGCAGGGTCGGCAAACCCTGCATCCGTGGCGAAGTGACGGTTGGCGCCGCCGAACTCGAACCTCGGTGCGATCTTCCAGAACACGCGGCTCGCACTGCCCCCTGCTGACGACTCTTTCAGTAACGCTGCAAGCTCGGTCGCGAGCTCCTGCGCGGATGCCGTCGCCCATCGCCTCGAACGCTCGCGCATGGTCGGATGCAGATCGGGCCACGTGGCATCGACGACCCGCTTGTAAGCGGCCAGGATGGCGCGCAGATCTTCGACGCTAGGGCTGCTCATGTCGGTCACCACCGGAGGAGCGGCGAAACTATCGCTGTGCGGCGCGTGCGGCAATGGTGGCCAGTGGCATGTCGGTATGTGCAGGCTGCAGGACAGCCGCGCAACGCGAGTTCCCGTCGACTCGCGAGGACCGTGCGATTTCCATTCTCGCTGGATAGGAATTTCCCGCTGCGCTCGCATTGCAAATGTCCTCTGCAATTGAGCTCTGGCGCTGAGGGCGTAGAATGTTGGGACTTATTTTACATCCTCGTTCCGCCACTCTCTCAACAGACCTCGTGAATCCAGAGACAGTTCTCGCGGCAGCGTGGCAGGCATTCACCGATGGTGACGGCCGAGCCTTGGCGACGTTGGCAACAGACGAGTCGCTGACGCGCTATCAGGAAGCGTTGATCGCTGAAGTGAGGCGCGTCCAGCCCACTCAGTCGCTCGATCACTATCTCGCTGAGATGGAGCATCTTCCGCGTGCGGTCGCCGAGTATCAATGGCACAACGCCGAGAGTCACCGGGCCGAGCACGTTCCGCGGTTGCTCCGAATGTATCCGGGGACCATGACCATCGATGAGCTGACCAACCTCCACCCGCATGAACTTCTGACCCGCGCGATGCGCGCGCTCCCGACGCAGCTGCGGCTCGCATCCTTGCTTCCAGGCCATGTACTGGAACCGCCGGACCGCGCGTTCGTCTTACTCCGACTCCGATGGAAGGTCGAGGCAGCCGGATACTCTGAGCCGCCGGAGATCGCGACATTGCGTTACGTGGCCGACGAATGGCGGCTCGAGCTCGACCCTCTGCAATCGCATGGAATGCCTAACTACGAGGGATTCTGGTATGCTGCCGAACACAACGTCGATACTGGCGCTGGCTAACCGATCGTTGCC
>JBDUCR010000336.1:0-2104 GCA_040003345.1 bacterium
GCAATCGAAACTGAAGATGGTCTGCGCGAGCTGCGTCACATGACGCGCACGTGGCCCTTCTTCGACGACTTTCTCGCAAAGGTCGAGATGGTCTGCGCAAAAACCGACCTCGAGATTGCGCGCGCTTACGTCGAGCACCTCGGCGGTGACGTACAGCTGCTCGAGACACTCGGTCAGGAGTTCACGCGCACGGTCGAGAGCATCCTCCGCATCCGCGAGACCACGGAGCTCATCGGTGACGTCCCGGTGCTTCAAGCAGCAATCGCGTTGAGAAATCCGTACGTCGATCCGCTATCGCTGCTGCAAGTCGCGTTGCTCGAGCGAAAGCGACATGCAGAAGCGGCGGGAGAGGATCACGCGGCGATTGACGAGGTACTCGCGACGACGGTCAGTGGAATCGCGCAGGGACTGAGAAACACCGGCTGACTTTCGACTGTCCTTCGCTCTCCTCGTTCAGTACGCCGGCGCCGTCTGCCTGATGTCCTCGAGGAAGGGGTACTTCTCCCGAATCGATCGAACACGCGCGGTCGATACATCCATCACACTCGGCGACGCCACTGCGAGCCGCGCAGCGACGGCTTCACCCCACGGATCGTACGCCGCCGAGCCTCCGTTGTATTGAAGGTCGCCGCCAACACCGGTGCGATTCACGCCGGCGACGTACGCGAGATTCTCGATCGCGCGCGCCGGTAGCAGCGCGTCCCAGTGCGCGCGACGAGCCGTCGGCCAGTTGGCGATCACAACGAGCAAATCCGCAGTCGGTGCCGCTGCACGGAACAGCTCGGGGAAGCGCAGATCATAGCAGACGAACGGACTCACGCGGACGCCGTCAATATCGACGATGAGCGGGGCCGAACCCGGCGTATAGTGCTCGTGCTCGTTGGCAAACGCGAAGACGCGCTGCTTCGCGTACGTGCCCGCGAGATCACCATGCGCGTCGAACACCGCGGCGACGTTGTGAAAGCCGGCCGCGTCGCGCATCGCAATACCGGCAATGATCCATACGTCATTCCGTTCGGCAATCTTGCTCAATCGAGCGAAGATTTCACCGTCCACCGGTTGTGCCCACTCCTCCGGGTGCATCGTGAATCCCGTCGCGCACATCTCGGGAAGCACAACGAGGCGCGCGCCCGTCGATGCTGCGCGCTGCACCATGATGCTCGCGCGATTGAGCGAGGCATCCGGCTGATGCCATCCTGTGTCATACTCGCCGAGTGCGACGCGCAGTGTGACGTCGTGTCTGTCTTCGGTTGGCGGTGCTGTCATATCAACGCCTCTCTCAAACGCGCGCTTCCCTCGCGCACCATTGCGGTGTCGCAGCTGAACGAGAAGCGGATTGCATCGGGATAGCTCGGTCCGAACGCATCACCCGGCGCGCTTCCAATTCCGTCGTCGGCCAGCGACGCCGAGAGTGCGTCGGCATCGGCGACTTCGAGTCGCTCGTAGACTGACGGATCGAGCTCGACCCAGATGAAGAACGTTCCGCGCGGCACGAACGGACGCACGCCGGGAATGTCACGCAACGCGGCGAGCATCATGTCGCGACGCACACAGTATTCGTCACGCATCGCGAGCGTGCTCACGTCGCTGCCGCGCACGGCGGCAAGTGCGCCCCACTGCGCGAGACTGTTGACGCCGTTCACCGTGCAGCGAAGCAATTTCGGAATGCGATCCTGGAGCAACGGCGCGCGCGTCACCACGTATCCGGTGCGCAGTCCACTCATCGCGTGGCTCTTCGAGAACGAGAAGATGCTGATCACGCGCGAGTCATCCGGTTCGGCCAGCGATCCGATCGAGATGTGCTCGTACGGCTCGAATACGAGATCCTCGTACGCTTCATCGGATACGATCCAGAGATCGTGCTCTCGCGCGAGGTCGTAGATGGCGCGCAGCTCGGTGCGCGACAGAATCGCGCCCGTTGGATTGTGGGGCGTGTTGAGGAAGATCGCGGTCGTCTTCGGCGTGATCGCAGCGCGGATGTCGGCAGCACGATACGCGAAGCCTTCGTCTGCCGAGAGACGCACGCCCACCGTGACACCACCGGCGAGCCGGATGTTCTCGGCGACTTCCGTCCACATCGGATCGGGGATGATCACCTCGTCGC
>JBDUCR010000185.1:0-6982 GCA_040003345.1 bacterium
GTGCCCGTGCACGATCTGGCCATTCGCGACGGCGATCTCATTGCGGCAACGCACGGCCGCAGCTTCTGGGTCATCGACGACATCTCAGCGTTGCGTCAACTCACACCCGCAGTCACCGCGAAGGAATCACATCTCTTCAAACCACGCGATGCGTATCGCGTGACGTTCGGCGGTCGCGGATTCGGCGGTGGTGGTGGTGCGGGTGCTGGTATGCCTGCCGGTCCGCCGGTACATCCAGTCGCGACGAGTCCAACAGGCGGACCGGTCGTGACGTACTGGCTCAAGAAGCCAGGTCATGAAGTCGTGCTCGAGTTCATCGACGCGAAGGGTCAGCTCATCAAGTCATTCACCAGCAAGCAGGACTCGGCGAGCGCCGCTGATTCGGTCACGCGCGCGGCTCGCACGCGTACGCGCATCGACTCGATGGTCGCGCGCGGAATTCCCGCCGACAGCGCTGAACGGCTCGCGCGTCGCACTGCCGCCGAGGGGAGCGTCGCGCCGCAGGGCGGCGACGAAGATGACGGTCCCGTGCGCACACCCCCGCCACCGCGTGTGGCGAACAAGGCAGGCATCAATTCGTTCAACTGGAACATGCGGTATCCCGATGCGTCCACCTTTGAAGGACTGATCATGTGGGCCGCTGGCGTGCAGGGACCGACCGCGCCGCCGGGCACGTACAAGGTGCGCATGATCGTCGACGGCACGTCCGTCGGCGGAGAGACCTTCAGTCTCAAGAAGGATCCGCGCACGAACGCGACGCAGGCCGATCTGCTCGCGCAGTTCGATTTCCTCAAGCAGGTGCGCGATCGCACGACGAGCGCGAATGACGCCGTGAAAACCGTCCGCTGGATCAAGGCGCAGCTCACCGATCGCGAAAAGAAGCTCACCGGCGCAGCACTCGAGGAGTTCAAATCGATGGCCGCTTCGCTTCGCGCGGAGATGTCCGTCGTCGAAGATTCGATCTACCAGACGAAGAACCGGAGCGGGCAGGATCCGCTCAACTATCCAATCCGACTCAACAACAAGATCGCCGCACTGGCCGGCGTTGCCGGAAGCGCAGAGGCCGCTCCGACGAAGCAGACCACAGTCGTATATCAGGGTCTGTCGAAGCAACTCGACGGTGAGCTCGCCAAGCTGAAGAAGGTCATCGACACGCGTCTTCCAGCAATCAACACGACACTGCGTAACGCAAAGCTCCCTGAGATCGTCCCACGTCCAGCGGATGTGCCAGCACCACCGGGCACCATCAGCGACAATGCTCTCGACGACGAGACTGATGGTCACTAGCGGCAACACCGGGTGCACTCGATGACGAGTGCGCTCCTGTATCGATGGAGCACCGCAGCACAGCTGGTTTCGGTGCTCATGATCGGACTCTTTTACCTCACTCTCGCGCGCTCCATCAAGCGCGCGGAAGTGGTGTGGTGGGCGCAGGGCTGGTGGTTCAACTTCGCCGCGATGACCCTCACGCTCGTGTACTGGGTCGCCTCGCCGCCAGCCCTCGGCGCCCTCGTCCTTCGCTCGCTCTACGTCGGCGGCAAGATGGCGTTCGCGTTGCTCCTGGTGCAGGGCGCGTGGGCGCTGCGCCGGGCTGGCGCGCAGTGGCTGTCGCGCAAGCAACTCGCATTCGTCATCTGCGCATCGGTCGTGTTTGCGGCGGTGTTTCTGCCGGGGATCAACCTGATCGGAGTTGGCGCGCAGGGCACCATGGGAGCGTTGTTCATCTGGTGCGGCGTGCTCCTGCTGCGCGACCGAAAGACCGTGCCGGCGTGGCTCGCGCTGGGCTTTCTCGCGCGAGGAAGTTTCGCCATCGTCGAAAGCGTGGCGTATGCGGCATCAATTCTTCCGGGCGACACCTTCAGTCCGGAGCGATCGGCCGGGCTCGCGCTCTTTCTCGGTGCGCACTCCTCACTCGATCTCGCAGCTGAATGGCTGCTCGCGCTTGGTGGCGTGCTTGCGATCACGCATCGTGGACAAGAGGAACTGCAGGCGACGAATGACAATCTGCTCGCCGCGCACGAAGAGCTGCGCAGGCTCGCCGATCGCGATCCGCTCACCGGCCTCGCGAATCGGCGCGCATTGCCGGAGAGCTTTCGCACGAACTTCGAGACCGGCGCGGCCATCGCGTTCTTCGACCTCGATGACTTCAAGGCGATCAACGATACGATCGGCCACATTGCCGGCGACGCATGTCTCAATCGCTTCGCAGATGCGTTGCGCAGTTCCTTTCGTCCCGGCGACACGATAGTCCGCTATGCGGGCGATGAGTTCGTCGTCGTGGCGGGCGGCATGAGTATCGACATGGCTCACACACGTGTCGCACGCATGCGCGAGACGCTAAGCGTGGCTGATGATGTCGCGCTGGAATTTTCCGTTGGGGTCGTGGCGCTCGAGAAGCGTGGGGACGCGGATGCCGCGCTGCGTGCAGCCGATGATGCGATGTACCTGGCAAAGACGGCCGTCGTTTAGAAAGAGCAGTACGGACCTCCAGTACCATTGTACGCGGTACACAGTATCTCGGTACAACGAGTACTACCGCCGTCTGGCGAGAGCGCACCGCCGTACGACTGTATGCCGCATCGATCGAGCGGCCGATTCTTCCGCGATCCCGCCTCTTACATTTCCCGCTTTCCAAAGGGCAGTAGTACCGGTCGTACTGAAGTACCCCGTACTCCGTACCATGGTACTGGAGTTCCGTGCGAGACCTTCATCCGCGGTACGGCCCCTTAACCTCTCCCCACCCCCACTTCGGCATCGGCGAACCCGGTTCGACCCCCGCGGCGCCAGGAGCCGAGTTGATCACGGCGAGCCGCGATCCCCACTCGAGATACGACACGAACGCCGACCGAAATTCGGGATCAGTCGGCAGCCCGACTTCATCCGCAGTCGCGAGTAGTAATCGCAACCACTGCTGTCGCTGCTCTTCCTTGATGCCGCGATTGAGATGCTGCGACACCATTGTCGAATGCCCACCGCGCTCCTCCGAGTACGACGGCGGTCCGCCGAGCACCTCGGCGAGAAAGTGTGCGACGCGACGCGGATGCTCGACACTCATGTGTTCGAACAGCGGACGCAGCAAAGGGTCTTCGAGCACGCGCTCGTAGAATCGAGTCGTCAGGCGCTCCAGTGCCTCGGTGCCACCTGCCCACTCGAGCAAGGTCGGAACGGCATTCTCGTCTTTGTCAGCCATCAGACAGCTTGAACTCCCATGCCCATCGTGTGGTATCCCTTGTCGACATACAGCGTCGTGCCCGTGATGCCGGACGCGAGTGGTGAACACAGAAACGCCGTCGCGGCGCCGACTTCGCGTGCCGACAATTCGTGCGGCAGCGGCGCATTGGCCGAGACGTATGCGACCATCTTCTCGATGATGCCGATGGCGCTCGCGGCGCGCGATGCGAACGGTCCTGCCGATACAGTGTTCACGCGCACCCCCCATTTCCGTCCGGCCTCGAAGGCGAGGAGTCGCGTATCACTCTCGAGTGCGGCCTTGGCGCTCGACATCCCGCCGCCGTAGCCGGGAATCACGCGCTCGCTCGCCATGTACGTGAGCGACGCGAACGCGCCGTCTGGACGCATGAGCGGTCCGAGGCGGGAGACCATGCTCACGAGCGAGTACGCGCTCGCGCTGATCGCGGCCAGGTAACCGTTGCGTGACGTTTCGAGCAGCGGCTTCTTCACTTCCGGTCCGTTTGCCAGCGCATGGACGACGATGTCCACCGGCTGCTCACCGAAATCCGCGACGAGCGCCTTGGCCATTCCGTCGATCGAGCAGTCGCCAAGGTCTTTGTAGCGTTTGCTCGTACGTACGTCATCGGGGATCTGATCCAGCGTGTCGAACACGGCGTCGAGCGGATAGATGCGCTCGAACTGGAGTTGAGAACCGTCGCTGAGACGGCGCGACTCGTCCATCTTTCCGCGCTCCAGCAGGTTCATGAAGATGTTGAGCGCCGGCGGCCACGTGCCGACGCAAACGGTGGCTCCAGCTTCAGCGAGGGCCTTGGCGATCGCGAAACCGAAGCCTCCGTCGTCGGCGACGCCAGCGACGAGCGCTCGGCGTCCGGTCAGGTCGATGTTGAGCATTCGTCATAATGCCACCGGTGCCGGGCCGAACAAAGGGGTGCGACGTCAGATCACTCCTACATGCGGGGAATCGTGCGGGCACGTAACGTGTAGACGTGTCCCGTCACGTGAAATCCCAGCTTCAGGATAGTGCGTCCACCCCGGTGCGCGCCGAGACCGTGCGTGCGTCGGTCGAGCGGCGCCATTCGGTCGCGTCCACAGGTCCCGCGTTTGCGCGCGGGCTCTGGCGTATTGCTGCCGCGGACGTCTCGAGCGGCAACAAGGTGCTGCTGCTGCATGATGGCCCTGCGACGTTCGACGTCATGTGCGACGCGATTCACGGCGCGCGCGAAACGGTGGTGCTGGAGGCCTACATTCTGCGTTCCGACGAGGTCGGCCATCGCATCGGCGCGGCGCTCATCGAAGCAGCGCAGCGCGGTATTGCGGTCCGGGTACTCAGCGACTGGATCGGCATGCGTGGAGTGTCGAAGCGCTATCTGCATGACCTGAAGAAGGCAGGCATCGAGCATCGCGTCTTCAGTCCGATCGGCTGGCGACGCTGGTTCGGTCTCATCCCGCGCGATCATCGCAAGCTGCTCGTCGTGGATTCGATGGTCGGTGTGACCGGCGGCGTCGGTATCGGGAACGAGTGGATGGGCAAGACGAAGAAGCATCGCGGTCACTGGCGTGACACGGCAGTGCGTATCGAAGGTCCCGCTGCTGCGGACATGCAGCAGGCGTTCGAGACGATGTGGGAGCGCGCGATCAAGCGCGAGCGTCGAGGATCTCATCGACTCACGCGTCGCATCGCGCGCGGCGCGCATCTCGATCCGGCAACGGCGGAGCCGTCGCTCGTCGGGATCGTCGAGGGCGAGCCGCTGCGACTTCGCATTGCACGCGCGCTGCAGCTCCAGGCTATTTCCGCCGAGCGGTCGATCTGGATCGCGAATGCGTATTTCGTTCCGAGTTGGTCGGAGGTCGAGGCGCTCACTGGTGCAGCACGCGATGGAGTCGACGTACGCATCCTCGTGCCGGCCCGTAACGATCATCGCTGGGTATCGTTTCTCACGCGCCGCTACTATCGGCGGTTGCTTACGAATGGAGTGCGGATCTGGGAATGGAAAGGCACGATGATGCATGCGAAGACGAGTGTGATCGATGGCCGCTGGGTTCGTGTGGGCTCCACCGACTTCAATCCCCTCGGCGTCGCGATCAACTTCGAGCTCGACGCCGTGATCGAGGACGCGAAGCTCGGCGCCAAGGCCGAGGCGATGTTTCTCGAGGATCTCGAAGGGTCGCGCGAGATCACCATGAAGAGCCGAGTGCTGTCGCGCTGATGCTTTTCGTTCGTCGGTTCGTGCTCGCGTTGGTGATGTCGATAGCAGCGATCGAGCCCGTTGCGGCGCAGACGGACACCACTCGATCGTTCGGTCCGCTGTTCACCTATCGCGACGGTCTTCTCGCCGGCGCCGTGGTGATCGGAACGCTGCTCGCTCAGCGTGCAGACGATCACTACGCGGCGCGATTGCAGGATTCGTCGACGCAGGCGAACGCGAAGCTGCATACGCTCGCGACGTTCGTTCGCACAACGGCAGCGCCCGGTGCGCTCATCATCGGCACGACGATGTACACCGTCGGTCGACTCTCCCATGTCGATCGCTTGTCAGAGCTCGGGCTGCACGGCACAGAAGCGCTGATGATTGGCGAGGGCGTGGGCTACGTGATCAAGGGGACGGTTGGCCGACAGCGACCGTTTGTGCGACCGCGCAATCCGCACAGCTTCGGTTTTCTACGCGGGTTTGGCGGCGGTGATCAGTATCGCTCGTTTCCCTCAGGTCACAGCGTCGCCGCGTTCGCTGCTGCTGCGGCCGTGACGAGTCAGACGGCGGAGTGGTGGCCGAGCTCCAAGTATTACATCGGGGCGGCGATGTATGGTGGCGCGGCGCTGACGGGCATCTCGCGCATGTACGACAACAGGCACTGGGCGAGTGACGTCATCGTCGGTGCGGGGATCGGCACGGTTGCTGGCCTCAAGGTCGTGCGATTCAATGGAGCGCATTCGGGAAATCGTCTCGACAAGTGGCTGCTCTCGGGCTCACTGATTCCCACTGGCGACGGGGGCCACACCGTGCGCTGGTCGCTGATGCCGGGCATGACGATCGGGCAGCCGCCGCAGCGCCGATGATTGGCATCGTGCGATGAAGCGAGGCTCCAAGAGCGGCATTTTCGTCATCGCACCGGTGGAAGGTGACATCGGAGCGCGCATCGCCGAGCTTCAGGCGCAAAACGACCCGAGGATTCTGAAGCTCGGCAAGCCGCATGTGACGATTGTTGGTTCGTCTGGCTCGGGGCCTGTGGCGGCGAACACCACGATCGAGGAGCTCGAGGAGACGTTGCGTCCGATCACGGAGACGACGCCGCCGATCACGCTGCGCTTCGCTCCGCCGACGCGGTTCATGCAGACGGAGATCGTGGTGCTGCCGCTCGATCCTCACGGTCCGTTGCGGACGCTGCACGAGCGGATCAAGACGAGCGGACTGCGAATGGCGCCGCCCCGATTTTTCTTCACACCGCACGTGACGTTGAGTCTCTATCGCGAGCTTCCCAAGGACGTCTTGAATGCGTTGCTGCGGGAACGGTTCGAGGAGTCAGTGGTCGTCGATCGCATCGAGTGCCATCTCACGCAGGACACTGGTGAATCGCGTTGGATGCTGACGTTGCCTCTTGGCGGGAAGTTGGCGGATAGCAGCGTATAGCCGCCACTTGTCATCCCGCAGGAGAGAGCGAAGCGAACGAGTGTCGGGATCGACTGTCGCGCCGATTATACTGTTCACGGCGAGTCAATTGGTTTTGCCGTCCTGATGATTCAACAGCAACTGAATGATGGGAAAGGGCGGATCTTCTGGAAACGGCGGATCGA
>JBDUCR010000024.1:0-6970 GCA_040003345.1 bacterium
TGGCCGCTGTCGCGCGACCACGCAGTGCCAAGCGAAGCCCCGTGTTCGTCTTCCAGCACTGCGACGAAGCCGTCCAGCGGTTTGTGCGTGGCCGAGTCCACCACCGTTCCGCGAATCGCTTGAGCCTCGGCTCGCGTGTATGCGGCTGCAAGCGACAGAGATAGCAAGCACGCCGATCGCGACATTCGCACTCGCGCGCTAACCTCCGCGGACGAAATGCAGCACAATCACGATGATGGCGATGATCAGCACCAGATGGATTAGGCCCCTCGTCATCTTGAACGCCGTAACGCCAAGCAGCCACAAGACGAACAGGACGCACGCAACGATCAGCAGCATGACTCATCCTCCAGAATGGTTGATGTTCGCCGAGCTGTCTTTGTTCGCTAGCGGCTGCGGGTCCAGAAGAGAATGCCGCCGCACGTGTTATTTCGGTCGACGTACTGTGGCGGCATTCCAGCCACGGAATTGTAGATCTCGATCGCGCCGATGTCATTGACGCTCATGATCTCGTCGATCTCCGCGCCACCCGCGCGCACGCCGTCCACCCAGATCGTCGGCTTGCAGCCGCGGATGCGGAGAATCATTCCGATGCGGTTGTTCGGTCGGGTGATGGTTACGCCGGGCAAGTCGCGAAAGAGCTCGCTCGCGTAGTTCACATGCTTCGCGTCGATGGCGTCGTGATCGAGATATCGGCCGGCGGGGTTCGTCTTCTTGCGGATCCAGAATTCACGCGGCGCGAGAGAGTCGCCGAATGATTCCTCGCGCACTTCAATCGCCGCGAGCTCCGCGCTGGCGACGTACAGCACGAGATGCGCCGTATCCGGTGCTTCTGTGCCGATGGTGATGGTGCCGTTGAAGGGGTGAAATCCGAGCCGGCGAACGTGCAGCTGCGCCGCTCCAGTCGGTAGCCCAGTGATCACGAAATGGCCGGTTGCATCCGTGTGCGTCTCGTGGATTTCCTTCTTGTACGGCGTAAGCCGAATCTCGGCGTAACCCACTGCCGCGCCGCTGGAGTCGGATACGAAGCCGGCATACCGGTGGCTCGCGGCTGCAGGCGTTTGAGCGCGCGCGACGCTGACGAAGCCAGCGAGACAAATCAGAGCGGTGAGGCGCTGCATGATGTGTAACAGTATGTCGCGGGTAACATGATCGCGAGGGCGTGATGCCGGCGTGATGATCGCGGTCATGCGAGACCAGACGCCTTGCACTCGCTCTGACTCTCACCGATATCCGGCGGCCTGCATCTCGAAGAGCTCGGCGTATAGACCACTCGACGCCACCAGTTCGTCATGTGTACCCTGCTCGATGACCTTGCCGTCACCGAGCACGACGATGCGATCCGCCATCCGCACGGTGGAGAAACGGTGGGATATGACGATTGCCATTCGTCCCGCCATCAGCTGATTGAACTTGAGAAACACTTCGTACTCGGCGCGGGCGTCGAGCGCGGCTGTCGGTTCATCAAGAATCAGCAACTGGGCATCGCGCATGTACGCTCGCGCGAGCGCGACCTTTTGCCATTCTCCGCCAGAGAGATCGACGCCATCCTCGAAACGACGACCGAGCATCTGACGATAGCCATCCGTCATTTTCGGCAGCAAGGATGACGCAAGTGATCGCTCACTCGCCTCTCGCAACGGTGCAAAGACGACCTGGTACTCGCCAGTGGCGGCATCTCGCACACTGTCCAGATAGCCACGCGATGCTTCAATCTCGCCGACGCCGACATTCTCGTCGAAGCGCATGTCATATCGAACGAAGTCCTGAAAGATCACCCCGATGGCTTCGCGGACTGACGCAAGGTCGTAGTCCTTGAGATCGATGCCGTCCAACAGGATTCGACCCTCTGTCGGGTCATACAGGCGACCGATGAGTTTGCTGATAGTCGTTTTTCCCGCACCGTTCTCGCCGACCAGGGCAATGCGCTCTCCGGGCACGATGCTCAGGTTCACGTGGCGAATCGCCCAGCGCTCGCTGCCAGGATACTGAAAGCCGACGTCCTCGAAAACGAATCCGGTACGTATCGGCGACGGCACGCGCGCCGCGCCTGGCTTTGATGCGATCGACGGTTTCATGTCGAAGAAGACGAAGAGATCTCTGAGATAGAGACTCTGCTCGTAGATATCGCTCGCCGAGAGGAGCAGCCGCTGAATGAGATCGCGACTGCGGCTGAACGCGGCAGCAAGAAACGTCAGCGTGCCGATGCTGATCGTGCCGGCGACCGCGCGCAGAAGGATGGTCACGTACGCGCCGTAGTATCCCAGCGTGCCGATGAGGGAGAGCAGGGCACTCACGATGCCCTTCTGGATGCTCAGTCGTTTGTTCTCCTCGTAGTAGCGCTGCGAGAGTGCGGCGTACCGGTCGCTCAGCCAGCCGGCGAGGCCGAACATCTGGACTTCCTTCGCCGTCTTGTCGCTCGCGCCGACGAAGCGCAGATAATCGAGCTCGCGTCGCTCAGGGGTACGCCTGAAGAGCAGTGAGTAGCTCAACGACGCGAAGTGGGTCTCGCCGAGAAAGCTGGGAAGGATGGCGATCGTGAGCAGGAGCAGGAGCCAGGGATTGTGCACGATGAGTGCGGCCGCCAGCGTCGCGAGCGTCAGGGTGTCCTGCGCCATCGAGAGCAGCATGGCGATCAGGCCGATGCGTGCCGTCGTCTGTCGGCGTGCCCTCTCGAGATGATCGTAGAACTCGGGATCCTCGAATTGTGCGAGGTCGAGTGTGGCCGCGTGACGCATGAGCCGAACGCTCATGTGGTTGGAAAAGAGATCTCCTAACAGCGACTCGACGAGCGAAGACGCCCGCGCGAGGAATTCGCCGAGGACCACGATCGCGAGCTCCAGCGCAACGATGCGCCACAGCTGCGTAAGCGACGCGCCCGGCGTTTGTGCGAGATGCACGACCTGGTCAATGATCAGCTTTGCTATCCACAGACCGATCACCGGGATGAATGCACGCGCGAGGCGCAACGCAATCATCTCTGCGGTGTAGACGCGATTCGTCTCCCACACCATGCGCAAAAGCGCGGGGAGATAGCGCAGTGCGGCGAGTCGCTCGCGCCAGTCCTTGGGACGGTCTTCGTCCGGGATCGGCGCGCCCTTCGCTCGCATCTTGAGGGATATTCTCATGGTGTAAGCTAATTCTCGTTGCCCGCGTTCGGTTCACTGTCGATCTTATGCCGATGAAGCTCACCCGCTCAGTCACGACGCTTTCGCTCGTCTTCATCCTCTACTTCTGCACGTCGGGGGGCGCCTTTACTACAGAGACGCTCGTGCAGTCGGTGGGTCCCGGATTCGCGCTGCTGATTCTCGTCATGGTGCCCATCGTCTACTCGCTGCCTGAAGTACTGATCGTCGGCGAGCTGGCGAGCATGCTGCCTGTTGAAGGCGGCTACTATCGATGGGTGCAGCGCGCCTTTGGGCCGTTCTGGGCGTTTCAGAACGGGTGGCTGACCTGGATGTACTCGCTCGTCGACATGGCGATCTACCCGAAGTTGTTCGTCACCTACCTCGGCTACTTCGCGCCAGGGTTGTCGCCGACTGTCGTGTGGGGCGTCGGGCTGTTCGTGATCTGGGTGCCGACGCTGCTCAATCTCTTTGGCGCAGGGCGCGTTGGACGCAGCTCAGTGCTGGCGGGGTCGTTCATCGTCGGCGGCTTTCTTCTGTTGTCAATTGTCGCGCTGACGCACGCGACGCACGTGCCGTGGCAGCCATTCGCCGCGCCCGGACGCTCGGGGGCAAGCGGCCTTGCCGTGGGGCTTTCGATCGCGCTCTGGAACTACATCGGCTGGGACAACGCGTCCACGGTGCAGGGGGAGGTCAAGGACGCTACGCGGGCGTATCCGCGCGCACTTGCCTACGCGCTACCGCTCGTTGCGGCGGGCTACCTCATTCCCCTCATGGCGACGCTTGCAGCAACCGACTGGACGACGTGGAGTGAGGGCAGCTGGCCGGCGATCGCGTTGGCGGCAGGCGGCTCGCTGGGATCTGTTCTCGCCGCATGGATTGCGATCGCAGGCATGGTCAGCGCGCTGGCGCTGTTCAATGCGCTGCTGCTCTCGTACTCGCGAATCCCGTTCGTGATGGCGGCGGATAGGCTGATGCCGGCGGCGCTCGCGCGCACGGATGCGCGTGGGACACCGCGCAATGCTGTTCTCGTTTCTGCGGTGTGCTATTCGTTGTTCATGCTACTTCCGTTCAGCGGCCTCGTGGTGGCCGACGTGCTGCTCTATTCACTCGCGTTGATGCTCGAGTTTGCGTCGTTGCTGCAACTCCGTCGACGGGAACCGGAACTGCGAGGAGCGTTTCGAATCCCGCTCGGCCTCAAGGGCGTGACAGTGCTCGCGGCCTTGCCGCTTGGAGTGTTGTTTCTCGTGGTCGGACTGAGCTTCGCGGACGGGCAGTATGGTTTGCCGGCTGTAGGCGGCGCGGCCGTTGCGATTCTGCTAGGGCCGGCGGTGTATGCGCTCGCAACGTCACGCCGCAATTTCACGCACCCCGATCAGGTTGCTGATCGGGGCTAACGGGCGCGCGTTATCGCTCCCGTGCGATCACGCCTCCCTTCATCACGAAGACCGGATCGCGCACGGTGTGTATGTCCCGCGACGGATCTCCGCGTATGGCGACAAGGTCGGCAAACAAGCCTGCCTTTACGGACCCAATCTGCTCTTCCATGTGCAGCAGCCGAGCGTTCGTGCTGGTCGCGGCGCGAATGGCGGCTAACGGCGCCACACCGTAGTCCACCATCAGTTCGAGCTCGCGACCATTCTCGCCGTGTGTGAACACGCCCACATCGCTGCCATTGCATAGCGTCACCCCGGCGTCGAGCGCCGCGCGCATGCTTGCGCGCTTCTCGGCAATGCGCGCTGGCTCCGGGTCACCCTTCTTCCATCCGCGATAGCGAAGAATTGCGTCGCCCGCGGCGACAGTAGGACATAACGCGACGTTGTGCTCCTTCATCAGACGAAACACTTCCGGCGTTCCGTTGTCGCCGTGCTCGATCGTCTCGACACCGGCGAGTGTCGCGCGACGCATGCCCTCCGCCGTCGATGAGTGCGCGACGACCGGACGTCCCGACGAGCGCGCAACGTCGACGATCTGCTTCAGCTCCTCGAGTGTGAACGTGGGTCGCGTCTCGCCGTTCGGGCCCCACCGATAGTCTGCGTACACCTTGATCCAGTCCGCACCGTGGCCGATCTGATCGCGCACAACGCGCACGAGATTCGACGCATCGGCCTCTTCCGCGCCCTGCGGTAGGTCGACGTCGCCGGTGTAGTGCGGACCATAGCTGCCCGTCGCAACGATGGCGCGTGTGACGACGATCATTCGCGGGCCCGGAATGATGCCTTGCGCGATCGCGCGTTTGAGCCCGACGTCGGAGTAGCCGGCGCCTTCCGTGCCGAGGTCGCGCACGGTGGTGAAGCCGGCGCGAAGAGTTTCGCGTGCGTGATTGGTTGCGCGCGCGACTCGCAGTGCGACGGGCTCACGGAGCACCTGATCGTCCCACGCCGTCTCGTTGTAGGGATGCAGCAGGAGATGCGAGTGCATCTCGATCATGCCGGGCATGAGCGTCGTGCCGGGCAGGTCGACGCGCCGCGCGTTCGCTGGAACGGAAATCGACGCCGCCGGTCCGGCAGCAGCAATGCGATCGCCGCGCACGAGCACATTCCAGCCGTCGTGCATCTCCATTCCGTCGAAGACGCGAGCGGGCGCGAGCAGTGTGACGGAAGTGTCTGCGCTCCGCTGCGAGGACTGCTGCGAGAGCGCAGCGACCTGCGGCCAGGCGCAGGTAACTACGGCGAGAAGGCAACGAACGGAGAATCGCATGCTGGGCGTCGGTCTCGAGCAAGTAAGGAGAAATGGGACGAAGTGCGGGATCATGCGGGGCGCGAGACATATGCGATCTCGGGCCGGAGCGCACAAGGTGCAGCGACTCGAGCCGACTGAGGACAACGCGCCTTTCAGGTGTTATCGTCCAACACGCTTCCGGTGCCACGAAACGACGCGCCGGACTCAGACTTCCTGTTTCTCCATGGAGCCTCAATGCGGCGCACCTCTGACGAAATCGACTACGAGCTGATCGGTGACGACCTTCAGGCCGTCATCGTGACGCTCGATCCTGGCGAGACCGTAATCGCCGAAGCCGGCGCGATGATGTTCATGGAAGACGGCATCGAGATGAACACGACGCTCGACCCGAACAAGCAGGGTGGCGGCGTCATGGGCAAGCTGTTCGCCGGCGCCCGGCGAGTGCTCTCCGGCGACACGTTTTTCATTACGACGTTCATGAACGCGGGACGTGATCGTCGTCGCGTGGCGTTCTCGTCACACTTTCCCGGCAAGATCAAACCGGTCGATCTCATGGAGTGGGGCGGAACGATCATCGCACAGAAAGACTCCTTTCTCTGCGCGCCACGCGGCACGAACGTCGACATTGCATTCACCAAGCGCATCGGCGCGGGCTTCTTTGGCGGAGAGGGCTTCATCCTTCAGCGCATTTCCGGCGACGGCGTTGCCGTGCTGCATGCCTCGGGCGCGCTGTGGGAGAAGACACTCGAGCACGGCGAAACGCTGCGCGTGGACACGGGCTGCATCGTGGCGATGGAGCAGCAGGTGCAGTATGACATTCAGATGGTGCCCGGCATCAAGACCGCGCTCTTTGGCGGCGAAGGCCTCTTCTTCGCGACGCTGAGCGGACCGGGAAAGGTCATGTTGCAGACGATGCCGTTCTCGCGCCTGGCCGATCGCATTCTCGCCGCATCGCCCCGCGCGGGCGGGCGCCGCGAACAGGAAGGCTCGGTACTCGGAGGAATTGGCGGCGCTGTGATGGGTGGGTTGTTGGGGGGGAGAGACTGAACTCAGGATGATAGGACGATAGGAAGATAGGATGATAGGCACTTCCTATCCTCCTATCCTACTATCCTCCTATCCTCCTATCCTCCTCGACGTGACTTCCCTGCTTTAGATTCGTG
>JBDUCR010000353.1:0-6959 GCA_040003345.1 bacterium
TCAAGTCCTGACGCGCGGTGCTGATACCGCGGCCCATGCGCAGCCGCTCGAGCTCGAGCAGTTCCGTCACCATTCGCTCCATCTCAGTGACGTCTCCCGCCAGGCGAGCGCGCTGCGCGTCGGCCGGCAGGAATTCGAGCGTCACCTTCATGCGTGTGAGCGGCGAACGCAACTCGTGGCTTACGTCGATGAGCAACTGATCGCGGCCGCCAACCATCGCGCGCACTCGGCCGGCCATGTGATTGAACGCATCAGTCAGTCTTCCGAATTCATCACTCGTGCTGCGCGGCAGCTGCACGTCGAGGTCGCCGTCCGCAAGGCGCGCAACGCCGTCGCTGAGGATGCGCAGTGGGGAGAGCAGCTTTCTCAGGAAGCCGTGGACGATGAGCGAAACGGCGACGATCACCGCGAGCAGCAGCACGAGGATACCGATGTGAAAGCGATCGCGATCGATGCTCTCATGCGAACTCGGCGAGAGATACATCCAGAGCGCGCTTACGAGAACCATCAGGCACATGGCCATGCCCACCATGATGGCCACGAGCCTCACGAACACCGATCCGTGCAGTTGCCGCAGGCGATCAGTCACTCGGGGCTCCAATGAAGCTGTACCCGACACCGCGAACAGTGCGAATGAGCGTGGGCCGCTTGGAGTCGTCGCCAAGTTTTTGTCTTAGTCGGCTTACGAGAACGTCGATGGAGCGATCGTATGCTTCCCAATTGATTCCGTGCGTGCCCTCCATGATGCGCTCTCGGCTCAGCACACGTCCGCGATTGCGTATGAGGAGGCCAAGCAGCTCGAGCTCGGCGGTCGTAAGGTCGAGTACTTGGCCATCGCGTGTCGCTGATCTCGTGGTCCAATTCACTTCAACCGAGCCAGCGCGCACGACGTCGGCGACATCTTCCGTACCTCGACGGAGAACCGCCTGCATGCGCGCGACCAGCTCTCGCGGCTCGAACGGCTTGGGCAGGTAGTCGTCTGCGCCGAGCTCGAGTCCGACGATGCGGTCGGTGACGTCACCGCGCGCGGTCAGCATGATGATCGGCAGACGACTGGTCTCGCGGACTTTCCGGCAGACGGCAAGACCATCCATTCCAGGAAGCATCACGTCGAGAATCAGGAGATCCGGCGGGTCAGCTCGTATCGCACGCAAGCCAGCATCGGGATGCGATGCGGCGCTCACCGAAAAACCAAAGCCCGCGAGATACTCTCCGAGCACGGCGGTGAGCCGCTCGTCGTCGTCAATGATGAGAACGCGTGTCGTACTCATTACCGCGTCAACAGCGCTTGCATGGGCGGAATCAACGCGGCCTTGCGAGCGGGAATGGCGCCAAACCCGACGCCAATGAGCACAGCCATCGCCAGCGACGCGAGGATCGCCGGCACCGGTGCTGCCACCAGCCACGCAGTGCTCGCCGAAATGATCGCCACGCCAGCGGCGCCAACAAGGATGCCACCTGCCCAACCGCTCAGCGCCAGGATGGTCGACTCCAGCAGAAACTGTGTGAGGATGTTGCGCGACGTCGCGCCAACCGCGATTCGAAGCCCGATCTCGCTCGTGCGCTCCTTTACGGATAACAGCATGAGCGCCATGATGCCCGTACCACCTACCAACAACGCCGCAGCGCCGAGCCCGGCGGTCATGGTGCCGAGCGAGTCTGCGGTTTGCCGTTGCATAGTGAAGAATCGCGCGGCGTTCTGCACCTCGAAATCGGGTTGCCCTGTGCTCTTCACGCGGTGACGCTCCCGCAACAGCGCACCGATCTGGCTCTCCGCGTCCGAAAGGCTTCGTGGACCGTTGCCTCGCACGCTGACGAACACAGTGCTCAACCACGTCGAGTTGAACACGCGACGCAATGCCGTGCGAATGGGGACGAGTACTTGATTGTCCTCATCGCCGTCGGCGAGCGCACCTTTCGGCGCCAGCACGCCGATGACGTCGAACGGCACGCGACGAATCAGAATCTGCCGACCCACCGGATCATCGTCAAACAGCGTCTCGGCCACGCGTGCACCGAGCACGACGACCCGTCGAGCGGCGCGATCGTCGGCGTCGTCGAAAAACCGACCACGCTTGATCGCGAAGTGTCGCACGAGCGGATAGTCCTTCGTTGTACCGAGCAGGCGCGTCGCCATCGCGGATGCACCCGCTTTCACTTTCACGGACGTTTCAATTCCGGGCGCCGCGCGTTCGACGCTCGACAGCTCGGCAACTGCCTCGTAGTCCACTAAACGAAGTGTCGTGACGACGCCTTTCTGCTCCTTCCTCGCCACCGATCGCGTTACCTGTACGGGCCTAACGACGAGCAGATTGACGCCCAGGCTCTCGATCTTTTGCCTGATGTCCCGCTCCGCACCAGCGCCGATGGCGCTGGTGAGAATCACGGCGGCGACTCCCGCGCTCACACTCGCGAGCGCGAGGCTCGCGCGCACCTTGTGCGCGAAGAGGGCCCGCAACGACAATGCGAGCGAGCGACGCAACCTCATCGCAGCGCATCGACGGGACGCAGCTGCGCCGCGCGACGAGCGGGAAAGACACCTGCGACCAATCCCGTAATCGCCGACGCCACGAGACTCAGGAGCACCGCGGTCCACGACAGCCCAGCGCCAAGATGCATGTGCATTTCCACCACCAGCACCGCGAGGTATGCGATGACGATGCCGCCAATGCCGCCAGCGACGATGGTCGCAGCCGTCTCGAGCACGAACTGCCACCGTATGTCCGACGGCAACGCGCCGACCGCTCGGCGCAACCCAATTTCACCGACGCGTTCATTCACCGATACGAGCATGAGCGCTGCCGCGACGATTCCGCCGACGATCAGCACGACCCCGGCGACGAGTGGGACATAGAGCAGCATCACGCGACGGATCATCGAGACCATTTGCTGCGCCTCGATGGCCGAGATGACCATGAAGTCGTCGGGCTGGTCGCGGTTGAGGGTGTGTCGTCGCCGAAGTGCCTCCTTCACGTCTCTTGCAACCTGATCGGCTGCGGCTGGATCCGTGAGCAGGAGCTTGGCAGCACCAATTGCGTCTGTGTTGGTGAGTCGTCGCATGAGCGTCGATACAGGTACGACGATCTCGTTGTCGCGATCCATGCCGTGCATGTCATTGCCGAACTTTTCCAGTATGCCGATGACGCGAAAGGGCACCGCGCCAATCTGAATTTCCGCATCGATGGGATCTTCGTTGCCGAAGAGCGTGCGCGCGACCGTTTCGCCAATGATCGCGACGCGCGCGTTGCCTGCGACGGCCGCGGCGTCGAACGATTCTCCGCGCGACACCCCGCGTCCCCAGACACGTGACCAGCGTTCGGATTCGCCAAGCACGCGTGAGGTGGACGATGCGTCGCCGCGTCTCGCTCCCGTGCCGGACAGTTCCGCTTGCGGATCCCATTCGCTGATACCGGGAACTTCCTTCACGATAGCGCTGATGTCGTCGATGGTCAGACGAGATGCGCTGGCGCGTGGACTTCCCATCATGCGACTTCCGCCGCCGACGATGATGACCGCGCCATCGCCCATGATCTGCTTGACCGTCTTTACGACTTTGCCCTGAACCCCCTGCCCCAGCGACACGGCAAACGTAAGCGCTGCCACGCCGACGAGGCTGCCGAGCATCATGAATGCCGTGCGGAGTTTGTAGCGCGCCATGGAGCGGGCGCTTTGCCGCAGCAAATAGCTCGGCTTCATTGTGTCGCCTCCATGCGAATGATTCGTTGCGCGTGCGCCGCCATCGCTGGGTCGTGCGTGACGAGAACAATCGTGCGTCCCGCTGCGTTGAGTGTCTTGCAGATGCTGATGATCTCGGTCGCGGATTGCGCGTCGAGGTTACCAGTTGGTTCGTCGGCCAGGAGCAGGTCGGGTTCGTTCACGAGCGCACGCGCGATCGCGACGCGCTGTTGCTGTCCGCCTGACAACTCGGATGGCGTGTGCTGCATGCGGTCGGCGAGGCCGACGGACTCGAGTGCCTTTTTGCCGAGGTCCTTGATGGACGCGCGATCCGAGTAGATCAGTGGCAACTCGACATTCTCGAGGGCGCTCGTTCTCGGCATCAGGTGAAACGCCTGGAAGACAAAGCCGATTTTCTTGTTCCTGAATCGCGCCTGGTCTACGGCGTTCAGGTGCGCGACATCCTCGCCGTCGAAGAGGTATTGTCCTTCGTCGGGCTGGTCGAGGAGCCCAAGTATGTTGAGCAGCGTAGACTTTCCTGATCCAGACGTGCCTACGATGGCGACGAATTCGCCACGCTCGATGCGAAGCGACAACCCGGACAACGCGTTGACCTTCTCGCCGGTGGGACGAACATATGTCCGGCGGACATTGCGTAGCTCGATCATGAATCGCGTTCTCCTTTTGGTGTCGGGTCGCCGATGAGCACTTCGTCTCCTTCCTTCAAGCCATTCGTGATTTCGACGTGTGTGTCGTCCTTCATTCCTGTGGTGACCCATCGCCGCTCGCCCTTGGGCGAGAGCACGAACGCCCGCTTGTCCTGCCAGCGCACGGCGCGAACGGGGACGGCGAGCGTTCGCGCGCGCATCTCGAGCGCGATGCGCACGGTCGTCGTCATTTCCGAGCGGAGTGTGCGATCACGCGGCGGCTCGAATCGCACGACCGTGACGTAGTTCACGACGTTGTCGCGGATCTCGGCCTTCGGATACACCGTGGTGACGTGGCCGTCGAATTCGTGGTCGCCGTAGGTGTCGACGGTGAAGCGCGCCGTCTGTCCGCTGCGAATGCGACCGATGTCCGTTTCATCGACGTAGGCCCACACCTCGAGCCGCGAGGGATCCAGCAGCGTGAGAAACGTTGGTGCAGCGAAACTCGCGGCGACCGTTTCTCCTTCTTGCGTCGACACGGAGGCGACGACGCCGCTGATGGGCGCAGCGATGCGTGCGTATCCGGCTTGCGCGGCGGCGAACGCGAGGTTGGCGCGCGCACCTTCGACTTTCTGCTTTGCGACCTCTACGCCGCTGGCGGCAAACTCTAATTCCGCGGTGGCAATGTTGCCTGATGCGCCGAGTGCGCTCTTGCGCCGCAGATCGGCGACGAGGTAGTGCCAGTCGGCCTCCGCCTGACGCAGTGTGGCGGCCGCTTCATCGCGTCGTGCGATGAGATCGCGGTCGTCGAGCGCCGCGAGCAGTTGGCCCTTGGCCACGGCGTCGCCGACCTGGACGTAGAGGTGGTCGACCACGCCGGAAATGCGCGAGCCCACCTTTACTTCGGCGCCGACGCGCGGCTTGATCACGCCCGTCGCCTTCACGATGGTGCCGATGTCTCGGCGAGTGACGCGAACGACCTGCGTGTTGGTGTTCGCGGTTTCTGCTTGCGTCGTGCGAATGCTTCGGGCGGCCGCAATTCCAGCCGAGGCAATGATGACAATCAGGACTGCGCTCCAGACCAGTTTCCTCATGCGCTCTCTCGTGATGGGCTCGAGCGCATGATAGGGCGTCAACTTTTCTGGATTGTTTCTGGCGCGTGACAGATTGAGATCACATGCTTGGCGTGCCCCATGCAGTCCGCTTCTGACCGCTCGGTGAGCCACACGACGTTGTACACTGTGAGTGATTGCAGATCGTGAGCCGAGGCGATCTTGCGCTCGTGGTGAGCGTCGCGATTGGGTGGGCAGCGGATACCGCTACCTCATGGGTGCGGCGATTAAGTCGCGCAACGGTGGTGACTTTCCGCTCGCCACGCCGATCATCAATGTCGTCGGCTCGCTGCTCCTGGGATTTATGCTCGAGTAAACGACTGGAGGTACCGCGGTGTCTCACGAGGTGCGACCCCCGTTGGCGACTGGATTTGTGGTGGGTTCGCGCAACCGCCGCTTTGCTGAGTATGACATACTCCGCTATCCGCTTACAATCAGAGGTGGTCTCCGATGAAGCGAGTGTCCCTGCGTTCATGTGTTATTGCGGCGTTGTGTCCTTTGGCGCTTCACGGCCAGGCTTCGCCAAGCGTTCATCCCGCCATTTTTGCCCCCGGTGTGATCTCGGGGCCCGCGAATGACGCGTCGCCCGCGTTCAGCGTTAGCGGCGACACCGTGTACTTCACGAGTGCGAGCACGATCATGGTGTCCCACCGCAAAGCGGGAGGATGGTCGATGCCGGAGATCGCCTCGTTTTCAGGACGATGGCGCGACGGGGAACCGGCGATGTCTCCCGACGGCTCGTTCCTGATTTTTGCGTCCAACCGCCCCACCGCTGAAGGCGGAGCGACGCTGGATGGCACGTGGGGAGGGCACGTCTACAAAGGGAGCGGAGGGAATCTCTGGAAGGTCGATCGTCGCCGCTCCGGCTGGGGAACGCCTGTGCGGTTGCCGCCAACAGTCAATCGGGGCACGGCGATCTTTGCACCGGCCATCGTCAACGACCACAGTCTCTATTTCATGGAGGCGACGATGACGACCAAGTTCCACCTGTACCGCGCCCAATACCGGAATGGCACGTACGAAGAGCCAAAGCAGTTGTCGTTCAGCGACGGCACATGGTCCGACGTTGATCCGGTCGTGGCACCAGACGAGTCATTCATTGTGTTCCCGTCGACTCGCACACCCGTCGTCGGCGCACGCCATGAGCTCTTCATCGCGTTTCAAACCGCCGGATGTTGGGGCGAGCCCATACACCTCGCGCTCACCGATAGCATCCAGTCGTCCGATGAGACGGAAGCGCGATTAGGATCGGATCATCACACGCTGTATTTCAGCAGTGACCGGACTACACCGATCAGGTATCCGCGCAGCAACGATGCGGCGAAGCGCGACGTGCAGCGCATACATGCATGGGACAACGGCTTAATCAACATCTGGTACGTGGATCTCTCGCCTTGGCTGAAGGGCCGCTGACGTATAGGTGCTCCTACCCGAGCCGATCAACGCGCTCCTGATCCACGAGCCCATACATGGGACGCATCATCACGGGACAATTCCCTGCCACCCGCCGCGAGCTTCGAGCGCG
>JBDUCR010000312.1:0-2093 GCA_040003345.1 bacterium
AGGGCTTGATGAACGTGTCACCGAAGGCTGGGCGACGTGAGTGGATCGGGCTCGGCGTGATTGCGCTGCCGTGCCTTCTCTATTCGATGGACCTGACCGTATTGAATCTCGCGATACCGCGAATGAGTCAGGATCTCAAGCCCACGAGTGCGCAGTTGTTGTGGATCGTGGACATCTACGGATTCGTCCTCGCAGGACTGTTGATCACCATGGGGACGCTTGGCGATCGCATCGGACGCCGGCGACTGCTGATGATGGGCGCCGCTGCTTTCGGTGCCGCGTCGGTGCTCGCCGCGTTCTCGACGAGTGCGCCAATGTTGATCGCGGCGCGCGCCATACTCGGTATCGCGGGTGCGACGCTCGCACCGTCGACGCTCTCGCTCATTCGCAATATGTTCGTCGATGCGCGGCAGCGGTCGGTCGCGATCAGTGTGTGGGTTACCAGCTATTCCGTCGGCGGAGCGATTGGCCCGCTTGTCGGCGGTGCGCTGCTCAGCCACTTCTGGTGGGGCTCGGTGTTTCTCATCGGCGTGCCGGTGATGGTGCTACTGCTCATCGTCGGTCCGACGCTATTGCCGGAATTTCGTGATCCGAACGCGGGACGGATTGATCTCTTGAGTGTGGCGATGTCACTCGCGGCTGTGCTGCTCGTGATCTATGGCGTGAAGGAATTTGCGCAGGGCGTGAGCAGCCTGATCCCAGTGCTGTCGATCGTCGCCGGTCTCGTAACCGGAGCGTTGTTCGTGCACCGGCAGCGCATGTTGGCGGAGCCGCTGATCGACCTGCGCCTCTTCTCGGTTCGCACGTTCAACGTGGCACTTGGTGCGTACACGCTTGGCACCTTCATCGCGTTCGGCATCTTCCTGTTCGAATCACAGTACCTGCAGTTGGTGCGTGGGCTGTCGCCGTTGTCGGCGGGGCTCGTCATGATGCCCGTCTTTCTTTCGTTCATCGTCGGCTCGATGCTATCACCGGTGATTGCGCGGCGCGTTCGTCCGGCGCTGGTCATGGCGGGCGGTCTCGTGTTGGCGTCAGTCGGGTTTCTCCTGCTCGCGAGCATGAGCGTGACGACCACGCTTGGCGTGATGATGGTCGGTTTCGTGTTCTACTCGTTGGGTCTCGCTCCAGTGTTCACGTTGACGACGGACCTGATCGTCGGTGCTGCGCCGCCCGAACATGCTGGCGTTGCGGCAGCACTGTCCGAAACGGGCTCGGAGCTGGGCGGAGCGCTCGGCATCGCGATCCTTGGCAGTATCGGGACGGCGGTGTATCGCAGCGCGATGGTGCATGCTGTTCCGGGCGGCATCCCGTTCGACGCAGCGGAGATTGCGCGTCGCACGCTGGGTGGTGCGGTGTCTGTTGCCGAGCGACTTCCAAATGCGGTGGGCGCGGAGTTGGATGGCGCGGCGCGAGTAGCGTTTACTCGGGCGTTCGATGTCTCGTCGGCGGTGTGCGCTGCAACTGCGCTGCTGACAGCACTGGTTGTGGTGCTGGTGTTGCGGAACGGCGATCGCAAAGCGGGACATTGATGGAGTGTGGGCCGAGGCGGATTGCCTCAACTCCCGCTTCCGAATGTGGCGAGCCATGATGTCTCGAACGCAGTAGTCTCGTGACTCATTCCTCCTCACATCGAGAGCCACCATGCGCTCCTTCAGGACTGTTGCACTCTCCGTTGTCGTCACCGCCGCGCTGATCGCACTCGTGCGTAATCCGCTCGGAGCCACGAGTGACGACGCGTCTGTTGTCGCAAAGCTCGACGAGCAGTATCAGGCCGCGGTGAAGGTGAACGACGTCGCCGGAATGGATTCCATTCTCGCATCTGATTTTGTGCTCGTGGTTGGACGCGGCAAAGCGTTCACGAAGAGCGATCTGCTCAACTCGGCGCGTAAGAAGGATGCGACGTACGAGCATCAGGAGGACACGCAGCGTCAGGTGCGTCTCTATGGCAATACAGCCATCGTGACGGCACTGCTGTGGGAGAAGGGCGTCGAGGGCGGGAAGTCGTTTGACAAGAAGCTCTGGTTCAGCGACGTCTACGTCCGCACGCCAAAGGGATGGAAGTATGTCTTCGCTCAGGCGTCGCTGCCGCTGCC
>JBDUCR010000350.1:0-2085 GCA_040003345.1 bacterium
GTCATCGCACCGGAACGGGCAACGCGACGATTCACTGTCATCGCACCGGAACGGGTAACGCGACGATTCACTGTCATCCCGCAGGAGCGAGCAACGCGAGCGAGTGTCGGGATCTACCATCGCGGCGATTATAACAAGCCATCAGCCGACGCACAGTAGATCCCGACACTCGCTCCGCTCCTGCGGGATGACATCACCGATCCACCCGAGTTTCCCAGTTGCGATGTTCCTCGAACAGACTGGCCCTCTCGCCTCGCATCAACACGAGGTAGATCGCGAAGCTCAACCCGAACGTCACGAACCACGCGTACTGATATAGGTGATCGAGCAATGTCGGATTCGGCACATTGCCGCCGGGCGTCGACGCCGCGTGCAGAAAACCCGGTACGACAGGCAACACGGCGACCACGAGCGCGATCATCGCCTTCCAGTTCACGCCGCCGGTGTAGGCATAGCGTCCATCCAGCTTGAACAGATCCGGCAGCGACAGCTGCTCACGTCGATGGATCCAGTAGTCGGCGATGAGAATTCCGCCGAGTGCACCCATGAGACTCGAGTAGCCGATGAGCCACGTGAAGATGTAGGCGCCAGCATCCGAGTAGAGCTTCCACGGCATCATCAGAATGCCGATCACGGCCGTGATGATACCACCCATCACGTAGCTGATGCGCTTGGGGCTGAGATTCGAGAAGTCGTTCGATGGCGACACGACATTCGCCGCCATGTTCGTGTGCAGCTGTGCCGCGAGAACGACGAGCGCAGCGAAGACGATCACTGCCGTTCCGCCAATCTTCGTCACCAGCACCACGGGATCCCACTCCGGCTTGCCGAAGATCACGATCGTCGCACTCGTCACGGCGACTCCAATGAACGCGAACGCCGTCATCGTGGTTGGCAGCCCAAGTGCCTGCCCAAGCATCTGCGACTTCTGATTCCGTGCGTAGCGTGTGAAGTCGGGAATGTTGAGACTCAGCGTCGCCCAGTAACCGACGGCCGCCGTGAGCGCGGGAGGAAAGATCGTCCAGAACGGACGCGCACTCTCGCCCTGCAGCCGCGACGATTCGGAGAGAATGTGTGCGAGTCCGCCGCCATGACGAATTCCCCAGAAGAGCAGGATCGTGCTGCCGGTGATGAGCACCGGCGCCGCCGCACTGCCGAGATGCTTGATGCTCTCGATACCGCCCGCGATGATCGCGATCTGCAGCAGCCAGAAGAGCGCGAACGCGATGACGATTCCGCCCGATAACGACGTCCAGCCTGGCCACGCTGCTGCGAACAACGTGTTGAGTGCCAGCGCCGCGATCCACGTCTGAATGCCAAACCATCCGCACGCGACGACTGCGCGCAAAATCGCCGGCACGTTCGCGCCCTTCACGCCGAACGCAGCTCGGCACAGCACTGGAAAAGAGATGCCGTACTTCGTGCCGGCGTGTGCATTGAGCACCATCGGAATCAACACGATGGTATTGCCGAGCAGAATGGTGAGCATCGCCTGCCACCACGTCATACCCTGCGTCATCATGCCGGAGGCGAGCGTGTACGTCGTGATGACGACGCTCATGCCGATCCAGAGTGCCGCGATGTTGTAGGTGGACCAGGTGCGACGGTTGAGTGGCGTTGGTGCGAGGTCGGGATTCCAGAGCGGACTGTGCGAGAGGTCTTCGTGCGTCGTGACGAAGTCCACTCTGTGGGAATCCGCCTCGATCTCGTTCGCCAGCTTCATGCGCGCGCGCCGGCGAGTCCCGCGGTAGTGCGCGGAAGCCATTGTCCGCGTCCCTCTTTTCCGACGACCTTGTAATCGTCGACGATTACCTCGCCACGCGAAAGCGTCGTGCGCGAAAAGCCGGCGAGCTCCCAGCCTTCATACGGTGACCAGTCCGCGTTCGTCTCCATCGCACTCGGCGACACGGTATGTGTGCGCGTGGGATGAATGATCGCGAGGTCCGCGTCAGCGCCGATCGCGATCGACCCCTTTCGGGGCGCGAGTCCCATGATCTTCGCCGGATTGCTGCTCAGCTTCGCGCACATCTGCTCGAGCGTGATGCGTCCCTCGAGCACGCCCTTCGTGTACGTGAGCGGCATCAA
>JBDUCR010000455.1:0-23028 GCA_040003345.1 bacterium
GTGGAGTTCGACATTGTGCAGGGAGCCAAGGGTCCCGCGGCCGAGAACGTCTCGAAGGCCTGAGTCCTCGCGGTCTCGCTCGAGAGGTGGGGCGGGGTGTCCGAATGGACGCCCCGCCCCATTTCACGTGTGTACTTTGGCCGGTGGACGTCCACGTCGTGGCACTGGCGCAGACTCGAGAGCTTGGGCGAGTTGTTCGTCGAGTGTCCGTTGGAGCTCGGCGATATCTACGGTGAGCGTGAGTTGTCCGCTCGCGTGGACACCGGGCGGCTCAGAATGGAGTAACAGGGCCGCCAAGTGCACGGCGTCCGCGACGCTGATTCCCAGCTGAACATGGAGTTGGCGAATGAGCGCGATTCGCAGAAGCGCTACGTGCGATATGCGTCGCGCGACGCCTCGATGTGCCGAACCGACGTCAGCGATAGAGTGTTGTGATAGGAGGTTATCAGTCCACTTGTGCGGGGCTCTGATTGCAAGTGCTGTTATAGTAACATCATATGACGGCATAATACTCTCCTATTAATGTAGGAATATATTCAAACAGGGTGCCGACAGGAATATTCCTTTTAAATAAGGAACAATACGCAGTAGGCGTTGCCGCCGCCATTGGCACGACCCCCGGAAATCACCCATCGAGCAGGGTCGTCCAGTCAGCGTCTGGCACAAATATGGAATCCGCTCCACGGCCTACTTCACCATGGAAGGAAACCGAATGAGCCCTCGCATTCATGCCGTAATAGCGGCAACCATTCTCCTCGCCGCACCGCTGGCTGCGCGTGCGCAGGCATCGCTCAATATCGCTGCCGGAATGAACGCACCGATGAGCGATCTTGGCGATGTCGCGGATATCGGCTACACCGTCGCTGCTGGATTGAATTTCAAACCGCTCCTTCTGCCAGTCGGCTTCCGGTTGGAAGGCGCCTATAACGGATTGAATCTGAAGGACTCCAACGGCGACGTCCGAATCATCTCGGGCACGGCGAATCTCGTCTTCAGCCTGAGCCCACTTCCCAGCTCACCCTATCTCATCGGCGGCATCGGCTTATACAACAGCCGAGTGAACTTCACAGGGCTCGGCAGCGCGGGCGACAAGACGGCGTTCGGGATCAACGGCGGAGGCGGTCTGCGCTTTCCACTCGTCGGCTTCACACCATACTTCGAAACCAGGTACCACGTCATGCTTGGCAACAAGAACGATGGAACGAATTACCAGTTCATCCCGATCACCTTCGGCGTTCTGTTCTAAGCGGTCTTACCGCCTCACCTGCCCTACCGGCCTTTCGGCTTGGCTCTCCGAGTTGGGATCGCAGTCAATGGATCCTCCGGCCATTCATGTTTCGGGTAGCGCCCTCGGAGATCCTTCCGAACGTCGAAGTACGACGAGCGCCAGAATCCGGCGAGGTCGCGTGTGACCTGCACCGGTCGATGTGCGGGCGAGAGCAAGTGCAACGTGATGGGTACTCGGCCACCAGCAATACGCGGCGTCTCCGCGAGCCCGAACATCTCCTGGAGACGAACGGCAATCAGCGGCGCGAGTGGATCACCATAGTCGATTGGAATGCGACTCCCGGTTGGCACGACGATGTGCGTTGGTGCCAACCGATCGACCTCCTGTCGCTGCTCCCACGTCAGCATCGCGAGCAACAAATCATGAAGCGGAAGACGTTCGACCTCCGCGCGACGTCGCAATCCGACCAGGTGCGGCAACAGCCAATCGTCAAGCGTCGCGAGCAGCACTGGCTCGCTCAAGTCAGGCCATACCGGATCAAGCGACCGGAGAAAGGCCACCCGTTCACGCAACCGTTGCGCGGAGTCACTCCACGACAAGGACAGCCCGTCGCTACGAGTGATCGCGTCAGCAAGAGCGCGAGCGCCTGCTTCGGCAACCATCGCGCGCAGCGAACCTTCGTGCAGGACAATGGCGCCAAGTCGTTCGCGACGAACGGCGAGCAAAGCTCCGGCGCCAGCATCCCACGCAACGACATCCTCGATCTCTACATCGCCTGCGAACGAGTTTTCGACTTCGCCCGAATCCAACGGTGCGGCGAGATAGATGCGTGATTGCGGCGATCGTCCGTCAAGATCGGCGATGGCGAGATACGCGGCATTCGCAAGCACGCCGGGATCGGGAAGCACCGCTCCGGTGCCATTGCGCAGGAGATAGCGATCACCTGCACCATCGCGCCGCTGAGCGACTCGCTCAGGATATGCGAGTGCGAGCAACAGACCGGTTGCGTTGTCGTCGATGCGTTCGTTGGAAGGCACACGCAGTTGACTACGCCACGTCCGACTCTGTTCACGCACACGGCGCACGGCATCACGATCAACATCAGCACTGGCATCGCGCCCGGTCTCGGCGACGACAATCACGCGCGAACGCAGATCCGGATCCGAATTCAGAGCATCGCGCCGCAGAACGTCCCGCTCCTCGAGAAGCGCGGCGACGACGCACGCCGTCGCACCAAGCCCAATCCGGTGAGCAGACAACAGCATGTGTGCGAGCCTGGGATGCAGGCCGAACGAGGCCACGTCTCGACCATGCGCTGTGATACGATGCGCGGAGTCGAGTGCACCAAGCTGACGAAGCAACGCACGGGCTTGCGACAACGCAGCAGCTGGAGGAGCGTCAAGCCACTGAAGCTCGGAAGGATCACTTATGCCAGCGGCGGCAAGATCAAGGGCGAGCGATGCAAGATCGGCCTCGAGTATATCGGGACGTGCACGCTGAGGGAGATGCGCATCCTCTTCTACCGCCCACAATCGATAGCTGATGCCAGGGGCCGTACGACCTGCTCTCCCGCTTCGCTGGTCCGCTGACGATCGCGAAACGCGCACGGTCTCGAGTCGAGCCATTCCCGTGCGCGGCGAGAATCGTGAGACCCGGGACAATCCACTGTCAACCACCACTCGTACGCCATTGATGGTGAGGCTCGTTTCGGCAATCGACGTCGCGAGCACCACTTTGCGTTCACCAAAAAGTGCCGGCGCAATGGCTGCATCCTGCGCTGCTGGCGAGAGATCGCCATAGAGTGGAAGGACGCGAACCGCATTGGGCATCGGCCCGCGCTCGAGTGCCGCAAGACAACGACGTATCTCGGCCTGACCCGGAAGAAAGGCGAGCACACTGCCTTCGTCGCGCGCGAGTGCTGAGCGAATAGCAGCAACGACAGCATCCTCGATGCGCATGCCAGTGCGCACAGGAAGGTGACGAACTTCAACAGGATGCCCCCGTCCTTCGCTCGTCACGATTGGAGCGTCGCCGAGCAGCTTCGAGACGGAGTTGCCGTCGAGCGTCGCGGACATGACGAGAATACGAAGATCGGGGCGCAGCAATGCTTGCGTCTGCAATGTGAGCGCGAGTCCCAAATCAGCATGGACGCTGCGCTCGTGAAATTCGTCGAAGAGCACGATGCCGTATCGCTCGAGCGTCGAATCGTCGAGCAGCATCCTCGTCAACACTCCTTCGGTGACGACCTCGATTCGTGTTGCGGGGCCGATGCGCGATTCTCCGCGCACGCGAAAACCGATCGTCGCGCCGACGTGCTCGCCGAGCGTTGCTGCCATCCAGCGCGCCGCCGCGCGTGCCGCGAGCCGACGTGGCTCCAACAACAGGATGACGCGATTCTGCAACCAGGGCTCGTGCAGCAGCGCGAGTGGCACGCGCGTTGTCTTTCCAGCTCCCGGCGGCGCTTGCAGCACCGCCGATGCCGACATCGCGAGGACGTCACGCAATGCGGGAAGTACCTGCTCGATGGGCAGAGCGGAGAGGCGCGCGTGGTCGGAAGCCATCGCGGATCAATGTAACGTCGGCTTGGCGAACCTCCTCGCAACACGCATAATGTAGAAACGATGCCAAAATTCGAAATCTTTCGCAGCTCGCAGGTGTCGACGGACTGTGATCAATGCCACGGGCGTGTCGATCTGATCAAGGGCGGCGTGTGCACGAACTGCCGCCGTATTCTCTGCTTCAACCATCTGCACGGGTCGTTCTTTCGACGACTGCTCACCGACCTTGGCGCGAAGACGGTGTGCGTGCAGTGCCGCGCGGGCGTGCCGGTGAAGAAGAAGTGAAGCGCACCGATCTTCTGCGCGGCGAATCGCAACGCGTGCGGGTCAAGGTGTGCTGCATTGCATCCGTCGAAGAGGCAGAGCTTGCACTCGAAGCGGGTGCTGATGCGCTTGGTCTCGTGTCCGCGATGCCGAGTGGACCCGGAGTCATTCGCGACGAGGACATCGCGTCGATCGTCACGTGGGTAGGTAATCGCGCGGCGACAGTGTTGCTGACGTCGAGATTGTCGGCTGACCGCATCGACGAGCAACTCAGAGGCGCGCAGCCAAGTGTGCTCCAGATCTGTGACGCTCTGCCCGATGGCGAGCTGGCAATCGTTCGCGAGCGGCATCCGGATATCGTGTTGATGCCCGTGGTGCACGTACGTGACAGCAACTCGATCGACGAGGCGGTGTATCTGGGATCCAGTGCCGACGCCATCCTTCTCGATTCGGGCAATCCATTTGCTACTGTGAAGGAGCTCGGCGGCACGGGTCGAGTGCATGATTGGCGCGTAAGCCGTGCGATCCGCGACGCTGTCGGCGTTCCGCTGTTCCTCGCTGGAGGCTTGCACGCCGACAATGTCGCAGACGCGGTGCGGACCGTGAACCCATTCGGTGTGGACGTGTGCAGCGGTGTTCGTCGGGATGGAAGGCTGGACCGTGCGAAGCTTTTTGCGTTTGTGTCCGCTGCGCGTGCGAAGAACTGAGAATCGACGGATCGACTCCGGAGGTTTAGCTTGATCAAGAGCAGTTCCTGCCTCCTTTGCCGCCGATGGTCGCGGCTTCCCATTCTGCACAACCTATGAGCGGTCGGTCGTTCATCCTGGCCATCGCCGTGATCGGTGCGATGGCTGCTCCTCGGCAGCCCGCAACCGGGCAGGGAGCGTCGCCGAAATCGTCGGCACCAGTGCGCACGATCGCGAGCGCCATCGCACAGCGCCAGATCGATCGTGAGGTAACGATCGCGGGACGCGCCTCGGTCAGCTCAGGGAAGCTGCAGTCGAGTGCATTCGACGTTGCGGTCGAGGACACGACCGGCGGTATTCGAATCTTCTCGCGCAATCCGCAATCGGAGGTGCACGAGGGCGACAGCGTCGTCGCAACGGGAGCGATCAAGAGCTATCGCGGCAACCTCGAGCTGGTGATCAGCAGCCTTCGTATCGTAGATGCGCCGCGCCGACTCATTCTGCCGCGCGAGCTTCCGATCGATCCCTCGATCCTGGAAAAACACTCCGGACAGCTTGTTCGGGTCCATGGCAGAGTTGCGGGTCTTGGTCGAAGCGAGGGCGGGCAGTGGCTCCGCTTACGAGACGCATCTTCGACATCGCACGGCACGGTGACGGTGTGGGTGCCGGCGAATCATGGCTCTCCCATCGATCTCGCCACGGTTGGTGCAACTGACAGCCTTGTGGTCACCGGCGTCGTGACGACGTATCAGGACAATGCGGACGACCCCATCGTGTGGCAGCTCGTACCGCGCGAGGCCGCCGATGTGGCCGTGAGCACGGAACGTGGCGGATTTCCTACCTGGCTACTCTGGGCGGCCTTGGCGATCGCAACCGCAATCGGTGCGGCACTCTCATACACTCGCATCGACGCGCGTCGCCAACTTCGCGGGCTGCGCGAGACGGAAGCGCGCTACCGGCAACTTCTCGCGCTGCTACCTGATGCGGTGATCGTGCACGCGCGAGGAACGATCCTCTTCACCAACCCAGCTACGGCCGAGCTGCTAGGGTTGGAGTCCGAGGAGGTGCTCATTGGAAAACCGGTCGTAGACTATGTTCACCCAGAATCGCAATCAGCGTTCGCCGAAGTGAGCGGCGATCGTCCGGTGCTTGCGACCGACCGAGCACCTCGTGTGCGCGCGCGGATGCTCAACGCTACCGGAAGCGTCGTCGACGTCGAAGTGGCGTCGAGCCCGTGTGTCTATCACGACCGGCCGGCAATGGTACTTCTCGCGCGCGACATCACCGCACAGCTGCGCTACGAGCGCGACTTGCATGCTCTGGCCCTGGTAGATGAGCTCACGGGGCTGCAGAACCGTCGTGCGTTCACACTATTCGCCGAACAGGAACTGGCGCGCGCACGTCGTCATGGACGCACACCACTGTTGGTGTTCGCCGACCTCGACCGCTTGAAGCAGATCAATGACAAGCACGGTCATGCTGCCGGCGACACGGCGATCAAGATCGTTGCTGGCGCACTGCGGAGCATCTTTCGCGAGACCGATGTTGTCGCACGCTGGAGCGGCGATGAGTTTGTCGCGCTGATGATAGACGGTGGTGATGAAGCGGCGCGGCTGATCAGCTCACGGCTCGACGCGGCGATTGCAGCGCAGTCGCCCGCCAATCTGCCGTATGTCGTCAGAGCAAGTGTAGGTGCGAGTCAGCTGGATCCGGCCCTGCCCTTGCGTGACGCGATGGAGCGCGCGGACGCGGAATTGTATTCCCAGAAAAAGCGTGTGCGCCGAAGCAAGATCGCGACGCCAGTTGGGGTCGAGCTTGTTGAAGAGCATACTCTGTTCGAGCAGTAGAATAGTCGTCGGAGGTAGGGCGCACGACGCCAACCAGAGAGGAGCAGATGAGTCACGACACGATGATCACGCGACGCACCTGGTGCGCGTCGATGCTGCGTACGCTTGCCGGTGCTGCGGCTGCGGGCGCGTTACTGCCGAAGCTCGCACGCGCGACTGAAGCGCCCATTGCGGTGACGGTCTACAAGGATCCATCGTGCGGCTGCTGCAAGAAGTGGGTGGCGCATCTCGCTGCAAACGGGTTCGCGCCGATCGCGAACGATCGCAGCGACATGAACTCGCTCAAGGACAGCCTCGGCATTCCCGTCGCGCTTCGCTCATGTCATACCGCAGTCGCAGGCAAGTATATGATCGAGGGACATGTACCCGCTGCCGACGTGAAGCGTCTCCTGTCCACGACACCGAAGGGAGTGCTCGGGCTTGCCGTGCCCGGAATGCCGAGCGGCTCGCCGGGAATGGAGATGCCGGGACGAGCAGATCGCTACGACGTCATTGCGTTCAGCGCGGACGGAAAGACACACGTGTTCGCCACGCATAGTTAAATCAGTGTGACGACGCGTGGTCGTGCGTGGGTGCGTCGCTTGTCATTCCGAATCGCACTCGCGTGCATTGGCTGTGTTCTCGTGTCGGCGAATGCGATGTCGCAACCGACTGCGCACACGGAGAGCGGGTTGCGGCCGTTCAGCGTTGGTGAAGAGCTGACGTACAAGGTGAGGTTCGGAAAGATTCCCGTCGGAACAGCGCGAATGAGTGTGGCGGGAATCGAGGACGTGCGTGGTCGTCCGACGTTTCACCTCGTCTTCACGATCGATGGAGGGCTCCCGCTACTCCGCGTTCACGATCGATACGATAGCTGGATCGATACATTGACGCTTGCATCGCGGCGTCATGTGCAAGAGATTCGCGAAGGGCGATACACGCGAAATCGGCATTACGAGATTTTTCCCGAGGAGCGGAAGTATCGCGAGAACGACGACACGCTGATGGCGAGTGTGGATTTACCGCTGGACGAAGGGTCGTTCATTTACTTCATCAGAACGGTGCGCGTCCCTGTCGGGCAGACGCGCGAGTTCCAACAGTACTTCAAGCCCGATCGGAACCCGGTAGTCATCCGGGCAATCCGGCGCGACACGGTCGAGGTGCCGTCCGGGCGGTACCCGACCGTCGTCGTGCGTCCGACGATTCGTGCGAACGGCATCTTCGCCGAAGACGGACAAGCCGAGCTGTGGATCAGCGACGACGCGCGGCGCATGCTCGTGCGGATGGAGTCGAAGTTCGCCGGCTTCTCACTCTCGCTCTCGCTCACCGACGTGAAGCTCGGGTTCTAGCGGATCGACAGCGGAACACCCAACCCTACACCGCGTTCGTCGAGCGCGGCGTCGGGGGAGGCAACAGCGCGGTGCGTGCTGCATCAATCTGCGCACGCACTGCCGACGGTCCGGTACCACCCTCTACTTCGCGCTGCATCACAGACTGTGCGGGACTTAGCGCATCGCTGACATCTTCCGCGAAGAGCGGATGCGCGCTGGCGAACGACGAAAACGGAAGCGCATGCATCTCGACACGCGTCGTCTCCGATTCGCGGACCAGCTTGCCCACTGCGCCGTGCGCTTCGCGAAATGTCGCACCCTTTCTCACGAGATAGTCAGCGAGATCCGTGGCCATCATCGTGCTCGACAGCGCCGCCTCCATGCGATCGCGACGAAACGAGCACTCGGCCAGTGCGCCGGAGACGGCGGGAAGCACGAGCAACAAGGTGTCGGTCGCGTCGAACAACGTACGCTTGTCGTCCTGGAGATCCTTGTTGTAGCTGGTCGGCAATCCCTTCAGCGTGGCGAGCAATGCGGTGAGATTGCCAAGCATCCGTGCAGCCGAACCGCGCGCCAATTCGAGCGCATCGGGATTTCGCTTCTGCGGCATCATGCTCGACCCGCTCGTGTACCCTTCGCCAAACTGCACGAAGCCGAACTCGCTCGAGCCGTAGATGATGAGATCTTCCGCGAGACGTGACAGATGCACACCGATCATCGTCGCCGTGAACAGCACCTCGGCAATGAAATCACGATCGCTCACAGCGTCGATCGAGTTCGGAGAAATTGCGTCGAAGCCGAGCGTGCCCTGCAGCAGCACGCGGGAGATCGGATAGGCGCAGCCCGCAACGGCGCCCGAGCCGAGCGGGAGAACGGCGGCCGACTTCTGCGCTGCCTTGAGTCGCGCGCGGTCGCGTTCGAGTGGCCAGAAGTGTGCGAGCATCCAGTGCGCGGCCGAAACGGGAATTGCGCGCTGCAGATGCGTATACGAGGGCATCAAGGCCGTCTCGATCGTCTCGGCCTGATCGAGCATTGCCTGCTGCAGCATCCGAACGGCGCTGTCGAGGCGCTGCGTTGCATCCATCGTCCAGAGCCGCGTCGCCGTCGCAACCTGATCGTTGCGACTGCGACCAGTGTGCAACCTGGACGCGACGTCGCCCACCTCTTCGTGGAGCAAGCGGTCGATGAGCGTGTGCACGTCTTCGTCCGACGCCTGTGGCTGTTCACCGGCATCGAGGCGCGCCGCAACGGCGTCGAGTCCCCGTTCGAGCGCCTTGCTCTCGTCGAGCGTGAGAACGTTCGCGCCCCACAGCGCGACTGCCCACGCCTTGGAAAGCCGGATGTCGTACGGCCAGAGACGGAAGTCGATGCCGATGGAATTGTTCAGTGCGTCGAACGCGGCCGTGGGGCCAGCGCCGAAGCGCCCACCCCACAGCTTGTGCGATTTCTTTTCTTCGACTGCCGGCGTCGTCACGTCAGACACCAACCAACTCTGCAACGGGTGTCGGTTCCACAGCTGTTCCTGCTTCGGCAGCCTTCGCCGCGGCGAGCTCCTGATCCCTGATGGCGCGAACACGAGCGGGCAGCGCGAACAGACGAATGAAACCTGCCGCATCGCTCTGCTGATAGACGTCGTCTTCGCCGAACGTGACGAAGCGCTCGTCGTACAACGCATTCTCGCTGTAGCGGCCAACGACCTGGAGGCCGCCTTTGTACAGACGCAGCGTCACGGTACCGGTGATGCGCTCCTGCGTAACGTTGACGAATGCATCGTAGGCTTCGCGCTCGGTGGTCCACCAGCGACCCTCGTACACGAGATCCGCGTAGCGTGGCGCGATGAGGTCTTTTGCCGCGAGCGTCTTACGATCGAGAACGAGCTGCTCGAGCTCGGAGTGCGCGGCGTACAACAGCGTTCCGCCCGGCGTCTCGTACACACCGCGTGACTTCATGCCGACCATGCGATCTTCGACGAGATCAATACGTCCGACGCCGTGCTTTCCGCCGATCGCGTTGAGTGCGGACACAAGCGCGAACGGCCCGAGCGCCTTTCCATTCACGGAGACGGGCGTGCCCTTGTCGAATCCAATTACGACATCTTCAGCGACATCGGGCGCCTGGGATGGCTCCGTCGTCAGCATGAACATGTCGGGCCTGGGCGCCGAGTTCGGATCTTCGAGGTTGCCCCCCTCGTGTGAGAGATGCCAGAGATTGGCGTCACGCGAAAAGATCTTTTCCTTCGTTGCGGCGATCGGAATGCCTTTCGCCGTAGCGTAGTCGATAGCGTCCTCGCGACTGCGAATATCCCATTCACGCCACGGCGCGATGACAGGAAGTTCTGGTGCAAGCGTAGCGAACGTCATCTCGAAGCGAACCTGATCGTTGCCCTTGCCCGTACATCCGTGCGCGAGCGCGTCAGCGCCGACACGATGTGCGATCTCCACCTGACGTTTCGCGATGAGCGGCCGGGCCATCGCCGTGCCGAGCAGGTATTTCCGATTGTAGACGGCGCCAGCGCGGAGCGTAGGGAAGATGAAGTCGCGCACGAACTCTTCGCGCAGGTCTTCGACGAAGCACTCTTCGGCGCCAGACGCCAAGGCTTTCTCACGCACGCCGCGCAGTTCGTCCGCACCTTGCCCAATGTCTGCCGCGACGCAGATCACGCGCGCATCGTAGTGCTCGCGCAGCCAAGGGACGATGATCGAGGTGTCGAGGCCGCCGGAATACGCCAGAACGATGGTGCGGGGCATGGAGCGCTCCTGAGTAAAGATTATGCAGAACTCATGCATATTTACACAGAATGCGTACCCTCGTCAACCCTTGAAGGTCCTTCAATACGAACGGCGCCGTGGTTCAGCTTTCACCAGCCAGGGTGAGCAGTCGCTGGGTGAGCAGCAAACGGGCCTCGTTCGACCGGGTGACGATGAGAATCGTGTCGTCGCCCGCAATGGTGCCCAAGACCTCCGCGAACTCCTCCTGATCGATGGCTTCGGCGATTGGCTGAGCGCCGCTCCGGACGGTGTGCAGCACGATCAGCTCACCGACGCCGTTGATGCGCGAGAACAGTTGAGGTAACAGGGTTGCCAACAATGGCTTACCTTCGTCGTCACCGAGTGATTCAGGAAGCACGTAGCGCACGCCGTCTTCGTCTGATACCCGTGCCAACCCAAGGTCGCGCAGGTCGCGGGACAGCGTAGCTTGTGTGACGTCCATTCCGCGTCCCGCGAGCAGCTGTCGCAACTCTTCCTGGCTCGCTACCACGTGCGCTGTCACCAGATCACGAATGGCTGCTTGGCGCACTTGCTTCTTGGTCATCGATCCTCCGGTAGGTTCGCCCATACTACACAAGGAGGTGATGGGCCGAAAGCAGGCATTGACCAGAGGTGAATGCATGATTATGCATTATGGTGTGAATAGAATCCCCGTCGGTGTTCTCGGCGCCAGCGGATACGCCGGCCGCGAGCTTTGTGCGCTCATCACGCAACATCCGCGTTTTTCGCTCGCCTTTGCAACGGCGAACGAGCAGCGCGGCCAGACTGTGCGCATTGGTCGTCAGGACGTGAGCTTCACCGCGACAGACGACGCACCACTTGGCGATGCCGCAATCGTGTTCTGCGCTCTGCCACACGGTGCCTCACTTCCATGGGTTGAACGTGCACGCGCCGCCGGCGCCCGCGTGGTCGATCTGTCGAGCGACCTCCGTCCAGGCAACGGCGCAGATGAGCGCGGCGCGATCTACGGCATGCCAGAGCTTGGTGCGGCGACACGCTCGGCAATCAAGGTCGCCGACATCGTCGCGAATCCCGGCTGCTACCCCACGTCAATTCTGCTCGCGCTCAAGCCACTGGTCGACGCCGGACTCGTTGCGCCGAACGCTACCATCGTCGCCAACTCGGCGAGTGGCGTAAGCGGAGCAGGCAACTCACCGAAGCGCGAATTGTTGTTCGCCGAAGTCGCTGACGACTATCGCGCGTACGGCGCCGGCAACAGTCACCGGCACCTGAAAGAGATGACGGCGACGATTGCCACCCTCGGCGGCAGTGCGGAGCTCGTGTTCACGCCGCACCTGCTTCCCGTGGCGCGCGGAATTCTTTCGACCATCACCGTGCCGCTCGTTGCTCCGCTCGTCGACGCGCTCGCGCCATTTCGTGATGCATACGCCAACGAGCGGTTCATCGAAGTAGTAGACCAGCAACCGACTCTGAGTGAGGTCGTCCGACGCAATGTCGTTCGAATGACTGCGACGATGATCGCAGGCATGCGCGCGCCAACGCTGCTCGTCACGTCAGCAATCGACAACCTCGTGAAAGGCGCTGCCGGTCAGGCGGTGCAGAATGCCAATCTGATGTGCGACATCAGCGAAGAGCTGGGGCTGCCCGCATGACGCGCGTCATCAAGGTTGGTGGACGCCCACAATCGGACCCTGCGCTCATCAAGGCACTCGCTGCCGCGCATCGTTCCGGGTTTCCTACCGCGCGCCGCCCGACGCCCGATGGACTCGTCGTCGTCCATGGCGGCGGCGACGAAGTTTCGACGCTGCAACGCCTCTACGGCGTCGTAGCGGAATTCAGGGACGGTCGCCGAGTTACCCGCCAGTCCGACATCGACATCATTCGTATGGCGCTCTCCGGCTCGGCGAACAAGCGACTGGTCAGCGCTCTCGTCGCGGAACGGGTGCCGGCGATTGGGCTCTCAGGCGAGGATGCATGCCTCATCGTCGCCTCGCCGCTCAACTTCGAGCAGTTCGGGTTCGTCGGCGTGCCCGATCGCGTGAACACGCCTCTGCTCGGGCTTCTGCTCGCCAGCTCCTATATGCCGGTGATATCCCCGGTGAGTTGCTGTCTCGACCCAAGCGTGGGCCCAACGCTCAACGTCAACGGCGACGACGCCGCGGCGGCCATTGCAGTCGCACTCGAGGCGACCGAGCTGCTCCTCGTCTCCGATGTCGCCGGCGTAATGAAAGACGGTGCGCTCGTCTCGATGCTCGCACCGGAGGATGCACAACGTTTCATCGACGACGGAACAGCACAGGGCGGAATGAGCGCCAAGCTGCAAGCCGCGCTCGCGGCACTGGAAGGTGGTGTAGAGCGCGTTCGAATTTCTGACATCGCTGCGATCGAGCAACTCGATCGTGGGACCGTGTTGACTCGAGTGGGGAGCGTATGCGCATGACGGCACCAACCGCGACTTCAATGACACCGTCCACGACTTCTGAGGCACAACCGGCGAGCGCCGGGCTTCCTCCAGCCATGACGAGTCCAATCCTCGGAACCTACAAACGCGCGCCGGTGGAATTCGTGCGCGGCAGTGGCGTCTACCTCTATGACGCCGAGGGAAAGCCGTACCTCGACTTCGTGGCGGGCATTGCGGTGAACGCGCTCGGCTACGACGACGCGGGCCTCAAGGCGGCAATGCATGCTGCGGCCGACGGGCTGATTCACACGTCGAATCTCTACAGCACATCGGCTGGCGAGCAACTCGCCGCCGCACTCGTCTCGAAGTCATTCGCCGACAAGGTGTTCTTCTGCAACTCCGGCGCGGAGGCCAACGAAGGCGCCTTCAAGTTCGCGCGTCGCTGGGCGCGTAACCTCGGCGAAGCGAAGCACGAGATCGTGGCACTGCGCGGTGCGTTTCATGGCCGTCTCTTCGCAACGCTCGCCGCGACGGACCGTCCGTCGTATCGACTTCCATTTCGCCCGCTGACGCCCGGCGTGTCGATCTTCGAGCGCGATCTCCACGAGCTCGACGCCGCGCTGAGCGAAGATACGGTCGCCGCACTCATCGTCGAACCGGTGCAGGGCGAAGGTGGTGTGCGCGTGCTCGATCCTGGATTCCTCAAGGAGCTGCGCGCGATCACGAAGGCGCGGAACATCGCACTCATCCTCGACGAGATTCAATGCGGGCTCGGACGCACCGGAACGTTGTTCGCGTACGAGCAAGCGGGCATCGAGCCGGACATGGTCACGCTCGCGAAGCCCATTGCCGGCGGACTACCGATGGGTGCGATCCTCATGACCGACGAGATCGCCGCCGCAGTGAAGCCAGGTGATCATGGTACGACGTTCGGTGGCGGACCGTTCATCGCGTCCGTGGCGCTGCACGTCTTCGAGCGGCTCTCCGATCCGAAGCTGCTCGAGCACGTTCGTACCACGGGTGCGTGGTTCGGCAAACAGCTCAGCGAGATCGCGCATCGGACGAGTCGCATTCGGCAGGTGCGCGGTGCAGGACTCATGTGGGGCATCGACGTCATGGGCACGTCCGCCCACGTCGTGAGCGAAGCGCTCAGCCGCGGCCTGCTCGTCTGCTCAGCCGGCGACTATACCGTACGCATGCTGCCGCCCCTGGTGTCCACGCAGGAAGAGCTCGCGCGCGGTTTGCAGATTCTCGAGGAAGTGCTCTGATGGCGCCTGACCTGTTCGTGCGCCGCGCCCGGCCGCAGGACGCCGTGGCGATCTCGCGCTTGAACAACGCCTACGCAAATGAAGGGCAGATGCTGAGACGATCACCGGAAATGATCGCGCTCGCCATCGATGACTATGTCGTCGTGCAAAATACCGCCGGCGAGCTGATTGGGTGCGGTGCGCTCAAGGAATACTCACCCAGTGTGGCCGAGATCGCGGCGATCGCAGTGTCCGAGGATGCACACGGCAAGGGGTTGGGTCGCGCGCTCGTCAATGCGGTCGAGGAGCTCGCGCGTAAGCGCGGCATCTACGACGTCTTCGCGCTCACTCTGCAGCCAGCGTTCTTCTCGGCCATCGGGTATCTTCGCGTCGATCGCGCACGCTACCCCGAAAAGATTCGCCGTGACTGCCTCGGCTGTGCGCGGCGTTTCGCGTGCAATGAGATCTGCTTCGCGAAAACCCTCGTGCACGAGGATGTCGTTCTCGCCGCCTGATCGTGTTGTGCTGGACTCATGGAGACACGAGGGCCGTGATGTAGATTCCCTGTCTACGCGCGGCCCTCGCATCGTGTGGGCGCGAGGGCCTTGCCGCCAAGCTGGCTTCTCATTCTCTAACCCTACCATCGATGCGACGCGTTGCCACAGTGGTCGCCGCTCTGAGCTGCACCGTCGCTTTCGGTCAGGAAATCGCGGCACAGGCGCGCGCCTCCGCCGCGCATGAGCGTCCGACGCTGATTGTCTTTCTGACTGTCGATCAGATGCGATCGGACTACGTCGATCGATGGAGCACACAGTTGACCGGCGGCCTCAAGCGATTTGGGCAACACGGTGCGTTTTTCACGAACGCATTTCAGGATCACGCCAACACCGAAACTGCGCCCGGCCACTCCGTCACAATGTCGGGGCGCTTTCCGCGCTCTACCGGTATTGTGAGCAATGCAACCGGCGTGCTGGATCCTCAGACACCTCTCCTCACATCGCGTGATGCGCCCGCGTCGCCATACCGCTTTCGCGGCTCGGTACTGATGGACTGGTTGCGCACGCGTGATGCGCAGTCGCGCGGCCTGTCTGTTTCCCGGAAAGATCGCGGGGCTATTCTGCCCATGGGGCGCGCCAAACAAAACGTCTTCTGGTACGCGACGTCGAACGGTGAATTCACGACGAGCCGCTACTATGCCGACACGCTGCCCAGCTGGATTCGCAGCATCAATGCGCGACGCACGCCGCAGAAGTTTGCGGGTCAGATGTGGAATCTCCTTCTTCCTGCAAGCTCGTACGCGGAGCCCGACAGCGAGCCGATGGAGAACGCGGGAATGAACTTCACGTTCCCGCATGTCATGCCCACCGATACGGCACGTGCTGCGGCGGAGCTGCCGTATACGCCCTGGATGGACGAGCTGACGCTCGCTACGGCATTGCAGGGAGTGCGAGAGCTCTCCATCGGTGCCGGTACGTCGACGGATATTCTCGCAATCTCCCTCTCCGCCACTGACTACATCGGTCATCGGTACGGGCCAGATTCGCGCGAGCAGCACGACAACATCCTCCACCTCGACCGCAGCCTCGGCGCATTTATCGATTCGCTGTACAAGATTCGCGACTCGAGCTCGATCGTGTTCGCGCTCACGGCCGATCACGGGGTCACGTCATTTCCGGAACTCGTTGCGAAGCGTACTGGCCGGCCGGCGATCGCTCGCTACGATCTACGGCCCGCCGTGGGAGGTCTTCGCGCGGCGCTTCGTGCTGCGCAGGTGGATACCACGGCAATCTGGCTCGACGGCGCAGCCGTCCACGTGAACCGAAGAGCATTCGCAGGCACCAACGCGAATCCCGACGCCATTCTCGCTCGTTTCGCCGCCGCACTTCGTGCGACTCCTGGTATCGCGCGCACCGATCTCGTTCGCGATCTCGCGAAGAAGGACACGATCGACGACGCCGTGACACGTCGCTGGGTACACACGATTCCACTCGATACACAAATCGAGCTGGTGCTCACGCCCGTGGAAGGCGCATACCCGAGCGAAGCACGAATCGCCGAGCACGGCATTCCATACGACAATGACGCGCATGTGCCGGTGATCTTCTACGGGCCGTGGATCAAGCAAGGGCGTTACGCCGAGCGCGCGCTGGTCGCCGATATGGCGCCGACGCTCGCGCGCATCGCTGGCATTCCGCCGACTGAAAAGCTCGACGGTCGCGTGCTCGATGCGGCACTCCAGAATGTCGCTCACCCATAAGTGCGGCTGATGACGGAGCGTCGCGTCCGGGGCCTTCAAGGACTGCAACAAGCCTTTGACGAGGTGCACTTCGGCGCATCGCGCACGCTCAATCTCAGGACGCTGTTGCCTACGGCGAGTGAAGCTGCTCAGCGTGTCGACAACTGGCTGCGTCAACATCAGGCGCAGCACTCGGGCGAGGTTCTCATCATCACTGGCCGTGGCAACAACAGTGAGGGTGGCGTCTCGGTCGTCCGCGAAGCGAGCATTCGCGTGTTCCGTGAGCTGGAGCGCAAAGGCGTCGTTGCGGCCTTCAGCGAGCACACGGCTGGATCGTTCGTCGTCAGCCTGGCGCCGATGTCGGCAATGATCGAGGCCCGAACTCGCCACGGCGAGCAAGCGCCACAACGGCCACCAGCCTCACCACCAACGCTGTCAGCGCTCGACGACGACACGAGAAAGCTGCTCCGCGCACTCGCCGAGCATTCGCTCGACGCGCTCGGCATGCGTGATCGCGAGCCGTTTCTCGAAAACGAAATGCTGCGACTCTTCGGCTCACTCGCGGCGACGGTGAGTGAAGGGCCGGATCGCGAGCGCAGGTTGCGCGCCGCGATTGCTGCCGCCATGAGCGAGTACGACTGAGGTGAACGACATCGGACAGTTTACGCTCGTCACGTTCGCGTCGGTCCTTTTCATCGTGGACCCGATTGCCGTGGTGCCGACGTATCTCGTTATCACGCAGGGCCAGACCACGAAGCATCGTCAGGTGACTGCGCGCCGCGCCTGCGTTGCGGCGGCGATCATTCTCGTCGTGTTCGCAGCAGCGGGAAGTCGCATTTTCGGACTGTTCGGCATCACGATGCCTGCATTTCGAATTGCCGGCGGACTGATTCTGTGGCTCGTCGCAATGGACATGCTGCGCGGCAATCGTTCTACGCAGGAAGGAATAGCGGAGATCACAGAGGGCCAGGCTAAAGAGGACGTGGCGCTCACGCCACTCGCGATGCCAATGCTCGCTGGTCCTGGAGCAATCTCGACCATCATGGTGTTGTCCGGACAGGCGCGCGGCACTTCACAAACGTTCGTCGTCTATGCTTCGATCATCGTTACGCTGCTCATCTCGTGGATCACGCTGCATCTGGCTGAACGTCTCGTCATACGCATGGGGCAGACAGGCATTCGCGTGATGACGCGCATCATGGGTCTGTTGCTCGCCGCAATCGCCGTGCAGTTCGTCATCACCGGTATCCGTGAAGCGATGAGCCGCTAAGCACACGCCCAATTGCACACGAAGTACACGCCAATCACACTCACACCGAGCATCATGCACTTCCGTCCTTCGTTGGTTCGCTGCACCCTCACACTGCTTCTCATTGGGGGTTCGCACGCTGGCGCTCAGAGTCCCGCGACACCGGGATACGCTCCCGGCAACGCGACCGCCGAGCGTGCAATCGAGGCGCAGGCAATCGCGCGACCCGATGCTGCGCGCGCACGCGCGCATTCCAAGGCGCTCTCGGTCGAGACACACGTCGCGGGTACGGCAGCGCAGGCCCGCACGCGCGACTATGTCATTGCCCAGATGAAGGCGATGGGCCTCGAAACTGAAGTGCGGCAGTACGACGTCTTCATTCCACATCCGACGGCCGTGCAGGTATGGCGGGTGTCGCCGCGCCCGAAGACGCTTTCACTTGCCGAGCCGCCTGTGCCTGGTGATCCGACATCGGCGCTCGCACAGTATCTAACGGTCAATGGTCACAGCGGCGCGGGTGACGTGACGGGCGATATCGTCTACGTGAACTACGGTCTGATCGAAGACTACGCCTTGCTCGATTCGCTCCACGTTTCCGTGAAAGGAAAGATCGCTGTCGCGCGATACGGCCGGTCATTTCGCGGCATCAAGGCGCGTGAAGCCGAGAAGAATGGAGCGACCGCGCTCTTGATCTACAGCGATCCGCAGCAGGATGGCTTCGTCAATGGCGACGTCTATCCGAAGGGCCCGATGCGCAACAGCAACGGTGTGCAGCGAGGGAGTGTGTTCAACGGTGCTGGCGACCCAGCAACCCCTGGATATGCAAGTAAACCGGGAGCGCCGCGGCTCACGCAAGCGCAGATGACGATCCCGCACATTCCGGTAGTTCCTATCTCGTATGGCAACGCCAGCGAGCTGCTCGACGGATTGCATGGCAAAGAAGTGCCGCAGGGCTGGCAGGGTGGATTGCCGTTTCGCTATCACATCGGAGGCGCTGGTTCCGTACAGGCGCGCGTTCGTGTTGCTGATGATCGCGCGACGCACGGCACGAAACCGATCTTCGACACGTTCGGAATCGTTCGCGGTTCCGAATTCCCCGAGGAGATCGTGATGGTCGGTGGACATCGCGATGGATGGGGACCAGGCACAGCGGACAATGTCAGCGGCACCGTGAGTGTGCTCGAAGCAGCACGCGCCGTGGCTGAAGCCGTAAAGGCGGGACATCATCCAAAGCGAACGATCATCTTCGCGACGTGGGACGCAGAAGAGTGGGGGTTGATGGGTTCCTCTGAATACGTCGAGGATGATTCGCTGCGCCTCATGCGTGGAGGCGTCGCGTACCTGAACCAGGACGTCGCCGCACAAGGTGCGCGCTTTGGCGGCGGTGGATCGCCGTCGCTGAGAGCAACGCTGCGCGATATCGCGCGAGTAGTTCCGGATCCGAGCGGAAAGGGAAGTGTGTACGCCGAATGGCGTCGTTACGCTGCTGTCGCCGATACCGCAGAGCCGGCGATGGGAGATCCAGGTGGCGGCTCCGATTTCGCTGGCTTCTACAACCACCTCGGTATTCCTATCGCAGAGTGGGGATTTGGTGGAGCGGGCGGCGTCTACCATTCGCAATACGACGACTTCACGTGGATGTCGAAGTTCGGTGACTCCACGTTCGCCTATCACGCGACGGCGGCACGCATCGGCGCCGCAATGCTGCTGCGCATCGCGAACGCCGATATTCTACCGTATGACTATGTGGAGTTCGCTCGCACCATGCAGCGCTATCTCCCGGCGATGGACCGATCACTCGGCGCGAAAAAGTGGAGTGGCGGCACGACGGCGTTAGGCGCTGCGATTGGACGGATGGAGCAGGAGGCAACTGCCTTCGCCGCAGCGCGCGATGCCGCGCTTGCCAACGGCGCACCAACGCGCGAACACCGGCTGGCTGTAAACGCGGCACTCATGCAGGTGGAGCGCGCGCTCGCTCGCCCTCAAGGACTGCGCACGCGACCCTGGTACCGCAACCTGATTTACGTGGCCGACGAGGACAACGGATACGCGAACATGGTTTTTCCGTCCGTGAACGAAGCCATGCGCGCGAACGATGAGCAGTTGACGAAGAGCGAGCTCACCGATCTTGCGCAGCGCTTCGATCTCGCGACGCGCGCGCTCGCCGCCGCTCGTGCAGCGCTGATGTAGTCGAACGCAAATGTACAACTCGCGGACAAAAACACGCAGTGTCACTCACGCACATGATGTCGGGTAAGCACCACGTCGAAGCAGCGGACAGCGAGAATAGGCCCGTGTATTGCGTCGCCGCTCAGTAGACACCATGAGGAGCAACGCGGCGGCGCACATGCAAGAACCAAATGAACTGACGATCAACAGACTGTCTGATGCCGAGCGTGTCGCGCTCACGGGTTATGCGGCACGCGCTTCATGGCCCTCCGGCTTTCAGATCTACGAGCGCGGCACCAGCGCAGACGGCATCTTCGTGGTGCTGCATGGCCGCGTGGTTCTGCGCAGCAGAGTTCGCGCTGGGCGCGGTTTCGTTCCATGGATAGCAACTGCGGGCGAAACGTTTGGTGCGGAAGGCTTCTCGCCGAACACTGTGTACGCAACGGATGCGCGTGCCGACGAAGAGACGGAGACCCTCCATCTCAGCTCATCGAAATTTCGCGCCTTCGTCCGCGAACAACCCTCTCATGCAATTGCGCTGATTGGGCAGGTGATGGCGGAGCGAGCATCACTGCTCGACAAACTGCGCGAGCTCACGACGTTGAGCGTCGAACAGCGTTTAGTCGCGGCGCTGCAACGGATGGCCGCGCACGACACGTTCCTTCACGCCGATGGTCGCATCGAACTCGGCAGCGCGCATTACCGCCTTTTGTGCGAGCTCGTCGGTGCCACGCGCGAGTCCGTGTCACTCGTACTCGGCCGACTCATGGGTGAGGGGCTGGTCCAGCGGCAGGGAAACACCCTCTACGTGGCTCCATCAGCACGGCTGTTCGAACGGCTGACCGGCGGCGGCGAGGAGACACTGCTCGCGGTGGCGTTGGCTGATGCGCCACCGTCTGAGCAGAACGCAATCGCCTGACGTCGCCTCGTATCGAGACACTCGACCGTTCTCACGATTCCGAACCGAAGAATGGGTCGCGGGCTATATTCTGGACCCGCACCCATGAGACCGGATGTCGCCCGAGAACCACCCAACCCTCTCGCCTGAAGAGCTTCAGCGCTATCACCGCCACCTGATTCTTCCCGGCATCGGGGAAGAGGGCCAGCGGCGGCTCAAGGCTGCGCGCGTCCTACTCATCGGCGCGGGTGGATTGGGGTCGCCGGCCGCACTCTACCTCGCGGCTGCCGGCGTTGGACATCTGGGCATTGTCGACGCCGACGCCGTCGAGCTGAGCAACCTGCAGCGACAGGTGCTGCACGGAACGCGCGACGTCGGTCGTCCGAAGGTTTCGTCAGCAGAGGCGCGACTACGCGATCTCAATCCGCACGTCGACATCGCGACATATCATGCGCGTCTGACGAGCGCGAATGCGTTGGAGCTCCTGCGCGGTTACGAGATCATCGTGGACGGATCGGACAACTTCCAGACTCGCTATCTCGTCAACGACGCGTGCGTCCTGCTCGACAAGCCGAACGTCTACGGCAGCGTGATTCGCTTCGATGGACAGGCGGCAGTGTTTGGCACGAGGGACGGTCCCTGCTACCGTTGTCTCTTCCGCGAGCCTCCACCTCCCGGTCTCATTCCGAATTGCGCAGAGGGTGGCGTGTTCGGTGTGCTCCCTGGCCTCATCGGTACCATTCAGGCGACGGAGACGATCAAGTTGATTACCGGCGCAGGTGAGCCATTGATCGGCCGGTTGTTGCTCGTTGATGCACTGCGCATGCGCTTTCGCACCATCGAGCTTGCGAAGGATCCCGAGTGCCGCGCATGCGGAACGCGCGAGATCACGGCGCTGATGGACTATGATGCATTCTGCGGGCTCACACCTGCGTCGGCGACGCCGGAACAAGGTGACTACGCCGGTATCGTCGATGATGAAGGGTTGGATGAAATCACTCCACTGCGTCTCGACGCCAAGCTGCGCGAGGGTTCACCGATTGCGCTGCTCGACGTACGCGAGCCGTATGAATGGTCCATCGCTCGGCTGCCAAATGCGCGCTTGATACCGCTCAACTCGTTGCCAAACGCAGTGCACTCTCTTGATCGCAATGCGATGACCGTGGTGTACTGTCATCACGGTACGCGGAGCGCAGCCGCCGTGGATTGGCTTCGTGATCAGGGATTCGGCAGAGTGCTCAATCTCGTTGGCGGAATCGATCGGTGGAGTCTCGAGGTCGACCCGTCCACGCGACGCTACTGACGATGCGAGCGTGAGAGGCCTCGCCTGATCCCCTTCCTTCTACTCGCGTCGCTCGTGGCGCTCGGCGCCGCTGCGCTCAATCGGCGCCGCGTGGCGCGAACGATCGAAGGAGAATATGCCGAGCGCTTCACGGCGAATTCCGAAGGGATCGCGATAGGCGCGGAGAGTTTTCTGCTCGAGAGCCAGAGCAAACGCGGACTGCTCCTGCTCCACGGGTCGGGCGACACACCGCAATCTCTTCGCTATCTGGGTGAGAGGATGCACCGTGAGGGCTACACGGTGTATGCGCCACTCCTTCCTGGCCACGGCCGCTCTCCGCGCGCGTTCGCGATCGCGACGGCTGATGACTACTACGAGGCGACGCGCGCAGCATTCGACGAGCTGCGCCGTTCGAATAGCTGGATTGGCGTCGTTGGTCTATCGATGGGTGGTGCACTGGCGGCGCGATTGGCCGTCGAAGCGGCAGACGTGCGCGTGCTCGCTCTCCTTGCTCCGTATCTCACGCCGCCAGTGGATGTGCGATTGGTGCGCGACTCGTCCAGGCTCTGGGGACTCACTGCACCGTATCTGCGCGGCCGCGGTGAGGAATCGGTTCACGACACCGTCGCGCAGAGCGAAAGTCGTGCGTACGGCACATTCTCACCCGGCGCACTCGACGCGCTGGTCGAAACGGCGCGGAATGGTTTCGACGCGCTGCCAGCGGTGACTCAGGCGACGCTCGTGATCAACTCCGAGCAGGACAACAGAATCCCGCGCAAACTCGCGCAAGGCGCGCTGGAAAGAATCCGTGCGCCGATGGAACAACATTGGGTCAACGGATGTGGCCACGTCATCACAGTGGACTACTGCAAGGACACAGTAGCCGACTTGGTCGTGGCCTTCCTCGCGCGCCACGCCGGCTGA
>JBDUCR010000014.1:0-6915 GCA_040003345.1 bacterium
TGATTCCGACGAAGAAGACGCCATCGAATCGGGCGTCGCGCGCCTCGAGCGCGCGGGTGCAGCTGTCCTGATCCAGTAGCATGAACCAGAATTTATCGTCCGTCCGTGAGCGGCGCTCGCCGTTTTCGGACACGGATGTATCGCCCCGGAGAAACTCGATGCGGAAGTCGATGATCGTGTGCGTTCTCTTCGTCCTTGCTTCCGTCCCGACCGCGGATGCGCAGGACCGATCGCAATCCAGATCGATGGTGGCGACGCAAAGCGGCGTCGTGGCGAGCGAGAGTGTGCTCGCGTCGCAGGTCGGTGCAAGAATTCTCGAGCAGGGCGGCAACGCAATCGACGCCGCCGTCGCGACGAACGCGATGATGGGACTCGTCGCTCCGATGAACGACGGCATCGGCGGCGATCTGTTCGCAATCGTGTACGAGGCGAAGAGCGGCAAGCTCTACGCGATCAACGCGTCAGGCTGGGCTCCCGCGGCTTTGACCGCCGACTATCTGCTCGGCAAGGGCATCACCGCGATGCCGTTGAATGGCATTCACACAGTGACGGTGCCAGGCGCAGTCGATGGTTGGGACAAGCTGCTCAAGCGCTTTGGCCGGAAGAGCTTCGCACAGGTGCTGGCGCCGGCGATCAGCTATGCGGAATCAGGTTTCCCTGTCGGCGAAGTGGTCAGTGCGTACTGGAAAGACAGCGAGCACGCGCTGCGTGAGGATGCGGCGACGGCAAAGACATATCTCGTCGACGGTCATATTCCCGCCGCGGGCGAGGTCTTTCGCAATCCTGATCTCGCATGGAGCTATCGTCGGATCGCGTCCGGCGGACGAGACGCATTCTACAAGGGCGACGTCGCGCGAAAGATCATCGCGACCTCGAAGAGCCACGGCGGGACGATGACTGCGGCTGATCTCTCAGCGTTCGAGAGCGAATGGGTCGAGCCGATCTCCACGACGTATCGCGGCTGGTCCGTTTACGAGCTGCCGCCGAATGGCCAGGGAATCGCCGCGCTCGAGATGCTCAACATCATGGAGACCTTTCCGCTCGCCTCGGCGGGGCACAACTCCGTGCGCGCGCTGCATCTCATGGTCGAGGCAAAGAAGCTTGCCTACGCCGATATGCAGCGCTACGACGCGGATCCGCGATTCGCGAAGATTCCCGTCGGTGGATTGAAGTCGAAGGAATTCGCGAAGGAGCGCGCGAAGCTCATCGATGCCGACCGCGCGAACTGCGCCGTGAATCCAGGCACGCCCGCGGTGACCGACAATGGCACCACGTACCTCAGTGTCGCCGATCGCGATGGCAACATGGTCTCGCTCATCCAGAGCAATTATTCAACTGTCGGCTTCGGTTCCGGGCTCGTTGTGGGAGGCGCGGGTTTCGTGCTGCACAACCGCGGTGGGGGGTTCACGCTCGACAAGAGCAGCCCGAACGTGCTCGCTGGACGCAAACGTCCACTGCACACGATCATTCCCGCCTTCATGACGAAGGGCGACATCCGCATCGCGTTTGGCATCATGGGCGGATGGAATCAGGCGCAGGCACACGCACAGTTCGTGTCGAACGTCGTGGACTTCGGCATGAATGTGCAGGCCGCCCTCGATGCACCGCGCTTCTCGAAGGAGACGTTCGGCGGATGCGACGTCAACTTCGAGTCGCGCATCAGCGAGGCGACGCGCAAGGAGCTCGTGGCGCATGGCCACGAGATCATCATGCGTGGCGACTATTCGTCGACGCGCATGGGCTCAGGGCAAGCTGTGATGCGCGACTTCTCGACGAAGGTGAACTTCGGTGCGTCAGATCCGCGGAAGGACGGCTCGGCGGTGGCGGAACTGCGGAAGTTCGACGACCACTAACTGTCATCGCACGCTCAACAGCGCCGCCAGATGTGCCTTCTGTTCCGCGGTTGCATCGCTCCGCACTGACAGCGTCCATCGATCTGTCGGTGCAGCGCCCAACGTCAGCTCGACGCGACGCAATTCGTCACGACGCGAAATGAGCAACGTCACCGTGCTTCCCGGGCGGTATGTCGACAGACGCGCATCGAGCGACTCGCCGGCGAGGCGCGCATCGTCGACGGCGACGATCTCATCATCCGCATTGAGACCGGATCCATATGCCGGTGTGTCGCGAAGAATGCGCGCGACGAGCGCGCGGCCATTCGACGTCCGCGTCGCGATGCCGCTCCAACCGGCGAGAGCACTCGAATCGGGCGAGGCAAAGCGCAGCCCGTACCACTCGAGCATCTCGCCGTAGTCGAGCTCCTCTGTCGTCTCGAGCGCTCGGCGAAAGAATTCACCGAGATCGCCACCAGCGACTTCGCTCGCCACCGCGCGGAACTCCAACGGCGTGTATCCACGCGCTCCGCTGTATCGCTGAAATGCGAGACGCAGGACATCGTCAAGCGTCTTCGCGTCATTCGTCATGTGGCGGACCTTCGCGTCGAGCAACAGCCCGACGACAGAGCCTTTCGTGTAGTAGCTGATCGAGACGTTGGCCGAGTTGTCGTCGGGGCGATACTGCTTGATCCACGCATCGTACGCCGCCATCTCGAGAGGCTGAACGCGTCGGCCCGGCGTGGTCTGCAGAGAGCGAATCGCACCCGACAGATCGGCGAGCGCTCCCTCGGCCGAGGCGAGCCCGGCCCGCGATGGAAGGATGAACGAGTAGTAGTCGCTCAATCCTTCGGCGACCCATAAGCTCTTCGTGTAGACCTCGTTCTCGTAGTCGAAGGGTCCGAGCTCGACGGGGCGCAGTCGCTTCACGTTCCATGCGTGAAAGAACTCGTGCGTCGCGAGTCCGATCCAATCGTGATAGGCGTTCTCGGTACGTGTGCTGCGTCGATCGGCAAACAGTACCGTCGATCCCTTGTGCTCGATGCCGTCGTATGAGTCCGTGAGGATGTTGATGAAGAGATAGCGTTGATACGGAAGCGCCTTCCATACGCCGCGTGCCGCTTGCACGATCTTCTCGACATCCCGCGCCGATCGTGCGCCGTCCCACTCGGCGGTCTCGCCCACATTGACCAGCGCGTGCGGAACTCCATCGACCGAGAACTCGTGGACGGCAGGATTGCCCGCAATGATGGGCGAGTCGACGAGCGCGTCGTAGTCGACGGCCTGGTAGTGATGCGTGCGTCCATCGCTCGCCGCCGGTAGTGACGTGAGTGAACGTCGCCATGATGAAGGCAGCTCGAGCGTGACATCGTGCGGCCGATGCGCGGTCTCGAGCAGCGTGATGTACGTTGGAGCACCGTTGATGAGCGCGAACTCCTCGTCAACCGAGTTCAGTCGCGGTGCGTGCTCGTTGGCATACACGCGATATGTCACCACAACCGAGCTCGCACCGCCAGTTTGCACTTGCCAGCGATTCTTGCGCGTCTTGTGGATCTCGAGCGTGCGTCCAGCCGAGTCGTGCGCGCGTATGTTCTCGAGATGCCGAGCGAACTCGCGCACGAGATAGGAGCCCGGCGTCCACACGGCCATCATGAGATCGACGGTTGGCCTGCGCGCCGTTGGGTACGTCGCCTCGACCTCGAGGTAGTGCGTTTTCGGCGCCGGAATACGTACGACGTATCGAATGGCATCGAGCTGTTGCGCCAAGAGTTGCTCGGGCGTTGAGGCGGAAAATGCCAGCGACAGTACGAAGCCAGCGACGAAATTGCGCATCGAAAAGTCTTTCATGTTCTCGCAGTTTTGTTCGTTAGTGCAGGCGCCTGAGCTCAGTCTCGGCGGCAAAGAACGCGAAACCGGGCCAGCCGCCCGAATCCACTGCTCGCTTGAACCAGGAGCGAGCGTTCGAGGTGTCACCCTTGGCGAGATACCAGTTGCCGACGCCAAAGCTCAACGTCGCCAACTGCACGGCCGCCGTATCGCTCGACGTCACCACCTGATCGGGACCGATGACGCCGCGATACAGTTTTAATCGCTGGGCGTATGCAGTCGCTGACGTGATCTTGAGCGAGTCGGTGATGGGTGCGAGTGCCTTGCGAGCGTCTAGAGAGCGACCGGCGCGCGCGAGCGACATCCATAGCCAATCCGTCGAGCCGGCAATCTCGTTGTCGTTGGGTGCTCGACGCTGCGCCTGCGCGAACGCGGCCGCGGCCGCTGCTTGCGCAAACTCGCCACGCTCGAAATGTGCGACGCCGATGTGATAGTAGATGTCGTAGTTGGTTGAATCGAGCTTGTTGCCGCGCTCGAGATCGGCGAGCGCCTTGTCGAATTCGCCGATGGAGATGTATCGATGTCCGCGCCAGCGGTAGAGTAACGGATTCTTCGGCGCGATCTTCATTCCCTTTGTGAAGGTGACGATGGCGTCGTGATACTGTCGCACCGCGCTCTGCGCGAGGCCGAGCTCAATGATCTTGTCGATGTTGTTCGGGTCCGCGGCGAGCGCGGACTGGGCGCGTGTTACGCCTCCCGTGTCGGTCTGGGCGCGAAATTCCTGCCCGGCTCTCGATCGGTACTCGACCGACTGCGCACCCGCGAGTGGTCCGACAAAGCCGGCGAGAAACAAGACGGTGACGGCAAAGCGCATGATTCCTCTTAGAGAAATTTGGGTCTATGAGAATAAAGACCGAACCTGCCAGACTGCCGGACGCGTTTTCCTGAGAAGATTCTCATATTCCCTCTGGCGGAAGGGTCCGGCACCTTCCAACTTCCGTATGGCCGCAGGCATTCTACGCAGTTGAGCGATGGCATGCGGTTTCTCCACTGAGGCTCGTCTCGAGCGAGACGTACAGTGGCTTCGTCTCCCGAGTCGTAGAGGTATCATGAAGACACGATCCATGTTGCTGGCGGCCGCAGTTCTACTCGCTCCAGCTACCGCATTCGCGCAAAGTCAGCTGCCAACTTGCAACAACGGCGCGACAGGCGCACCCATCAGCGCCAGTGCGAACTCACCGTTCCTCTGGGCGTTCGTCAATGATGTGTGCGCAGACCTCAGCGGCTATCTCGTCTCGGCCGCCGCTGGCGACGTCTGGGCATTCAATACGCCGACGCTGACGATCGGACACGCGTCGGTTCGGGTGCACGCGAGCTACAACAGTGATCCGTTCATCAGCTTCGGGGCAACGACGACGAATCTCAGCGGCGGTCCGACCACCTTTTCGTTCCTCTTCGGCACGCCCATTATCCCCGGTCTCTATACCAACGCGACGAGCACTGGCGGCCTGACGGTCACGAACGGAGCGAGGGGTAATACCACCGTATCCACCAGCGGAGTGCATCCGACGTACATCTCCGGCTACGGAACCGCCGGTCCTTTCTCGACCAACCTCGGCGTCGACCTTGGAACCGCTTCGTGCAACGCGAGCGGAGCGTCGTTCGCGGTTACCACTGTTTGCAATCAGGGGAGTGCCGCGAACGCCTTTGCGCCGACGTTCTATGACAACCTCGAGGCGCTGCTGACGTACAGGCAGAACGACGTCGCCAGCGTTGCGTCGTGGTCAGGGGCCATCACCCTCACGACCACCACTCCCGAACCGGCGATGATCACCTTGTTCGGAACAGGATTGCTGGTCGTCGGCGGTTTGGCGACGCGCCGTCGACGTGTGTGACGCGCAGCTCCGCACTTTGCACTGATGAAGCAACGGGGAGCCTGCATGAGGCTCCCCGTTGCGCATCCGGTCACGTCGCGTCGAAGCCGGCATATGCGCCGGGCTGAAGCACATTTCCCTTGTACTGCTGGTCGACGTGAATGCCGATCTTCGAGGTGTAATAGGCACGAACCGTTGCGCCCTTGAGCTCCACGAAGAAGCGCTCGATCGGTGCTTTGGGATCGAGCTCGGCACCAGCCATGCGCGTCAGCACCGCCAGCCGATTGTCGGGCGACGTTTGCATGAAGCTCTTTCCATTGAGCTCATGTGAGAGCGCGTCGACGGCTTGAAGTCCAGCGCGCCACATTGCCGGCCACTCGGGCTCTACCGACTCCGCCAACCGACGATCGATCTCGCCGGCGACACGCGCGTCGCGGGCGCCGGGCGAATGGTCGTCGGTTGGGAGGATCATCTCCGTCAGTTCGTCGAGCAGGGCAAACTCCGATGCCGTGAGAAATCTTGCCGACATTCGGAAAGGCGAAAGCGCCTCGACTAACCGGGGCGAGAACAGCGGAAGGACGAATGCCGCCGCGGTTGCGCCGAGCATCTCTCGGCGTGTCATGAGCCATCGTGAGCTCTGATCGGTCACAGCGCACCTTTGCGGAATTCGTCCGCGAGATAGTCGCATGAGCGCCACGCGAGGGACATGATCGTCCACGTCGGATTCTGGCACGATGCGCTCACGTGCGAGCTGCCGTCGACGACGAAGAGATTGCGAACGTCGTGCGATTGCTGAAACTGATTGAGCACGGACGTCTTTGGATCGCTGCCCATCCGCGCCGTGCCCAGCTCGTGAATCGACCAGCCCTCGGTCAGCAGCTCGCGGTCGGTACCGATCACTTCGATTCCCGCCGCGTCGAACATCTCGCGTGCTGACGTGACCATATCCTGGCCCATTTGGCGCTCGTTGTCACTGAACTTGTATTGGAAGTGCAGCGACGGAATTCCCCACGCATCCTTCATGACAGGATCGAGGCTGACCTGGCTTTCGTACCGCGGCAATACCTCGCCGAATGCGCCAATGTTGATGAACGCACCCGCATGATCGCGTACGTCTTTCTTGTACTGCGCGCCGAAGCCTGGTCGATCGGTATGCCACGGGAACATCGACTGGCCGCTGTTGCCCTCGAAACCGTAACCGCGAATGAATCCGTTCTGCCGGTCGCTGAGGTTCCGGAAGCGCGGAATGTAAAATCCTCCAGGGCGACCGTCTTCGATGGTGTGCTTCTTTCCAACGAGCTCCTTGATCAGACCGGTCATGCCAGGCCCCATCACGTGCTCGCAGAAGTTGTGGCCCACGTGACCGCTCGAGTTGCCGATCC
>JBDUCR010000119.1:0-22994 GCA_040003345.1 bacterium
TTTCCGCAGGGGCTCGTCGAGCGCGGCGACGATCTCATCGTCTACTACGGCGCGGCCGATGTGTCGGTCGGTGCGGCGCGGGTGAACAAGGACGCCTTGCTCGCGTCGATCGAAGCTGAGCTGAGCGCGCGGTGAGCGTGTCATCGTGGAGACTGTGTGTTCTCCCTTTCGTTCTCGCCGTCGGTTGCAGCCACGCCGCAACACCCCCACCAACAAGTGACGAGCCGCCACCCGTCGTTCTGAATTTCGATCACCTCCAACATCTCACGCGCGACGTTAGGGTCAACGCGCATCCGGTTCGCGCCGTCACGCTGTATGCGAATGCGCCCGACTATCGCCCGACAGGATCGCCCCAGCGCGACGGCCTCGAAGGCATCGCCAGTGTGGACGACGCGGCGCGCGCCGCTGTTCTCTATTTGCGCGCGTTTGAAACGACTGGCGACATCCGCGCAAGAGACAACGCTCGCGGACTGCTGCAATTCGTTGCATCGATGGAGCAAAACGACGGCGAGTTCCTCAACTTCGTCGATTCCACGGGGGTTCCGAATCGAAATGCTCCGAGCAGCCGCAAAAGCATGTCCTACTGGGCCGCGCGCAGTATATGGGCACTCGGCGAAGCACATCGGGTGTTCGCACGAAAGTACCCTGAGGAATTGCGGGGATTGGACGCGCCGCTCGACCGCGCCGTCGCCCGCATGGCGCGCGAGATCGACGCAGGGCGCTTGATCGGCGGGTCGGCAACGGCAACGTCGGAAGCGCTGCTCGGGCTGCTCGCGCTGCAGCGTGCCGCTCCGACGCAGGCTCGCGGCGAGCTGGCGATGCGCACCGCAAAATTGCTCGTGCCGTTGAACGGTGGCAGCGCGACGAAGGCGCCGTGGAATGCGCGCATCGACTCCCCATCGTCGGCGTGGCATGCGTGGGGCACACGTTCCGTCGAGGCATTGGCGGACGCGTCGATCGTCTTGGGCAGACCGGAATTTCTCGTCGCCGCGACGCAGGAAGCAGACGGGCTGTGGAGTCGGTTTCTTCTCGCGGGGCAGGCGCCCTCCGAGATCGCAGCCGACGGCACGACAAAATGGTATCCGCAGATCGCGTACGGCATCGGGCCGATCAGCGAAGGATTTCTCGCGATCGCCGATGCGAGCGGCGACCGCCGCTACGCCGTGATGGCCGGGTTGACCGCATCGTGGCTGCTCGGTGCCAACTCTGGCGGCTTCGCCATGTACGACGAGAAAACAGGTCGCACATTCGACGGCATTGATGCCGCGTCGAAGGTGAATAGGAACTCTGGCGCCGAGTCGACGATCGAGTCGCTGCTTGCACTGCAGCGTGTGACGCGCGATGCCGAAGCGGTCGAGTATCTCCACTACAAGCCGGTTGGTGACGCGAGCGCGTCGCTCGCTGACGTGCCGGCGAGGCGCGAGTACACAGGACCGAACGATTCACGCGTGGTGCTCGAGCGCAGCGACGCTGGTCTTCGCGTAATCGAGTCTGGCAAGACACCGGTGACGCTGACGTACTGGCCCGCGGCGAATCCGCAGGAGGTGCGGCTCGCAACAATGCTCACCGAGCACTGGAATCGCGATCATCCCGACGTACAGGTGCGCGTGCAACCGCTGCCTGCCGGTCGCTCGACGGAGGAAGTGTTGCTCGCCGCCATCGTCGCGCGCGCAACACCCGACGTCTGCTCGAACGTATCGTCCGCACTGCTCTCGCGACTCGTGCGCGCGAACGGCGTCGTTCGTCTCGACAATCTTGCACCGACCGCGGCACGACTCGCCGAGCGTACCACGAGTGCGATGCTCGCGCCGCTCAGGCTTCCCGATGGTGGGATCTATTCCTTTCCGTGGAAGACGAATCCCGAGATGCTGTTGTACAATGTCGATCTGCTGAACGCAGCGGGAATACAGCCGCCACGAAATCACACGCAGCTGCTCGACGCCTTTCGCAAATTGGCGAGCGACACCGATGGCGACGGGCGTCTCGACAAATGGGCGATGTGGGCTCCGCTCAAGACCACATGGTTCGAGCGCTTCTACGATTTCTATCCGCTCTACCTTGCGAGCTCCGGCGGGCGCACGCTCGTGTCGAACGGAAAAGTGATGTTCGACAATGCGGCCGCAGTCGCCGCCGTCGACGTGCTGCGGAAAGGCTTCGCACAGGGACTCTTGCCCAAAGCGAACTTCGCGTTGGGACGAGATCCGTTCATCGACGGCACCGTGGCGATGAAGATCATCGGACCATGGTTTCTCCGCGAGATCGACGCCGTGAAGCCCGCTGGTCTTCATTACGCGGTCTCGCCGATTCCCTCGGCCGACGGCACATCGCCTGACAGCGCGTATGCATTCGCCGATCTGCGCAGCATCGCGATCTTTTCGACGACGAAACACGTTGACGCCGCCGCACGATTCGTCGCGTACCTGACGTCGCCGGAAGCGGATCGGCTGCTCATCGAGGAGGCGAGTCAGCTCCCGTACCGGCGCGGCCTCTCCACTGACGTGCGATTCGCTGCGTCGCTCGCTCGCTCGCCCACCTTGCCAGCGTACGCGAACCTCGTCGAGCACACGCGCGACCTCGATCTCGATCCCGACATCGTAGAGATCTTCGATCTCCTTTCGGAAGCATACGAAGCATCGGGCATCTACGGCGTGACGCCGGTGAAGCAGGCGCTCACCAAGGCTGCGACCGAAGCGCGGAAGATCATCAATGCGCGCTGAACGACGTTCCGGACTGCTCCTCTCGGCGCCATACGCGCTGTTCCTGCTCGCGTTCTCCGCCTATCCCATCGTCTTCGCGCTGGCGCTCGTGATGATGCGATGGGATCTCGTGACGACACCGTCGTTCGCCGGCGCCGACAACGTCAGGCTGCTCGCGGCGGACGCGCGGTTCTGGCAGGCTGTCGCGAACACGTTCGTCTTTCTCGCGATCCATCTTCCGCTGCAGATCATTACCGCGCTCGGTCTCGCGCTCGCACTCAATCGCCCGCTGTGGCTTCGCGCCTTCTGGCGCGCGGCGTTTTTTCTGCCAGTGGTAATCTCGGGCGCTGTCGTCGCGATACTCTGGAACGCCCTCTACGCGACGGACGTCGGCTTGATCAACGCGATACTCGCAAAGGTGGGCGTCGCACCGATTCCGTGGCTTACCGATCCGTCGCTCGCGATGCCGGCCATCGCCGTGATGGTGACGTGGAAGAACGTCGGGTTCTACGTCATCATCTATCTCGCCGGCTTGCAGTACATCCCGAAGAGCTGTCAGGAAGCTATCGAGCTCGATGGCGCATCCGCGTGGGAACGGTTTCGACATCTCACGCTGCCGATGCTGCTGCCGCAGACGATTCTCGTCGTTACGCTGTCGACGATCAACGGCTTTCAGCTCTTCATCGAACCGTATGTCATGACTGGCGGCGGCCCACTGCGCCGCACCTTCTCGATCGTGCTGTACATGTACACGAACGCATTCTCGTATCAGAAGATGGGATATGCCGCCACCATTGGCGTTGCACTCGCCGTGATCATCGGAACGGTCGTCGCGATTCAGCGGAAGGTCATTGGGCGGGAGGAAGCGCTATGAGGTTGAGAGGATGAGAGGATGAGAGGACGAGGGGATGAGGGGACGAGGGGGCCAGACATCGGAGCGCAGCGCGCAGAAACTCTGAAGCGTGTAGCGCTCTACGTGCTGCTCGGCATCGCGGCCATCACGTTCATCTATCCATTCCTCTGGATGGCGTCGAGCACACTCAAGCCGCCCGGCGAAGTGGGAACGCTCTCGCTCATTCCCAGCCACCCGACGTTCGACAATTACCGCACAATGTGGAGTCGCGCACCGTTTGGGCGAGCGCTGCTCAACAGCATCTTCGTCGCGACCACGATCACTGCCGCCGTCCTCGTGTTCGGATCCATCACCGCATACGCGATGGCCCGACTCACCTTTCCTGGCCGACGCGCACTCAACCTTGTCACGATGGCCGTGCTGCTCGTTCCAGGACAGCTCACGCTCATTCCGCTCTACACGCTCATCGTGCAGCTTGGCTGGATCGACAGCTACGCCGCGCTCATCGTGCCGTATCTCTTCAACGCGACGGCGATTCTCATGCTGAGGCAGTTCTTCCTGCAGATTCCACAGTCGCTCATCGATTCGGCGCGCATGGACGGCATGAGTGAACTGCGCATTCTGTTCACGATCTTCTGGCCGCTCGCGAAACCAGCGCTCGCCATCGTCGCGATCTTCACCTTCATGGGATCGTGGAACGAAGTGCTCTGGCCACTGCTCGTCGTTCGCGACCAGCACATCATGACGCTGCCACAACTGCTCACGGTCTTCGCGCTCGGCGGCGGGGCAGGGACGCTCGGCGTCTCGCTCGCGGCGGCGATGGTGCTCGTCGTACCGGTTGTCGTCGCCTATATGTTCCTGCAGCGTTACTTCATCGAGAGCATGGCTGGCGCTGGAGTGAAGGGATAGATGCCTTCCGTCTCCTTCGAACATGTCACCAAGCGATTCGGCGACGTCAGCATCGTCGAGGACTTCAACCTCGAGGTCGCCGACGGTGAGCTGCTCGTGCTCGTCGGAGGTTCGGGCTCGGGGAAATCTACAATTCTGCGCATGGTGGCGGGACTCGAGTCGGTCACGTCGGGCACCATCCGCATCGACGGCCGAGACATCACACATCTCGCGCCGCGTGACCGTGACGTTGCGATGGTGTTTCAGGACTACGCGCTCTACCCGCACCTCACCGTCGAAGAGAATCTTTCGCTCGGACTGCGCCTCCGGAAAGTTGCAAAAGCGGAAATCGCACGCCGCGTCGAGTGGGCGTCCGGCATGCTCGAGATCGCAGCGCTGCTCGACCGCAAGCCGAAGCAGCTGTCAGGCGGGCAGCGCCAGCGCGTCGCGATGGGACGCGCCATGGTGCGCGAGCCACTCGTCTTCCTCTTCGACGAGCCACTCTCGAATCTCGACGCCGGACTGCGCGCGCAGATGCGCATCGAGATCGGTGGACTGCAGCGCCGGTTGCACACGACCACCATCTACGTCACGCACGATCAGGTGGAGGCCATGACACTCGGCGACCGGATCGTCGTCCTGTCCGGTGGCCGCATTCAGCAGGTCGGCAAACCGATCGATCTCTATCGCGCGCCAGTCAATCGCTTCGTCGGCGGATTCATCGGCACGCCTCCGATGAACTTTCTTGCCGGTGCGCTCGAAGACGGCGACTTCGTCGCAGAGGGCGTTCGCGTTCGGCTTCCAATCGCATTGCAGCAGCAAACTGCCAGCGCAGGCAACGTCACCCTCGGAATCAGGCCCGACGACATCCGAATCGCGTCGCCCGCATCAGCGGACGGCGGCTCGCGTCTCGAGGGCCGAGTGGTGCTTGTGGAACGTCTTGGCGGATCGAGTCACGTGCACGTCGACGTCGGAACGCACCGGCTTCTCGCTGCAGTATCGGATGAGGAGCTTCCTGCGGTTGGCGACACAATCGACGTGATCGTGGCTGACGCGCGCACGCATCTCTTCGGTGCGGACGGCCGCGCGTTGACTGGCGCCATTTGACCGGCACTCGTTCCGGTGATAGGCTAGGCGGCGCTGGCTGAGGACTCATCCTGCTCCCCTTTCGGAGGCACGTGTCGATGGCGCCCGGTCTCACCCCCGTGGGTCTTCGCTGGATCGATTACAGCATCATCGGCATCTACTTCGCCTTCGTGCTCGGCATTGGATGGCAGTTGCGACGAGCGATGCGAACGAGCACGGACTTCTTTCTCTCGGGACGCTCGCTGCCCGCGTGGATTACCGGCCTCGCATTTCTCTCGGCGAATCTCGGCGCGCAGGAAGTAATCGGCATGGGCGCGTCGGGTGCGAAGTATGGCATCTCGACGAGCCACTTCTACTGGATCGGCGCCGTGCCCGCGATGCTGTTCGTCGGGCTGTTCATGATGCCGTTCTACTATGGATCGAAGGCGCGATCCGTGCCCGAGTACCTCCGTCTCCGCTTCGACGAAAAGACCCGTGCGTTCAACGCCGTGTCGTTCGCCGTGATGACCGTGTTCTCCTCCGGCGTGTCGATGTACGCGATGGGCGCGCTGATGCACCTGCTGCTGGGCTGGAGCTTCAACGTCAGTGTGCTGATCTCGGCGGCAATCGTGCTGACCTACATCCTGCTCGGCGGACTCACGAGCGCGATTTACAATGAGGTGCTGCAGTTCTTCCTCATCGTATTCGGCTTCGCCCCGCTGGTGATCGTCGGCCTCAATGAAGTGGGCGGATGGAACGGACTCAAGGCGAAGCTCTCGGCGCTCGCAGTCGCGCAGGGGCATCCGTCGGGCGCATACACGCACGCGTGGCAGGGACTCGATTCGCCGACGCACAATCTGATTGGTGTCGAGTGGTTCGGGCTGGTGATGGGACTCGGTTTCGTGCTCTCCTTCGGCTATTGGTGCACGGACTTCCTCGTCGTCCAGCGCGCGATGGCCGCCGATTCGATGGACTCCGCGCGACGGACGCCGCTGATCGCCGCTGTGCCGAAGATGGTATTTCCATTTCTCGTGATCCTTCCGGGAATGATTGCGCTCGTCATTGGCGGTTCGGGAATCATTCCGGCGAAGACCGCGCCGGGCGGCGGCCCACTGCTCGATGCGGCGGGCAAGATCGTGCTCGACTACGATCTCGCGACACCGTCGATGCTCATGCATCTCTTCCCCAACGGCATGCTCGGCCTCGGCCTCGCTGCGCTGTTGGCGTCGTTCATGTCGGGCATGGCGGGCAACATCACCGCCTTCAACACCGTGTGGACGTACGATCTCTATCAGACCTACGTGAAGAAGGACGCTGACGACGCGCACTATCTCTGGATCGGTCGCGTTGCCACTGTCGTCGGCATCGCGTTGGCGATTGCTGCCGCTTATGTCGCCGCGGCGTTCAACAACATCATGGAGCTGCTGCAGCTCGTCTTCGCGTTCGTGAATGCGCCACTGTTCGCGACATTTTTTCTCGGCATGTTCTGGCGACGCACGACGGGTCACGGTGCATTCTGGGGGCTTCTGTCGGGCACCCTCGCGGCCGCTGTCCATCACGGTCTGACGCTTCCCGCTGGTGCAGTGGCGGGCGTGAAAGGCGGATACTTCGGCGTGGTGCAGACCTTTCGCAGCGAGATGGGACAGACTTTCTGGACCGCCATCTTCGCGTGGACGACCTGCTTTGTCGTCACGATCATCGTGAGCATGCTCACGCGGCCGCGTCCGGACGAGGAGCTCGTTGGTCTGGTCTATGCGCTCACACCACGCCCACCAAGCACCGCTCGCGCGTTCTGGGAGAAACCCGCGTTCCTCGGCGTCATTACGCTCGTTCTGCTGCTCATTCTCAACCTCATCTTCCGCTAAGCCATGAGCGCAACAGGTGATCTCGACGTACGTGTGCCCATCGGCGCGCTGTTCTCACTGCTGGGCGTCATGCTGACGGTCTACGGCTATCTGGAGCCAGCGTCATCCGGGCCCGCGTTTACGAAAGGCGGACAGATCAACATGTGGTGGGGACTCGTCATGCTGGTGTTTGGTGTGCTCATGCTGCTCGTCGCACGGCCGGCTCGAGAAAAAGTCGCGCGCTGACTCAATCCGTCATCTTCTCTTTTTCCCGGTCTTTCTCGCGCCCGAGTGTTGCGGTGCCTGCGTAGCACCATCGCGCGCTGTCGCGTTCTTCTGTTCCAGGGCAACGTAGGTAACGGTGTCCCACGCGTTGTGGATGCCGATGAAGAGCAACAGCACGCACGTCGCCGCGATGGCAAAGAGCGCCGCCGTAGAATGACGCACTAACGTTGCACCGCTCATGAGCAACGTGGCGTACGCCGCCAACGGCAGCGCGGTGTGAAAGATCCAGTCTTCGAGGACCGGCTTGTACCCCATCTGGTTGCGTGCGCGCCTGATGACTAGTGCCATATACCCCACACCGACTCCACCGCTGACATCGAGCACGATCGCGGCGCTCGAGAGCTCTGGCCACGGGGAGCTCAGTACCGCGGCGACGAACAGCACCGCGCAGAAATGCACGATGGTCGGAGTTCCGAAGGCGCCGATTGTATCCGAGGTCGCCGTCGTTCTCGCTTCGCTGATCAGCGCGATCACGACGAACTGCAGCCCGGTGAGCGCAGCGCCCGACGACCCGACGATCACGTAGAAGTTTTCCCACGCCTTCAGTGCAGATGGTATGGCGTCAACCAAATTGACCTCCAGTAATTTGGACCACTAATTCCAGCCACTCGCGTTCTACTCACCACCTGTGCTTCCATGATCACGCTGGCACCCGTCGTACTCGAAGGCAACGGCATTCGGTTGGAACCACTCACCGTCGATCACCAGGATGGACTCGCAACAGCCGCTGCGGACGGGCGTCTGTGGGAGCTCTGGTACACCGCCGTTCCCGAGCCGGAAAAGACACGCACCTACGTCGACGACGCGCTCGAAGGCCAGGAGGCCGGACACATGCTGCCGTGGGCGGTGCGCGAGCTGGAGACGGGCGCGATCGTCGGGAGCACGCGCTATCACGACATCGTGCCCCGGGTGGAGCGTGTCGAGATCGGCTACACCTGGTACGCCGCACGATGGCAGCGGAGTCACGTCAACACAACCTGCAAGCTGCTGCTTCTCTCACACGCATTCGAGGGACTCGGCTGCAAGGCCGTCGGCCTCCGAACGGACAACTTCAACTTCGCGTCGCAGCGAGCCATCGCGGCCCTCGGCGCGAAAAAAGATGGTGTGCTCCGTCATCACCAGGCGAGGCGCGACGGAACAGTGCGCGACAGCGTGATGTTCAGCATTCTCGCTGCCGAATGGCCAGACGTAAAGCGGCATCTCGCTCTACGCCTGGCGCGACATGCGAACAGTGATGCCCCGTGATGCACTCACTCCAGAGGAATCTGCTTCGCATACTTTGAGAGCCACGTATCGAAGTTCTGTATTTGCGGCGCAAGCGCCCTTGCTCGATCGACATCGCGCATCGTGTTGCACGCCTCTTCGAAGTCGCGATAAAACTGGAACATGTTGCCGAGATCGTCGGCACCAGGGAATCCGAACGACCGGTACACCGCAGGTTCGACATTGTTGAACGCGATCGGCTGCCCGATTGCCTTCGCCATCTTCGACGCCAGCTCCGATCCGCCGAGCAGCTCACCGGCGACGCCGATCTTCTTGCCGATCATCTCAGGCCCACGCTTGAAGATTCCATAGGCAACTTTGCCGATGTCCTCGCTGGCGACGCCTGCCATCTTCGCGTCGCCGATCGGCAGTGTGAGCAGCAGCTTCCCGTCCGGCCCCTTCTTGGGCCCTGCGCCGAAGTAGATGAAGTTGTCCCAGTAGAACGACGCATAGAGAAACGTCGTCGGAACGCCGAGGTCCGTGAAGACGTGATCTGCTTCAGACTTCGCATCGAAGTGCGGCACCTTGTACTTGCCCTGTAGCGTCGGCATGCGGTCATCCGAGAGCGGCACGAAGTGTCTCGTGTCCTCGAGCGTCGACCACACGACATGCTTGAGATTCGCCGCCTTCGCGGCCTTGGCGAGATTCGTCGCCGTGACCAACTCGCGCTCGGGTGAGTAGTGATCCCAGAAGAACGTCACGCAGTACGCGCCGTACGCACCCTCGAACGCGCGCGTGATGCTGTCGAGATCGTCCACGTCGGCTGACACGACTTCCGCGCCCAGTGCGCGAAGCTTCTTCGCCTTCTCCGAGTTCGCATCACGCGCGATGGCGCGGACGGCAAACTCGCTGTCCTTGTCCTCGAGAATCGAGCGGACCAGCCCTCCGCCCTGCGCTCCGGTTGCTCCGACGACGGCGATGATTTTCTTGTCAGGCATTGTCGTGCTCCCCGTAGATGATGTGTCCGCACCAATATGACGGCGGCTGCGAAGGTTCCCTCGCGGCCTTCCCAGCGCCGCGGAGCGCACGCACTATCCGTGCACGCAAAATGGAGATTCGTGATGCCGTTTCCAACACCCCTGCTCGGCGCCGTCGAAGCAGGGGGAACGAAGTTCGTCTGTGCCGTCGGCACCGGACCGAGCGACATCCGCGCCACCACCCGAATCGCAACGACGACCCCTGACGAGACACTTGGACGCGTCATCGAGTTCTTTCGCGGACATGAGTCGGTTGCCGCACTCGGAGTCGGCGCCTTTGGACCACTTGACCTTTGCACCGATTCGCCGACGTTTGGCTTCATCACGTCGACGCCGAAAGTGGGCTGGCGCGATTGCAACATCGTCGGCACGCTACGTGGTGCACTTCGCATTCCGGTCGTCATAGACACCGACGTCAACGCCGCCGCTATCGGCGAGCACCGGTGGGGCGCTGCCCGCGACGTCGAGCACGTGCTTTACATGACGGTCGGCACTGGAATCGGTGGCGGAGTGCTGGTGCAGGGCGCGCCGCTGCACGGCGCGCAGCATCCGGAGATCGGACACATGCCAGTTCCGCACGACCGCTCGCGTGACGCGTACGCCGGATGCTGTCCGTTTCACGGCGATTGCCTCGAGGGACTCGCATCGGGCCCGGCGCTCCACGCGCGTTGGGGACGGCCCGGTGAAACACTGCCAGACGATCACCCGGCATGGCCCCTCGAGGCGCACTATCTCGCGCTGTCACTCGTCACCTGCATTTACACACTCGCACCCGAGCGAATCATTCTCGGCGGCGGCGTCATGCAGCGCACGCATCTCTTTCCGCTGGTTCGCGCCGAAGTGAACGCGCTGATCAACGGCTACGTGACGACACCGGTGCTCGACGAGCTCATCGTACCACCCGCACTCGGGAATGACGCCGGCATGCTCGGCGCGCTCGCATTGGCGGAGCGCGCCTTGGCCGACGCCGCTAAGCGCGACACGATTTGAGCCGACGGCGCAGCATCGTCGCAACGTAGAGCGGCGTCAACGCGCTCGCATGTGAATGACTTGCGCCGAGCAGTCGCGTGGCCGAACGGTGCAGGGCGCGCGCATCGGCGAATCCGGACGCGTCAACGAGTGCGATCATGCTGCCTTCCTCTCGCCACCGCACGATGCTCGCGCGTAGCAGACGTCCCCAGTCGATCACCTCTGAGGGAGAAGGCCAGCGCGCCTCACGTAACGTGCGACTGAGTGCGCCCACGGAGCTGTGCAGCTCCTCCGCAAGATCTGCCACGCTGAGACGACAATGCGCGAGCTCGGCACTCGTCGACAGCGCTGCGCAGCATGCGCGTGGTGTCAAGTCACCTATCAGCGTCGCGATGACATCCACCTCCGTCCGGTCGAACGTGACGCCGCTCGACAACGTTCGTACGATTCGCCGCAAGTCAGCTGCAACGGACCAGGAATGCACTTCGGCACCAGCGCGAACGGCCTCGACTACACCGCGTGCACCGAGTCCACTACGGAGGAGCACGGTTGCCCGCACGCTCGGCGCGACGCGCCTGATCTGACTGATGAGCGGCGCGCAAGGTTCTCCGAGCGCATCGCACGGTGGAAAGAGAATCGCACCGGGGCGATTGGCGAGCGACAAACGCACCGTGCGTGGCCGCTCGTTTACAAACACGATGCGTACGACGCGCTGTCCGCTTAACGCCAGTGCCGACAGCGTCACATTCTCTGGCAGGCCGTCGAAACATGCCGCGACGATAGTGAACACGTGTTCGGCACTCATCGGCTGCCTCTTGCGGATAGTGCCCGATGGCGACGACGTTGCGAGATATGGACATGGCAACGCGCGCTGACGCAGGACGGACCGACATCCTCGGTGCATATCGTGAGGACGTCAATCGAAGACGCGGGGAACCCTTCGGCGATTGCGACTCGAAGTGGATCGAATTCGGCGTGCTGCTCGCGCACGCGGCGATGGTGCACGCGGTCGATCGCACACGCTGCGTAACCGCGGCGCGTGCGATCGCGCGCGAGATTCTTGACGGCGAAGTCTGGGACGCGGGCTACCGGCTCGATCCGCATCCGCCGTTCGACGACATGACGCTGGAGGGGCGCGTGCGCTCCATCGCCGAAGCGGTCGAAGACGCGGGCGCCCTCGCGCTCTCGGATGCTATTCTGTGCGCCTTTGTGCACGCATTTCCCGAGTCGTCGCCACTCGAGCTCGGGCGCATCGAAGCGGTGCGCGCTCGACTCGCGTGGAAGGGTGGCGATCGTGAGGTCGCTGCTGAACGCTACCAGCGCACCGCCGCCGAGGCCGCGCGCATCGGTTCCGATGAGCTGCGCGTTCGAGCCCTCATAGGGCGTGCGCTGCTCGCCCGACTGGCCGGCAACTACCCGCAATCGCGCGAGTCGGCGCGACAAGCCCTGATCATCGCCGAGCGTGAGGGAATGCATCGGCTCGCGGCATCGGCGCATCACACACTCTTCGTTGCCGACGCCGTGGCCGGCGCCTTTGGAACCGCGATCGTGCATGGGTGGCAGGCGTTCGCGCTCGCGACGGGTGATGCGGTCCTCGAGGCAGAGGTGCTCGGGAACCTGGGACAACTCTTCGTCGATCTTGGCCATCCCAGCACCGCGGCCGCCGCCTTTCGTGCCGTTGTCAAGCGCCGGCCAGCGCAGCGCATTCTCCTTCCCGCGCTCGGCGGACTGGCGATGTGTTGCGGCTATCTACAGGACCTCGAAACGCTCGCGGCAACCGAAAGCGCGATCCTCCGCTATGCCGAGGAATCACGCTCGCGATACGAAGTCGCCAGCGCACTGCTCGAGCTGGCGACCGCTTCACTCCTCGCGGGAAAGGATACCGCAGACCGCTATCGCGCTCAGGCACTGGAAATAGCGGCAGCGTCTGGATTCCACGAGCTCGTCTATCGCGCGGAGACAGCCACGCAGGAAGCGCAGCGCGAATGTCACGAGTTGTCGCCATCCGCACTGAACATCGCGCACGCCGTCAGAGAGCTCGAGAGCGTGTGAGCGAACTAATTGCAGCGCCCCTGCGAAATGTTGTAACCGCTCCGGCACATCGACGAATCGATGTCGAAGCGCGCCGCCGCCGTTGGCTTCATGGGCGCGTGAGTCGGTTCGGTCACGCCGGCGCACGCGCCGAGTATGATGCCGACGGCAACGAAGATCAGGCGGGCGTATGGACGCATGTGGTGCTCCGGAAGGAGGGAGCACCAGTAATAGCGCTACAGCGCCGCGTGTCTCATCATGGTTAGGGCAACACCATTACGCGGTGGGCAAGTACCCTCGACGACACGCGGCGTCGTGCTTGCGCTCGTCATCGGTGTACATGAGCGCGCACGTGTTCGCGACGCGCTTAGCGGGTGTCACGACGTAGTGTTCGTCGAGCGCAATCGTCAGCTCGAAGCGATGCTGTGCAATATCGAGCGACCGATTCGAGGACTCGTCATCGAGTCGCACGATGCTGATGCACGATCGACCTGCGACGTGATTCGCGCCGTCCGGAAAAATCACAGTCGCATTCCCGTCATCGGTTACTGCCAGGCCGGCATCGCGCACTCGAGTGACATCCGCGCGCTCGCAGTCGCGGGAGTGCACGAGCTGCTCTTCCACGGCATCGACGACAGTTGCGCCGCACTCCGCGCGGTGCTCGGCTCGGCGACGCAGACCAATGTGGGCGAGCTCGTCGCGGCGGAGCTGTTGCCACTCGTCCCCGAAAAACTATGGCCCTTCGTGCGGCAAGTAACGTCGCATCCCGTGGAGTCGCAGCGCGTGACGCACGTCGCACTCGCGCTCGGGCACCATCGCAAGACACTCGTGAATCACTGCGCGCAGGCGCATCTGCCGCCTCCACAGGAACTCCTCGCCTGGTGTCGTCTCGCGGTGATCGGCTACCTGCTTGGCACCACGTCGCAGACAGTGGATTCAATCGCGATGCAGCTCGACTTTCCGTCGGACACCGCACTGCGCAATCTCGTCAAGCGCTACCTCGGCCGGCCTGCAACCGAAGTGCGCGAATGCGGTGGGCTGCGACTGGTGGTCGACACGTTCAGTCGCGCAATCGCGCGCGGTCGACCACCCTCGCTCAGTTACTTCGACGAATCGTCGGAAGGAATGATCGCGAGCTGAACCTGTACACCTTCGCGTAGTACTGTGATGCTCGTTGCGCGATCGATGCGGTCGCGCGTGAGCAGGCGCTGCAGATCGTCGATGCTCGCGACGACGGAGTCGCCGAATCCGATGATGATGTCGCGCGCCTTCACTCCGGCGAATTGCGCCGGACTGCGTGGCGCCACTTCGGTGACGAGCACCGCACCGGCGGCGACGAGATGATTGAGCTGTACGCGGCGACGTGAGAGCTGAATCGACTGTCCGGATACGCCGATCCATCCGCGGCGCACTCGTCCTTCGCTGATGAGCTGCGGAATCACGAGATGCGCCGTGCTCACCGGCACGGCGAAGCAGATGCCCTGCGCACCGCTGATGATCGCCGTGTTGATGCCGACCACTTCTCCGCGCGAATCGACGAGCGGGCCACCGGAGTTTCCGGGATTGAGCGCCGCGTCTGTCTGAATCACGGCGTCGATCACGCGTCCCGACTGCGCGCGCATCGTACGCCCAAGCGCACTCACGACGCCGGACGTTACGGTGGACGCGTAGCCGAGCGGGTTGCCGATCGCGATGACGAGTTGTCCCGGCCTGAGGCGTGTCGAATCGCCGAGCCTTGCCGCCGTGAGCGACGGCGCGTTGACGCGCAGCACCGCGAGATCGGTGTCGGGATCGCAGCCGACAATGTCGGCAGCGTAGCTCATTCCGTCAGAAAACGTTGCGCGCACACGCGTCGCGCGCTCGACGACGTGACTGTTGGTCAGCAGGAAGCCGTCGGGTGTGAAGACGAATCCCGAGCCGCTGCCTTCAGGCGCCTGCTCGCCATCGTTCGCGGCGCGGCGGCGTGGTCGTCGATTATTCCCGCTGCTTGGCGCCCATACTTCGAGGTGCGCGACAGATGCGCCGACGCGCTCCACCGCGCCAACAACCGCAGTCGAGTACGCATCGAGCAATTCATCGTTGCTCGGACTGTCGCCGCGCGGCGCGTTGAGTGGCGTGATGTCTCGTACGCTATCGGTGATCAACTTCAACGTCGTCATCAGAATCAGGTGTGTGGCTTGTGCTTTCGTATGGCCGAGGTGGCTGCCGCAAGACGCTGCATGAACGCAGTTGCGGACTCGTCAGCGGAGCGTTTCGGCAACAGGAATTGCGGATCGTCTGGCTGTGCCGCTTGCCGCGTCGGCGGCTCGTCCATCATGAGATCGCCACCGTGCATCTCGACGGATCGCTCGAACGTCTCGAGTGCTTCGAGCATTCTCACGACGTCGTCCGGCGAATCGGAGTCAAAGACATCGACGCCGCGCGCGCGGAGTCTGCCGGTGATTTCCTGCGTCACGCGAGTGAGATCTCTGTTGTCGGTGTTCGATGCGTCGAAGGATTGCGTCATCGTGCGGCTCCATATTTGAGGCGCGGGTGGTCGAAGATATATCGCGAGTGACTCGAGGCAGTTCCCGGCGAGAATCGGTCCACGACAGTCTGTCCGGTCGCGATGTCGGAGGTCAGCATGCTCGTGAACGTGGCGTCACCGCTCTTGACACATCAAAAAAAACTGCTACGTTCACTGTCATGGCCACCGCGACTCTCGACATTGCACGCATCGCGCAGCTCTGCAACGCGCTCGCCGACGAAGCTCGCGTCGAGATTGTCGCTCGACTGCTCGACGGCGAAAAGTGCGTCTGCGACCTCACCGATGCTCTCGGGACTGGCCAGTCCCGGCTCTCCTACCATCTAAAAGTCCTGAAGGACGCCGGCCTCGTAACCGATCGTCGCGACGGACGCTGGTCGTACTACACTCTCACGCGCGATGCCTTTCTCGAAGCAGAAGACCTTCTCTCCTCGCTTCGTCCACGCGCGTCGCGCTCGCTGAAAGTGAACTGCTGCTGACTCGCCTGTCATTCTGAGCGAAGTGAGTCGAGCGAGTTGCAACGAGTCGCAGTACCCGCGCTCTACACATCAACTTTTCCTGCTGAATAACGGAGCCACATGACTGATTCATCGAACCTCGACAGCCTGCGCGACACAGTACAAGCCCGCTACGGCGAGGCCGCGCGCAGAGTCGCTGATGGGCAGACTGCATCCTGCTGCGGACCGGCCACCGGTTCCAGCGGATGCTGCGGCAGCACAACCGAAAGTTGGGATCCCATCACCGCCAATCTCTACGACGAAGGACAGTCCGCCGGCATTCCGGCCGAGGCACTGCTCGCGTCACTCGGCTGTGGAAACCCAACGGCACTCGCAGACCTGCGCGAAGGCGACATCGTGCTCGACCTTGGCTCCGGCGGCGGCATCGACGTGCTCCTCTCTGCAAAGCGCGTCGGCCCAACGGGAAAGGCATACGGTCTCGACATGACGGATGACATGCTCGACCTCGCGAACGAGAACAAGGCGCGTGCTGGCGCCACGAACGTCGAATTTCTGCGCGGCCACATCGAAAGCATTCCTCTTCCATCGCGCACTGTCGACGTCATCATCTCGAACTGCGTCATCAATCTCTCCGGCGACAAGCGCACGGTGCTCGCCGAGGCGTTTCGCGTGCTCAAGCCGGGCGGCCGCTTCGCAGTGTCAGACGTCGTCGTGCGCGGTGATGTGCCCGCGGCGGTGAAGCACAGCATGGAATTGTGGGTCGGCTGCGTCGCCGGCGCGTTGGAAGAGCAGGAATTCATCGCCATGCTCACCGAGGTTGGCTTCGAGAATCCGACCATCGAGCCGACGCGCATCTACAAGGCTGAAGACGCCGCGGCCTTCCTCACCAACACTGGTCTCGATGTCGAGAAGTTTTCTGCGGACATCGACGGAAAGTTCATGGGCGCGTTCATTCGCGCGACGAAACCAGGCACTACGCCACGCCGACAGCCGCTGGCTGACGCGACGCCAACGTCGACATCCACCGATGCCTGTTGCGCCCCTGGCTGCTGCAATTGAAATGTTGACCTCTCCCAGGATTGAACCATGAGCTCGACTACCTCATCGCAACCGACATTGCGTCTCGCCGAACGTTCGGACGAGACGGCTGTCGAGGCGTTACTCACCGCATCCGGTCTACCGCTCGACGGCGTGCACGATGCGTTGCCGTGCTTCGTCGTCGCGGAGGACGATGGTGAGATCGTAGGTGTCGCGGGAATCGAAGCGTGCGGAGTGACTGGTGAGCACGCGCTGCTGCGGTCCGTGGCAGTAACACCAGCGTGGCAAAAGCGGGGACTCGGTCGCGCGCTCGTCATGCGCACGATCGCTGAGGCGGAGGCGCGCGGTACGAAGGCGCTCTATCTCCTTACGACGACAGCGGAAAACTATTTCCCGACGTTCGGCTTTGGGGTGACCGGTCGCGACGCCGTTCCCGACGATGTTCGCGCGACCGCTGAATTTCAGGGCGCGTGCCCTGCGAGCGCGACGGTGATGGTGCGCAACTCGTCAGCTGTCGCGGTTCACTCCAAAGGGTGAATCAACGCGTGCGCTACTCTCTCTTCTCGGATGTTCACGCCAATCGGCCGGCGCTCCACGCTGTGCTTCTCGACGCACAATCCAGAGGCGAGATCGCCGGTAGCTACCATCTCGGCGATCTCGTCGGTTATGCGCCGTGGCCGAACGAGGTAATCGCAACGCTGCGCGAGGCAGGCATACCGGGTGTTGCCGGCAACTACGACTCCACTGTGGCCACGCACTACACACATTGCGGTTGTCGCTACGAGGATCCTCGGCAGGAAGAGCTCGCGCACGAGAGCTTCACGTGGACACTTGCGAACACATCCGATGAATCAAAGCGCTTTCTTGGTGCGCTTCCATTTCGAATCGACATACGGCCGTTAGGTGGACACCTCGCCGGCCCCACCATTCGCCTGGTACACGGCAATCACGCGTTGAACACCGTGTATGTCACAGCCGATCGCAGCGACGAGTTTCTTTCGACGATGGCGCGGAACATGGGCGCGCGAGAGGGTGATGTCGTCTGCTTCGGTCACACGCACAAACCGTGGCATCGCGTCGTCGATGGCATTCACTTTGTGAACACGGGAAGCGTGGGTCGGCCCAAGGACGGCGATCCGCGCGCGGGCTACGTTCTGCTCGAGGTCACAGCAACGACCGTCGATGTCGAGTTCGTTCGCGTCGAGTATGATGTCGACGAGGCCGCTCGCGGCATTCTCGCAAGCGGCCTACCAGATGAATTCGCGGGGTATCTGCGCACGGGCGGAACGCTGAGCGCGCGGTAGAGCACCACAACTCACTCGACACGCACGTTCGCTCCGATACGAGTCGTCGCCTTCCGATATTATGTTCATGTTTCTACACTTCATGCCATGACGCTCCGCCGCGTGACCGCTGTCCTGACCGCACTGCTGTTGATGCATCTCAGCGTCGCCGCAAGTGACGCCGCATGCGCGACACACGCGTGGCCAGGCCAGCACGCGTCCTCGAGTCACGCCGGTGACATGTCGGGCATGTCCGGAATGAACACTCATCCCGCGGGCCAGCACAGCGAATCAAAGGATCGGTGCGACACGCCGATAACGCCGGAGTGCTGCAGCGCACAGGCCTCCTGCGCGCCAACGATCACTGTCGCCGAGGTGCTCGTGTATTCGGAGCCCATGGCGGCGGACAGCGTCACTCCGGATGGCTCGGCGTCTTCCGCATTGTTGCGCTTCACCGCGCCCGAAACGCCTCCTCCAAGGGCGTAAGCCACACCACAACTCGGTGTCCTCTCCCGCGCTGCATGTGCATCGCGGGTCGGTGATGCGCGCCCCAACCACTTAGTTGGCGTGCGTCGTGGCTCACACATTGGATGGACGATGTTTTCACAGATTCACGCGCGCGCGATACTCGTCGCGTCTCTTGCGCTGGCCGCAGGCGCAGTTCCAATTCACGGGGTTCGTGCGCAACAGCCTTCGGCGCCCAAGCGCGACTCCGCGTCGAAGACCAAACCCATGAGTCCGAACATGCCGGGCATGGTCATGCCGCTGGCAAAGCCCTCGAAGCAGGCGACGAAGAAGCTCCCGACGAGAAAATCTTCAGCGGCTGCGCCGACGAAAAAGAACGACGCACTCGCGGCGCCCGCACGTGCGGCGCACACGGCGGCTTCGTCCGCGCCTGCAGACAGCTCGATGAGCATGCCCAAGGTAGAGATGAAGGGCATGATGACGTCGCCAATAAAGCCGATGCCCGGGATGCCGATGGGCGACTCGGCGCATGCTCTCGACATGAAACGCAACACGCCGAGTATGCGGGATTCTACATCGACGCCCATCTCATCGATGCCAGCGATGGGAGATTCAGCGCACCAGATGACGAATGCCACTCACACGATGGCGGGCGTGAAGGACACGCGGCCGTTGATGACGATGTTCGAGCCCCTCGGCGTGCCGATGGATCGGATGGGTTCGGGCACGACGTGGATTCCCGACGCCGTATCACTGCCTGCACGGCATTTCATGTCGGGCAAGTGGGAGCTGATGCTGCACGGCTTTGTGTTCCTCGAAGAAGATTTGCAGGGCGGTCCTCGCGGCGCGTCGCAATTCGGTTCGTTGAATTGGGGCATGTTCATGGCGAGTCGCGAGCTTGCGGGCGGACGCTTTCAGGCGCGCACGATGCTCAGCCTCGATCCCGCGACGGTCACGAACAGCGGATATCCGCTCCTACTGCAGACTGGAGAGGCACTCCACGGACAACCGCTGCATGACCGGCAGCATCCGCACGACTTCCTCATGGAGCTCGGCGTCTTGTACGAGCGACCCGTCGCGAAAAATCTCGCGCTCTCACTGTACGCGGCGCCATCCGGTGAGCCGGCGCTTGGACCAGTCGCGTTCATGCATCGACCGTCTGCGATGGACGTTCCCGCTGCGCCGCTCGGACACCACTGGCAGGACGCTACGCACATCTCCTTTGGTGTGCTTACGGCAGGCGTGTTCGGACACGCGTGGAAGCTCGAGGGCTCACTGTTCAACGGCCGCGAACCAGACGAGCATCGCTGGGACATCGATCCGATTCGATTGGACTCGTACTCGGGGCGACTGACGATCAATCCAAATGCCAATTGGAGTCTGTCCGGCGGCTACGGCTACCTGAAGAGCCCCGAGGCACTCCATCCTGCGGAGTCCATGCATCGCCTTACGACGTCGGTGTTGCACGGCGTGAAGCTTGGCACCGATGGGCAATGGGCGAGCACCGTCGTGTGGGGCACGAACACGCATGGTGGAGACATGACGCACAGCCTTCTCGCCGAGAGCGAGGCTATTCTCAACCGCACAAGTACGGTGTTCGGGCGCGCAGAGTGGGTGGAGAAAACAGCTGGGGATCTCGTGTTCGACGCGCCGGTGCCTGGTTTCGCCTCGGACTTCGTGTTCAATGTCAGCGCTCTCTCTCTTGGCTACATCCGCGATTTCGCGCGATGGAACGGAGCGACGCTCGGGCTTGGCGCCATGGGAACCCTCAACCTCGTGCCCACAGCACTCGAGCGAGCGTACGGCTCTCGCGTGCCGCCCGGTCTCCAGATCTTTCTGCGCTTTCGTCCACTGCATGGCGCGGAGCCGATGGACGGCATGCACATGAGCGCGATGCCCGCGACCATCCCATGACCGCGCACTACTGCCGTCCTCGTGGCGGTCCCACTCCTCTCGACAGGTGACCCAAAATGAATTGCACTGGCAACAGGTATGCGCTGCTGCTCGGCCTCGTTGTGCTGCTGGCATCGTCACATCCGTCGACGTCCGGTGCACAGACGAAACGAAAGGCATCAGCGCCGGATTCCGCTGCGGTGCGCGCCGTCGTGGAGAACTTCCACGCCGCCCTCGCAAGCGGTGACAGCGCGAAAGCCGCTGAGTTGTTGACTGACGACGTCGTTGTCCTCGAGAGTGGCGACATGGAGCATCGCGCTGACTATCTCGCGCGTCACTTGCCGGCGGACATCAAGTTCGCAAAGGCGGTTCCTTCTTCACACGACGTCACGATGGTAAGAGTTGTGGGTGATGCAGCGTGGCTGATCGCTATCAGCGTGACGTCGGGTACGTATGAAGGTCGCGCGATTCGATCTGAAGGTGCGGAACTCGTGGTTCTTCGTCGAACGCCTCCGGGATGGCGTATAGCGGCAGTGCACTGGTCCTCGCATCGGGCGCGGTAACACCTCCACCTTAGCCGTAGCGACGATGACTCTCCAGCCCACCCAAGTCGCTCTTCATTGCGGGGCCGATGACATTGTGGCGCCAGACGCTGGCGCACGCGGCGGGTCATCACTCGAGTCGCGCGCGTCGAAGCAGCTGAGCATTGATCGCGACGACAATGGTACTGACCGACATGAGCCCGGCACCTACAGCCGGGCTCAACACGAGCCCCCACCGTTCCAGCACGCCGGCCGCGAGCGGAATGGCGACGATGTTGTAGCCTGCCGCCCACCAAAGGTTCTGCATCATCTTGCGATACGTCGCTTTGCTGAGCGCGATGATCTTCGGCACGTCGCGCGGATCGTTGCGCACCAGCACGATATCGCCCGCCTCGACCGCGACGTCGGTTCCCGCTCCGATCGCAACGCCGACGTTCGCCGTGAGCAGGGCGGGCGCGTCGTTCACGCCATCACCAACCATCGCGACGCGCTTTCCCTGCGCCTGCAGCGCCTTGATCTTCTCCGCCTTCTGCTCCGGCAGCACCTGCGCAAACACCGTGTCAATCTTCAGCTCTCGCGCAACCGCGTCAGCGACCGCCTGCGCGTCGCCGGTCAGCATCACCACGTCCACGCCCATCGAGTGCAGACGCTGCACTGCCGCCGCGGCCTCAGGGCGAATCGCATCGGCCACCGCGAAGGCGGCGAGCGTACGCTGATTCTCAACGAGATACACAACTCCTTCTCCGCGACCGGCGGCCGCGTCGACGAAGGTGCGAATTGCCGGAGGCGGCTCGACACCCAGCTTCGTCAACAGATTCGGTCCGCCGGCGGCGAGATGTCGTGACTCCACGATGGCCTGCGCGCCGAATCCGGGAATCGCCTGGAAGTCGCTCACGGGCGGCAACGTGAGCTTGCGTTCCGTCGCCGTCCTCACAATTGCCTTTGCGACTGAATGCTCGGCATCCTGCTCTAACGCTGCGGCGAGTCGCAACGCGTCCGCATCGCTGATGCCCTCCGTCACCTGCGTCGCGACGACGCGGTGCTCGCCAAGCGTGAGCGTACCCGTCTTGTCGAAGACGACCGTGGTGACCGTCCGCGCTTCTTCGAGCCCGCGCCGGTCGCGCACGAGCAGTCCGTTGCGTGCACCGATGGTGGTGGAGATCGCGACGACGAGTGGCACGGCGAGTCCAAGTGCGTGCGGACACGCGATGACGAGCACGGTGACGACGCGCTCAACGATGAATGAAGTCGGCGCCGAAAGCAGCGTCCACACGATCCCCGTAAGCACCGCCGAGCCGAGTGCGACAAAGGTGAGATAGAACGCCGCACGGTCGGCCAGTACCTGTGCACGTGAACGCGACTGCTGCGCCTGTTCGACGAGTCGCATGATGCCCGCGAGCGCGGTACGGTCGCCGGTCTTCGTCACTTCGACGTGAAGCGAGCCCTCGCCATTCACCGTCCCCGCGATCACGGTCGCGCCCACGAGCTTCTCGAGAGATCGGGACTCACCTGTGATCATCGACTCGTTGACCGAGCTCTTGCCGTCGCGCACCACACCGTCCGCAGGAATGCTCGCGCCCGGCCGAATGAGGATCAGGTCTCCTTCATGCAATTCAGCGAGTGGAATGTCCGTGGGTTGACCGTTGACCAACCGCGTCGCGGTGTCGGGCAGCAGCTTCGCCAGCTCCTTGAGCGCCCCCTGTGCCTGCGAGATGGAGCGCATCTCCATCCAATGGCCGAGGAGCATGATGGTGACGAGCGATGATAGCTCCCACCAGAGCGACATGCCGCTGAATCCGAACGTCACGGCTACGCTGAAGACAAACGCGACCGTGATAGCGAGCGAGATGAGCGTCATCATGCCGGGCTTCCGGTCCGCGATCTCGCTCCACGCGCCCTTCACGAACACCCAGCCGCCGT
>JBDUCR010000157.1:0-2076 GCA_040003345.1 bacterium
AGCGGCCGGACGTGACCCACAATTGCCGCAACGCCGACGACGATTCCCCACAGCACTGGATCGCGCGGGCTGTCGATGCGCGGCGGCAGCAGCAGCACGGGCAACGCCCCCTTCGCCGCGTCGGCGAGGAAGACCGCGATTCCGATCTTCCAGCCGAGGACACGAAACACATTCGTCGCTCCGAGGTTTCCGGAGCCCTGCTTTCTGAGATCGACGCTCTTCGCCATGCCGGCGAGGTGCGCAAACGGGATTGACCCCGAGACGTACGCCAACGCAACCGCGATGGCTGGGTGCACGACTACGCTTCCGCCTTGGCGCCGCTCTTCCGGCGCATGAGGATGCGAAGCGGATTGCCCGTGAACGGATACGTCTCACGGAAGCCGTTGTGCAGGAAGCGCACGTAATGCTCCTCCACCAGCTCGGGATGATTCCCGAAGAACGCGATCGTCGGAGGCGACACGCTCACCTGCGTGGCGTAGTTGAGCTTCACTTCGCGACCGGCGGCCTGATTCGGCTGTCGGCGTGCGAGCAGTTCGGCGAGTCGCTCGTTGACTTGCGACGTGCTGATGCGCGTCTTCGACTGTTCGTCGACGATCTGGATGAGATCGAGGATCTTCGACACGCGCTGGCCAGTGAGCGCCGACGTGAACAGAAAGGGCACGTGCTTGAGAAACGGCGCTTTCTCGAAGGCCTTCTTCTCGAACTTGTGCGTGGCCTTGTCGTCCTTCTCGGCGAGATCCCACTTGTTGACGACGACGATGAGTCCGCGGCCAGCCTCCCACGCGAGGTGCGCAATGGAGAGATCCTGGTTGTGAAATTCCCCCTCGGTGGCGTCGATGAGGAGCACGCAGATGTTCGCGCGCTCGATGGCACGTCGTGCGCGCAGCGAAGAATAGAACTCGATGCCATCGTCGATCTTCGATTGGCGCCGCAGACCCGCGGTGTCCACGAAGATCAACTTGCGGCCGTGGTACGTCATCGGTGTATCGATGGCGTCGCGCGTCGTGCCGGCAATGTCGCTCACGACGAGGCGATCTTCACCGAGCAGCTTGTTGACGAACGACGACTTGCCGACGTTCGGCCGTCCGATGACGGCGATACGCAGCGCTTCCTCGTCTTCCGGAATCGATTCAGGGAGCCGCTCGACGACGGCGTCGAGCAGATCGCCCGACTGCTTGCCGTTCTGCGCCGAAACGGGAAATGGATCGCCCGCTCCGAGCCGATAGAACTCGAAGTAGTCGGTGCGATTCGGATCGTCGACCTTGTTCGCCACGAGGAGCAGTGGCTTGCCTGAGGTACGCAGCATCTCGGCGACGCGTGAGTCGCTTGGATGAACGCCCATCTGCGCGTCGACGATGAAGAGGAAGAGATCTGCCTCTTCGATTGCCGTGGCGACCTGACGCCGGATCTCGGCGTCCATGGGGAGATTCGGATCGTCGGAGAGACCACCGGTATCGACGAGCCAGAAGGCGCGGCCATTCCACTCCGCCTTGGAAAAATGGCGGTCGCGCGTGGTGCCTGCTTCTTCGGAGACGATGGCCTCATCCTCTCCGATGATGCGGTTGAACAGTGCGGACTTGCCGACGTTCGGGCGCCCGATCAGGGCTACAACGGGGACGCTCATGCTGCGCGCTGCCCTGGCAGACTGGGCTCGCCTTCGAGCGTCAGTACATCGATGAAGTCGTACGAGGGATATACCGGCATCGGAAGTGTCTCACGGAGCGCGATGAAGCGCTCCTCGTCGAGGAAAAGTCCATCATCATTGATCGTCTCGGCTGGAATCAGCGCGAGATCGAGGTCCTGCCGATCGGCGAGCGCGCGACGGATGTCGGCGCCGACGAGCAACCCGGCAGTGGTGGTGGTGGGGCCGAACATCGAGTTCTCCATGACCATCAACGAGAACTCGGCGCCGGTTTGCTTCGTGAGTGCGTCGAGCAGGTCTGGCATCAGTGCGGCCATGGAGACGCCGGTCACGACGCCGATGCGCTTGCCATCGAGACGCGGCAACGATGCGAGCCCGACGCGCACGCGCTCGCGCAGCGAGGTGACAGCGCCCACGCCGTTCTCGATCTGCGA
>JBDUCR010000386.1:0-2074 GCA_040003345.1 bacterium
AAACGTTGGTAACCCGAAACCCCCAACCCGAAACCGTACAACTCCAAACCTGGATTCCGGCGGCCCGAGCATGGGCTTTCCAAGCGCACCCCGAACTGGAAGCTCCGTTGGGGAAGCTCCATCCGACTTCAACGTCGCGGCGTGAGCAGGGAGCGTACGCGTTCATCGCGCCGATACAGTCCGCCCCACACCAGCGCGGCGAAGATGAGCGGAAAGACGATCGAAAATACCGGGGCCTCAACGCGCAGTTGAATCGCAATGGCGCCGCCCAGATAGCCGGTGAGCAGGATGGCGCCGATGACAGCCGTCCGTGGGATTGCGTAGATAGCCGTGCAGGCGAGCAACACGAGTCCGATACCTACGGACTGACTGACTGGAACGCCGAGCTGGGCGAATGCATCGACTACAGGCGCGGGCTTGAAGAGTTTCATTCCTCCATCCATCACCAGAAACAGAACGGCGACTCCGCTGACGATGCGGTCGATCCAGAGCTTGCTCCTGACGGTCGTCGCGATGCGCGGAGCCGGTGCGAAGTCCCTGATAGCGTGTGACATGATCGTGTCTCCTCGTGAGTGCGTTGTCGAGTGAGTGTTGGTCTCTACAGACACGTCGAATGAGCAGACATCAAATCGACAACACGCGCTAGCGAAAGTATTCCTCGAGTACGGGCGTGATCGCTTTCGCGCTCAACATGTGCGTCTGACCTTCGACTGTGTGATAGGTCGCATTCGGTAATACGAGCGACAGCGCACGCATGCCATTGCGAATCCATGCGGGACTCTTGCCACCGTCAGCAACGAGCGTCGGCACGGTTGCGGCCGACCATCTCCGTGGCGACAGCGGCTTGCCGTTCTGCGTGCCGGCGAGGAGGCCAATGTCATACGGGAGTGTGTGCGCCACTGCCTTGAGCTTCTTCCAAACCGGCAACAGCCGCATGATCGCGATGCCAAAGGAGGGCACGCCGACCAGCTTCATGAATGCTTTCACCGCATCGCCGCGACGATCGTCGGCGACCATCTGCTTGAGACGCGGCAAAAAATCATTGGCAATCGGGGCGCGTGAGTCGTCGACGATAAAAGGTGCCTCGTACAGCACGAGCTTTTTGATGGGCAGGCCGCTGTTCGCGGCCTCGAGTGCGAGCGCTGCGCCCGACGAGATTCCGTAGACATACGCCGATCCACCTGCCGCCCGAATGATCGCGTCGAGGTCTTCCACTTCACGTTCCGTCGACCACGGGGCAGTGTCACCACTGTCCCCTCGGCCGCGACGGTCGTACGTGTACACTGTGAAGTTCGGCGCAAGCATCTTCGCGAGTGGCGCGGAAGGACCGCTGTCGCGGTAGCACAGTGCGCCGTCCACGAGGACTACCGCTGGTCCTTCGCCGTACGTGTCGAAGGCGATGGACGTACCGTCGCGCGAATGGACTTTCTGCATCGGACGTTCTCCGATTGTTCGAGTGATGGTCGAGCTCATGACGTCAGCGTGCGGTCAGGCGCGATCTTCCGTACACGATTGCCGCGGCGAGCACGCCGAGGATGAGCGGAAGAATGGCGGTCGCTGGGGGCGCTGTTTCCAGCTGAATCACGGTAGCGCCGCTCATGATGAGCACGAGTCCGACAGCGGCGAGCGGCGTGAGCTTCGTCCAGATGCGGAACAGGCCAGGCAGGATGAGTCCGAGCGCACCCAGCGATTCGACGGAGCCGATGAACCGCAGGAATGGGATGGGCAATGGCGACATCGTGGCCAGCGTGTCTGCGGGTGTGAACAGCTTCATGCCGCCAGACATGAGGAAGACCGCGGCAACGAGGCCCTGGATGACCCACAGCGTGATGGTGGTGCGTCGTGCGTTCCGGTTGATGAGGTTGTCGAGTGGCATTGTCGTGTCCAGTTCGGGTTCGACCAGGGCTCGGGTCTTTCGACCAATGTGCGAACCCTGGCTCTACCTTCACGTCGAACGAACCTGCCTCAAATCGACAACCCCGCGGAGGACAGCATCGGACCTTGTCATCCCGCAGGAGCGATAGCGACCGCCTCCTGTCATCCCGCAGGAGCGATAGCGAGTGTCGGGATCTAC
>JBDUCR010000404.1:0-6857 GCA_040003345.1 bacterium
GTTCCGCTATCCGCTATTCCGCCCGCATCGGCGCTCCGCGCCTCGCTCTTCCGCTGTTCCGCCCGCATCGGCGCTCCGCGCCTCGCTCTTCCGCTACTGCAATAAGCGCAGAGCGAGCCGATGGGCGCTATCGACCGCGCGCGCACAACCGCAGCTTAGCCGATCGTGCTCATTCATCGGGCAATGCGTACCCCAACCAAGTCGCGCCGGAGTACAGATGCGTAGAGCAGGAACACTGCATGTATTCGTGATACGTAGCTCAACGGTTCTCGCGGGCCTGATGTTGCTCGCGTCGCCAATGGCGGCGCAAAAGGGCGTTGGAATAGTCGGAGCAACGCTCGACACCGCACAACGAGCGACCATGATGGTGAACGCGCTGAAGTGGCAGTTTCCCGCCGAGTTCGTGCTCGAGCACGGAGCGGAATTCTCGCTTACGCCTGAGCAAACAGGACTCATCCAACATCTCGTTGTCGCCGAGCATGACTCTGCCACCGCTCGACAGGCGACGATATTCGCGCGCGCGCGCGCCGTCGCCGCAAGCAGCGACAGCCATCTCGCAGCGATCCAGCTGCTATCGTCCTGGACCGGGCCTGTCGACGACGCAGCCATTCGCGCCGCAATCTGCGAGCAGGCAACATCGCAAGCCGATTTCACGATCGGGGTGATCCGCGATCGTCACGCCGTGGCTGACGTACTCACACAGGCTCAGCGAGCACTCCTTTCTGAGATCGAGACAAACGCGCTCATGAGGATCGTGAAAAAACCGTGACCGATACCACTCGACACGCTCGACTAACGCGCACGCTCCGACAGTTGCTTCTGGCGAGCGTTGTTGCGCTCCCGCTGCGCGCCCAGCAATCGCCTCCGTCCACCGGCTATGTGATCACGCCGGATTCTGCCCGACTGTTCTATCGTGTCATTGGTCGGGGACCGGATACGCTCATCGCCATTCACGGCGGACCAGGCGTCGATCTCGAGAGCATCGCTGGCGACTTCGCTCCACTGGGCGCCAAGCACGCGGTGATCTTCTATGACCAGCGAGGCACTGGTCGCTCGACGTTACCGCGCGACACCACGCGCTTGAATGCGACGCAGCAGGTTCTCGACCTCGATGCCGTGCGTCGTCACTTCAATCTCGCGCACGTCACGCTGGTGGCGCACTCGTACGGTCCACTGCTCGCCGCGTCGTATGCCATCGCGCATCCGGACGTCGTACAACGCATGGTGTTCTTTGGGCCCGTGCCACCGAGACGAGGAACGTTCTGGACACGATTCGGGCAAAGCATGAACGCCCGTCTCGACACCGCCGCTCGGCGACGCATGGGTGCGGCTGGAAAGATGCTCGCGGATACGGCGGTCGATGCGAAGGTGGCGTGTCGCGCGTACTGGGCGGAGGGAATGGTGCCGCGTCTCGCCGAGCCGGCGAGGACGCTGCCGTTGATTCGCTCGGATCTCTGTGCGTCGGACCCCAAGGGAATTCGCTATGGACTCAATACGACCAACCGCGTCGTCATGGGATCATACGGCGACTGGGACATCCGCTCTGCGCTCAAAAACGTTCCGGCACAGACGCTGATCGTGCATGGCGAGCAGGAGTCGATTCCGATGGATCTCGTGGAGGAGTGGACGACGGCGTTGCCGCACGCGCGGTTGTTCAAGGTGCCGCGCGCGGCGCATTTCACGTACGCGGAGCGGCCGGAGCTGGTGTGGCCGGAAGTGGAGCGGTTTCTCGCGGGCGGACGGTAGGGCTTTCGTGGGGATGGCTGACCGTGGCCATTGACGATATTGGCCGGGTCGCATGAGATAACGGCGGATTTTTTTACGCAGAGGATAGCAGAGAGCGCAGAGGCCGCAGAGAACTACGGAACGTCAAACATCGAGCAGAAAAATGCTCGCAGCGAGAGGATTATCGAGAACGACATTCCTTGGCGTGTTTGTTCTCATGGTTTCCTCTGCGGCCTCTGCGCACCTCTGCTATCCTCTGCGTCAAAATGCTGTTGCCGTTCCGCGCTCCCGAACGCTCCCGAACCTTCCAGGCCTACAACGATTTCGTACCAGCTTCCATCTCGCCAGCGGAGATGATGCCGCGCTCGATGTAGATCGGACGCACGAGTGTGCGGATCCCGGGCAGCCTGAACGCGAACCAGGCCGCGACTGCGAGGCAACAGAGTCCACCGCCCAAAATCGTGCGCGCTGGTCCGATGCGATCGGCCACGACGCCGGCCAGCAGACTGCCAATCGGTGCCGTGCCAAGAAACGCCATCGTGTAGAACGCCATCACTCGGCCGCGCAGCTCCTCGACGACGATCGTCTGGATGATCGTGTTCGCCGCCGCCATCGTAATCATCATGCCTCCGCCGACGAGCGGAAGCACGAGTAGCGACAGCCAGAGTGACCTCGACAGCGAGAAAGCGATGAGGCCGACGCCGAACGCGGTTGTCGACACCACCATCGCCTTGCCGAGTCCGCGCACGGAGCGACGCGACGCCAGATACAGGGCACCGGCGAGTGCACCGGCGCCGGACGCCGTCATCAGAAAGCCGAGTGTATGCGGTCCGCCATGCAGCAAATCGGTGGCGATTGCCGGCATCAACACCGTGTACGGCATGCCGAGCAGGCTGACGAGTGCGAGGAGAATGAGAGCGGTACGAACGGGGGCGAATCGCGCGACGTAGCTGAAGCCAACGCGCAATTCCGCGAGCATGCCCGCGTGGCGCGAGGGGAGCTCGCGTCGCACGACATTCATGGCGAGTAGCGAGACGATGACGGCGATGTACGAGACCGCGTCGAGCGTGAAGCACCAGCCTTCACCAACTGCGGAGATGATGACGCCGCCGATGCTCGGGCCGATGATGCGGCTGGCATTGACCATCGACGAGTTGAGCGCGATGGCATTGGGAAGGTCGGCGCGATCCTCGATCATCTCGATGACGAAGCTCTGTCGCGCCGGCGTGTCGAAGGCGTTGATGACCCCCTGGAACAGCTGAAGCACGATGATGTACGGCACCGTCATCGTGCCGGTAAAGACAAGTGTGGCAAGTGCGACGGACTGCAGCATCGACAGCACCTGCGTGTACAGCAGGATGCGCTGGCGATCCCACCGATCCGTGAGAACGCCGGCGATTGGCGCGAGGATCAGCGTCGGGATCTGACCGCAGAAGCCGACGATCCCGAGTAGGAGCAGGGAGCCGGTGAGCCGATAGACGAGCCAGCTCGTTGCAATGCGGGTGATCCACGATCCGACGAGTGAAATGCTCTGGCCGCCGAAAAAGAGGCGGTAATTTCTATGCTCGAGGGCGCGGGTGAGATGAGGGGGCATGCCTTGCAACGCTGGGACGAAGGTTTTATTGGCCGCACGCACATATAAATATCAATTTATATATAATATCACGCTGACATCTCGATATCCCTGCATCCGAGACCCCAGACACGCCGACAGAACAATGCAGTATAGACATCTTCCATCGGAGGACAGTATACATTATTGTATCCCAATGACCTTACCGAATCACCAGCGCGGCCTGCGCCACTTTTCCGCCGAGCCGTACTACCGAGCCGGTGGCAATGAAGTCGCCACCTTCGCGATGTGCCACACCCGTGGCCTTCCCGTCATGCTCAAAGGACCGACCGGATGCGGCAAGACACGCTTCGTCGAGCACATGGCATGGCGCATCGGCCGACCGCTCGTGACCATCGCCTGCCACGACGACCTCTCCGCCAGCGATCTCACCGGCCGCTATCTCATCCAGGGCGGCGAAACGGTGTGGATCGACGGCCCGCTCACGACTGCCGTGCGAGCCGGCGCGATCTGCTACCTCGACGAAGTGGTCGAAGCTCGGCAGGACACCACCGTCGTCATTCACCCGCTCACGGACGACCGGCGCTACCTGCCCATTGAAAAGACCGGCGAGCTGGTCGAGGCTGCGCCCGGCTTTCAGCTCGTGCTCTCGTACAACCCGGGCTACCAGCACGCCATCAAGGATCTCAAGCCGAGCACCCGGCAACGATTCGTCGCGCTGTCGTTCGATTACCCGCCAGCACGCGTCGAAGCGGAGATCGTGGAGCACGAAAGCGGCGTGAAGCGCTCGATGGCTGCGACACTCGTCGCGCTGGCGGAACGTGTGCGCCGGCTGAAAGAACAGGGACTCGCCGAAGGGCCCGGCACCCGACTGCTCGTCGCAACAGCTCGGCTCATCGCCGGCGGCATTCCCGTGAGCGACGCATGTCGCGTCGCGCTTGCGGCACCGCTGACAGACGATCCCGATCTTCTCGCGGCGATCTTCGACCTCATCGACGCGACGGTCTGAGCACGATGGCCGGCCGTCCAATGCGTCGACTCACCCGAGGTGTGGTGAGCACTCTCGCCGATGCGCGCGATGCATTGCGCAGCAAAGTCGAGGCGCGAAGAACGCCATCAGTTGCGCTCGACAACGTGCGTCGCCGGCTCGAGCTCCTGCTGGCAGGCCTCTACGGACGACCCATCGCCATCGACACGAAGGGGGCACCGAAGCGGGAAGACTGGGTAGACGCGCTGTTCAGCCCAGCGCCAAAGCACATGCGCGGCGCGCAGTCGCTGGCCACGACGGACGGAAACAAGATCATGCTTCCGGATGAGATCAGCGACGCGCTCGGAACAGAGAGTGCGTGGCAGCGCTATCGCTTCCTCGCCATCGAACAGGCGGAGCGCATCATGCGTGCGACGCCGACGCTCGCGTCGGAGATCGAGACGCCACTCGTACGCGATCTCTTTCTGCTCGCCGAATCATCAGTGATCGACGCGTCCGTCGCGCGTCTCGTGCGCGACGGCGCAACCCAAGTACGCGCGGAACGCGAGCGCGCACTCGGCGCACGCACGAAGCTGCGTGAGCTGTCGCCAATCGAGCAGGAGGTCGAGCATCTCGTGCGCACGACGCTCACATCGCACGTCGATACACCACTCGAGGGTCTCCGCGACGATGCATCACCGCAGGAATCGCTGGCGTGGGCAGAGGCGCGCGCAAAGGAGATCACCGAGCACCACGACGTCAGACGATATCGCGGAATGGCGGCCGTGTCGTACTGGGAGAGCTCGTCGTACGTGCATGGTCAGTTTCGCATCGTGAAGGATCCATGGGGCATACAGAAGCCGGGCGCATGGAACATCGCCACTGGCGGCGCGCGCGAAGCGCTGGCCAACGAAACGTCCAAGCTTCGCGGAGTTACCGACAAGGCGCCCGACGACGGTGACGAACGCATCTCGGACGAACGCGGAGTAGAAACCAAAGGCGCAGATGCGGACGGCGGTGCAGGCGCCGAGGAGCATGCGGAAAAAGAGGGAACAGGCGTCGCGGTACTCGATGAGAATGCGTCAACGGCAACTACCGTCGGCGATCAATCGCCTGGTGTGCTGTATGACGAATGGGATGCCGATCGCCGCGATTACCGCGGGAAAGCGGTGCGTGTTCGTCTCGTCGAAGCCGAAATCAGCGAGGACGGCTGGGCTGCTGATTCGCTCGAGCAGCATGCACCAATCGTGCGGAGTATTCGTCGACGGTTCGAGCGCTTGCGTGCGCAGCGAGTACGTCTGCACGCGCAACGGCAGGGCGACGATCTCGATCTCGTTGCATGCGTCGACGCGCTCGTCGATCGTGCAACGGGCCACTCGGCCTCGGACCGGCTGTATCTCGACGTGAGACCCGCCCGTCGCGGCATGGCCATTACGGTGCTCGGCGACGTAAGTGGCTCGACGAAAGCAACGGTGACCGACAGCGAGCGCATTATCGACTTCGAGAAGCTCGCGATGCTGCTCGCCAGCGAAGCGTTCGACGCACTGGGTGATCCGTACTCGCTGCTGACATTCTCGAGTCATGGCGCCAACGACGTGCAGCTTCGCACGCTCAAGGCATTTGGTGATCGCAACGGACGTCTGGTGCGCGAACGTATTGGCGCGATCGAGCCGTCGGGCAACACGCGGTTGGGCGCCGCGATTCGGCATGCGACAGCACAGCTCACGCGACAGCCTGCCGGTCACCGGCTGCTCATCCTGCTCTCGGACGGGAAGCCGAGCGATCAGGATCGGTACATGGGCTCGTATGCGGTGGAGGACTCCCGTCAGGCGATTGCCGAAGCGAGAGCGGCGGGGGTGTTTCCGTTCTGTCTCACCGTCGATCGCGAGGAGCCGGAATACATGGCGCACATGTTCGGCCGGGCCGGTTATGTGATGCTGATGCAGCCGGATCAGCTACCGAATGCGTTGCTCAAGGCTGTGCGCCATCTGATCGGCGCATCGTAGCGGGCGAGCAGGCTACTTGATGCGCGTCATCATGTAGCTACGCGATTTGATGTACGTGCCGAACGGATAGACGGACGCGGACCAGGTGCTATCGCTCTCCTTGCGCCATGTGAAGAAATTGTCCACGCCGGAGAGTGGTCCGAACGTCAGGCTGTCGGCGGAGATGGCACTCGCGATATAGCGACCAGCGCCTGTGTTAGTCAGGCTATCGTGATGCAGCTCATAGCGGGTGGTGTCCGTCTTGCCCGAAAGCGTAGAGTCGGCAAAGCTCACGACAATGAGCGTCGAGTCGTCGAGGAGCGAATTGCGCTCGAAGAAGGTGCCGAGGGAGGGCGTGGCACCGTCGGTGTTGGTTCCGCGAAACGTACCGATGAGCCACGTGAGCTGCCGAAGCGCGGCAGTGGACACCGGTGTCGCATCGACGGTCGGCGGCGGCACGACAGTCTCCTCGACTGGGCGATGTTCCAGCGACGTGCCTTCTTCGGTCTTGGCTTTGCAGCCAGCGAGGGCCAGCGCGAGTACGGCGACGACAATACGGTGATGCACACGAGCTCCGTCATCTGGAGATGAGACAGTCTACTTACTT
>JBDUCR010000437.1:0-6857 GCA_040003345.1 bacterium
CGCAGGAGCGAAACGTTCGAACATTGTCATCCCGCAGGAGCGAAGCGAGTGTCGGGATCTACCATACACCGCGCCGTGGCCCGGCATCATCGCGAGGAAAGTAGATCCCGACACTCGCTCGCTACGCTCCCTCCTGCGGGATGACAGCTGCGCCGTATGCATCGCTACTTCGCGCTGTGGCCAGGCATGATCGCCATGACAGTAGATCCCGACGCTCGCTCGCTACGCTCGCTCCCGCGGGATGACAGATACGCCGTATGCATCGCTACCGGCATTGGCTCCGACAGCACTGAGCATGGCGTACAATGTGGGCACCCGTGAAAGGAAGGCGGAGTCCGCGACATCAACGCGGTCGGCGCTCAGTAGGCCGGCCGCCTCACGGTCGCGCACGCACCGGACGCAGTAGCAAATCCTGAAAGTCAAAGCTGAAATCGACGTCGCCGCTCGCCGGCGCCATCCTCAACTGATCGATCGACCCGTCCGGATTGAGCGCGAACGTCGCATACGCATCCGCGCGCAGCTCACGATCGCGCCACCGCACGAGAAAGCTGTCGTGTTGCCAGTGCACGAGATCGCCGACCAGCTGCGGCGTGTGTCCGAAGCGCATCACGAGATGGTCGCCCTCGGTCGCGAGCGTGACGTCGCCGTACCAGGCGTCCTCATATCTGCCAGCGTACTTCGCCAGCGGGAGCGACGGTCCCGACATCGAATCACGCGCGGCGGTTGCCTGCAGTGCCGTCCGCTTCAGTTGCGCGCGCGCCGTATCACGCAGCGCCGCGAAACGAACCGCGTAGTCGATGTCCGGAGCGCGCAAATAGTAGTCGATCGCGCGCAACGTGATTGCATTGAACGCCTCGCTCGACTCCTGATTCGTCAGCACGGCGACGCCAAGTCGCTGACCTGGAATCATCGTCACGAGCGAGACATACCCCGGCAGTCCGCCGGAATGCTGCAACCGCAGTTGACCACGATAGTCCGCAACGCCAAAGCCGAGCGCATAGCCGGAGAGATTCGGACGCAGATGTTCGAGTCCGGGCAGCGCACGACCGCGCACAGGAATCGGCGTCACGATCGACCACAGTTCACGCGTGCTCGCCGGCGTAAATAGTCGCCGTTCGGCCACACCACCCGCTGCTGCGGTGATGCGACCCGAGTCGAGCTGCACCATCATCCACTTCGCCATGTCCGCCGCCGTCGAGTTGATGCCACCGGCGGGATTCGTATTGTCGCTCACCATCGGCGCAATCACACGGACCTTCCCATCCACCTCGGCGTGTGTGGTCGCGACGTTGCCACCGTTCGCCGCGTCGGAATGGCGCACGGTGCTGTGCGTCATCCCCGCGGGCACGAGGATGTGTGTGCGCACGAACTCTTCCCAGCTCTGACCCGACACCTTTTCGATGAGCTGTCCGGCTACGAGGTACAGCACGTTGTCGTATGCGTACGCGCTGCGAAACGACGTCGCCGGTTTGATGTATCGCAGCCGCCGCGCAATCTCCGGGCGATCGTACGTCGACGCGGGCCACCAGAGCAGGTCGCCGGCGCCGAGTCCGAGTCCGCTGCGATGAACCAGAAGGTCGCGTACGGTGAGCTCGCGCGTGACGAATGGATCGTACATCGCGAAGTCCGGCAAATAGCGAATCACCGGTGCATCCCATTCCACTTTGCCCGCTTCGACCAGCATCGCAAGTGCACTGGACGTGAACGCCTTGGTGTTGGACGCAATGCCGAAGCGCGTGTCGGCATCCACCCGATCGGGCTTGCCGAGGGTGCGGATGCCATATCCCTTCGCGAGTACCACCTGTCCGTCCTTCACGATCGCGACGGCAACTCCAGGGACGTCGAACGTCTTGAGCACTCGCTCGACATACGCGTCAAATCCCGGCGGTGGCGCGGCGGGAGTCTGCGCGGCAGCGGCACTGGCGGACAGAAGGAGGGCAGCGGTAAGACGCGGCGTGCAACGCATGGTTGGGCGTGTTGTGGGTAGCACTGGGCGGGTGAGCGCCAGCGACTCGAAGAATCTGCACTCGTGCTGGCACCCTGAGCGAGCGCTGTGGGTCGAAGGACGGTCCGGCGCCTGAACTGGTGGACGCCTTCTATCGCCATCCTTGCCAATTTCGTCCAAGGCATGTATAGTTCATACTATGAACTACCAAGCTGACGGCGTTACGGAAGAATTCGAGGTCGCGGTGGTACCGCCCTTGGGTTCGATGTTCGCGCTGCTCGAGGCCGCGCGGAATGTTCAGGCGAAGGTCGAAGCAGCGCTGGAAAGCGTCGGGCTCTCGCCGGCCAAATTTCAGGCACTCGATGCGCTGGTCAAGGCCGACGAACCGCTCGCGTTGAGCGAACTTGCTGGCTGCCTCAAATGCGTGCGGTCGAACATCACGCAGTTGGCTGACCGTCTGGAGTCAGACGGACTGATCAAGAGGGTGGACGACCCATCGGATCGGCGAGCGGTCCGGGCTGTCGTGACGCCGCTCGGGGCGGAGAAGCACGCAGACGGCGAGCGCGTCATTCGCGAGCTGCAGGTCAGTGTCGCCAGCGCGGTGAGCTCCTCTGACCGCGAAGCGTTCTTGCGGGTGCTGTCTGCGCTCCGGTAGCGAAACTCTTTCCGGGAACTGGCCGTTCATATATGGACTATATGAACAGTGAACAAAAGGAAGTCGTGTCGAGGCCATGTCGATTTGAAGCGTCCCCGTTCGACGAGTTAGTGACCGAGCGCGCGCCGGTCGGATTTGGAAGGTAGGAGCAGCACGAGATCAGACGAGGCCCTGTCCTCGTATCGATATAGACGCCAACAGGCACGACCACACGGCCGCGGGCGTCGAAACAGACGGATTCGAATAGATCCGGCCATCAGCTGCCGGAGGAGCAAGACAGATGTCACGCAACCACGAAGTCACCAGGGCGCCCGCCGCGGCGCTGAACATTCGTCCCTCGATCATTCGCGCCGGATTCGCCCTGGCCGTTCTTGCGGCGCTCACCGCGTTCGCGGTTCGTGCTGGCGCGCAGACGGTCACGCCCAACCATGCGTTCGAGATTCGCCCGAACGTTGCCGCGATGACGCTGTTGTCGCAGAGCGTGGCGACCGCGCCATCGGCACTCTCGGCCACAGTCGCGGCACCGTCGCGTGGAGCCGTCGTGTTTGCGCAGGTCCCCTTCGCCGTCGGCGAGGAGCTCACCTACAAGGCGACGTTCGGTGGGATCCCGGCTGGCTCGGCGCGCATGCGTGTCGACGGTATCGAGCTGATTCGCGGACGTCCCGCGTATCACGTTCTCTTCTCCATCGATGGTGGCGTTCCGTTCTATCGCGTGCACGATCGCTACGAGAGCTGGATCGACGTGCAGACGCTCGCGTCGCTGCGCCACAAGCAGGATATCTCCGAGGGCCGGTACAAGCGCAATACGACGTACGAGATTTATCCGGAACGCGCCGCGTATCAGAAGGACGACGAGCCCGCGGAAGCGAGCGTCGCAAATCCGCTGGACGATGGCTCGTTCATCTACGCGGTTCGTACAGCGCGCGTCCGCGTCGGTGAGACGCATCGCGACGACAGGTACTTCCGTCCCGATCGCAATCCAGTGGTGCTTACCGGCTTGCGCCAGGATACAGTGACGGTGAACGCCGGCACGTTCGTAACGACAGTAGTGCGTCCGTCCATCAAGGCGAACGGACTGTTCTCCGAGAACGGCGACGCGCAGATCTGGTTCAGCGATGATGCAGGTCGCTACCCGGTCCTGTTGAAGACCAAGTTCGCGAAGTTCTCGCTGACGCTGAGCCTTCAGTCAGTCGTCGCAGGCGATGCATCCTCGCACGAGCGCTTGCTCGCGAGCGCAACGTCGAAATAAGACTCAACCGTCTGGAATGACGTGAAGGCCGGATCAACGAGATGTTGATCCGGCCTTCAGTGTCTTAAGGGCACGCGATTCGTGCCTGATTTTTCCGAGTAACGTTTTGGCTAGTTCGTGCGCTCCCCACTGACAGGCAGTGACACCTTCGCGAAACGCAGTGTTCCGGTGACACCTTTGTCGCTGAGATGCAGCACGATCGCGGCGCGACCCGCGTTGGTCATCACGTTTGCGTGAATGCTCTCGTCGATGACCTGCACGTCGGAGAGTGCGCTCTTGGCTCCGTCAATGATCATCAGACCCGTGTAGCCTGCCTCGGTTTCCTCGAGGATCAGGTTGACGTGCTGCTTTGCCTGACGGTTGACGATTGTGAGCTCGTACGAGCCGGCGATTTCAATGGGCGTCGCTGCGATTCGCACGACGGAGTGGCGGGCAGTTGCGGCGGGAAGGGCGGACGGAAGCGCGCAGAGTGCGGCGCTGAAAGCGGTTAGTGTAACGATGCGAAATGTGGTCGGGCGCATAAAATCCTTGCGAAGGTAAACATTCGTCACGCGGCGCCGGAACGAGCCAGCGCCGCATGACGAATCTATACGATCGAACGCCCTCCAAAGTTTCTAATGCGCGATCTTTGACAGATCTCGCACAGCACCTGCTAGCCATTTCACTCGTGCAGCGTCGGATGCGTTACGCGCGTCGCCGTCGATCGCCGCGGCGAGCTTCGTCAACGCGGCGTTGCGCTTTGCTCCACTCAACTTCTCCGCGGCGTCGAGATCGGTCGCGATACGCGCCGTCTTGTCACTCGCCAGCCCAGTGTTGCGATTGAGCTGATCGAGATACGAGCGTGCCACCGCGAAGCTTGCAGGCCAGACAATCTTCTGCTGGTTTTGCGCATTCAGCTTGTCGAGTCGCACGGAATTCGCCGCATCGATCTCGTTCTGGGACAGCTTGTCACTCGGCGCGAGTGTAAAGATGTCGAGACCGCGACCGATCTCGCTGCCGATGATGTTGCCGTTGTACCAGTACGCCGACCAGAAGCCGCTCAGCAACAACTTCGCCGGATCCATCGGCCCACGATCGAAGTACGCGATCTCGACCGGATGTGACGCGTCGCTGAAGTCGAATACCGAGACGCCGCCCTGATACCAGGCCTGCACCATGATGTCGCGGCCCGGAACCGGAATCAGGGATCCATTGTGCGCGACGCAGTTCTCCTGTTCGGTCTGCGGAGCAGGGAGCTTGAAGTATCCAGCTGGCGTGAGCTTCCCCTTGTCGAGCGTGAAGATCGCATCGGCGCCCCATTCGGGCTTGTCCGTCGCACGGCAGCGCGCCTGCGTGCCGCCGCCCCACTCATCGGTGAACAGCACCTTCTTGCCGTCGTTGCTGAACGTCGCGGAATGCCAGTACGCGAAATTCGGATCGCTCACTTCCGTCACGCGCCTCGGCTTCGCCGGATTGTGAATGTCGAGGAGAATACCGTTGCCCGAACATGCGCCTGCTGCTAATCCGATCGCGGTATAAACGGTGATGTCGTGGCACTGGTTCGTCTGCGATGTCGTCTGCGTGCCGTCGCCATGTGCGCCGCCCTTCCACAGACCGGCAATGTTGCCCGCCGAGTCGGCGAAGATGCGCGGTGAGCTGACGATCTTCGCATCCTTGGGCGATGCAAGCGGCACCTTGATGACGTCGATGCGGAAGAGCGACGTGTTCGGATCGACGTCGGCTCCCTTCGCGGAGCATCCCGCAAGCTCATTCGGTGAACGCGCCGAGCTCGTGCCGGAGACGTAGACGTAGACGTTCTTCTTGTCATTTGGGTCGGTGACAAGCGTGTGCGTGTGCGACCCACGACAGGTCTGCACCATTCCGACCGGCTTGGGATGCGCGATGTCGGTGATGTCGAAGATGCGCACACCGCGAAAGCGATCGGTGCTCACCGTATCCTGCACGCCCTGCGATCCGCAGTCGGTGCGACCGCGTGTCTCCTCAACCGAAATGAAGAGCAGGTTGTTGTAGACGGACGGATCACCCTGGCCGCCGGGGCATACGACCGTCGTCACCAGCTTCGGACCACTCGTGTTCGAGATGTCCCAGATTTGAAAGCCGTTGAAGTTGCCCTGAAAGACGTAATTGCCTTTCGCGGCGATATCGGAATTCGCGAACCCGAAGCTGCCTGGCGCCGCGGGATCGAAGAAACCTTCCGGCTTCGGCGTGTGCGATACGAGCTTGAGGTTGAGAATCGCTTCCTTCGCGTCGTTCCCTCCGCCGGCAAGCCCAACGCGCGGATCGGTGGACGTCGTCTGCGCGCTGGCGAGTTGCGCTCCAGCCGCAAGAGCAAAAGCAAGCGCGCCGATACGGTATCCTGTCAAAGTCAAACGCATTTCGTGAACCCTGGTTGTGAGGTGGTGATACTACTTTCGTGTGCTGCTCTGCATCGTGCGCATTCGCTTGATCTCGGCGCTCTGATCCGCGTCGACGTCGGAGACGAAGCGAAAGATTTCCGGCTCCTGCGCGGCGCCCTGGCTCGAAAGCAACTGCTTCACCATGGTGAGCGCACCTTCGTGGTGACGGATCATGAAGAAGAGAAACTGCTTTTCGAAATCCGCGCCCGTTGCCGCTGTGAGCCGAGCCAGCTCGGCGGCGGTCAGCATTCCGGGCATGAGCGCATGGACCTCACTCATGTCGTGGTGGTCATGGGGCGCGCCGGCCGCTGGAGCTTCTTGTCCACGGTCCTTGAGCCAGCGCTGCATCATGGTGATCTCGTCATGCTGCGACGCCTCGATTCGCTCGGCGAGAAGTCGAAGATCCCTGCGCATGCTGTGCGTCGGCACGAGGCTCGTCATCGCGAGTGCCTGCGCGTGATGGCCAATCATACCTTGCATGAACCTCACGTCCGCTTCTGTAAAGCGCCGAGCGCTGTCGGCGCGTATTCCGACGGAGGTCTGCGCCTGCAGCGGCACGCCATTGCCGCTGAGTACGGCCGCGGAGAATGCGCACGCCGCAAGGATGGAGCT
>JBDUCR010000502.1:0-6849 GCA_040003345.1 bacterium
CGAGCCGCGACATCGCCGGCATGAGCGACGTGTTTCGCGTCAGCGCCGATGGCGGAACGCCGATGCAGGTTGCCGCCGATCGCTATGCAGCGGAGTACTTCGCCGCGCCGGCACCCGACGGTGCGACACTCGCGATCACCGCGCGCGGTCTCGTGTTCGGACAGTGGTGGCGTCACGGCCACAGCCACATCGATGAGAGCGAGATCTGGCTCGTGCACGATGTGGCGCCGGCGAGTGCGTCTTTACCACGCTATGAGGAAGTGACCACCGGCGGCGTCAAGAGCGCGTGGCCGATGTGGTCGCCCGACGGCGCGACGCTCTACTTCATGAGCGATCGATCGGGCAACGAGAACCTCTGGTCGCGGCCCGCGAAAGGCGGCGACGCAACGCCGCTCACGAAGTTCACGGACGGTCGTCTGCTCTTTCCTTCCATCTCCGCCGATGGGCAAGCGATCGCCTTTGAACGCGACTTCGGCGTGTGGACGTACGACATCGCAACGCGTCAGCCGCGTCGCGTATCGATCAACCTGCGCGGTTCGCCAGCGGGGCCGGTCGTCGAGCACACGACGCTCAGCAATGGCATCCAGCAGCTCGCGCTCTCGCCCGATGCGAAAAAGATCGCGTTCACTGTGCGCGGCGAAGTGTTCGCCGCGTCGGCGAAAGATGGCGGCGAAGCAACACGAGTCACCACGTCGCCCGGTCCGGAAGAGCAGCTCGCGTGGGCACCCGACAGCCGCCGCGTCGCATACGCCGGTGAGCGCGATGGCACATGGCATCTGTTCCTCTACGACTTCGGCACGAGAACCGAAACGCAGCTCACGCGCGGCGCGGCGAGTGACGTTGCACCGCGATGGTCCCCCGACGGCCGCCGCATTTCATTCGTGCGCGGCGGACGCGCACTGCACGTGCTCGACGTTGCGTCGGGTGCAGACAAGGAGGTCGTGTCGAACACGCAGCTCGACCGACCGCCCTTCGTCGACGCGCGCGACGTCGCGTGGTCGCCGGACGGACGATGGCTCGCGTACGTCACGCGCGGCGGCGTGAAGCAGTTCGCCAACGTGTCGATCGTTCCCGCCGACGGTGGCGCTTCACGTCAGGTCAGCTGGTTCTCCAATACGAATTCGGACGGACTGTCATGGAGCGCCGACGGAACCTTCATCACGGTACCGTCAGGGCAACGCACGGAAAATCTCTCGGTGATGCGGATCGATCTCGTGCCGCGTACACCTCGCTTCCGTGAGGATCAGTTCCGCGATCTCTTTACGACGCCGGGCCGCGTACCAGCTCCACTGCCGCAGCAGCCCGGACCGAGCGCCGTACCAGCTACCGCGCCCTCGACAGCGACTGACAGCAGCGCGCGACGCGACAGTGTTGCCGCGGCGCGACGCAACACCACTATCGTCTTCGACGACATTCGCCGCCGTGCAACTGCGCTTCCCGTTGGCGTGGACGTCAACAGCGCAGTGCTCAGCCCCGACGGAAAATCGCTGCTCCTCACAGCGAGTGCCGCGGGACAAACGAATCTCTACACATGGAGTCTCGACGATCTCGCAAGCGGCGAGTCGGTGGCCCGCCAGCTCACAAGCACAAGCGGCTTCAAGAGCTCGGCGCAGTGGTCACCGGATGGAAAGGACGTGTTCTATCTCGAGAACGGTCGCATCAGCGTCGTGAATGCTGAGTCGCGCGCCGTGCGCCAGCTGGCCGTGAGCGCGGAGCTCGACGTCGACTTCTCCCGCGAGAAGATGGCGGTATTCAGCACGGCGTGGTCGTACCTGCGCGACAACTTCTTCGACGAGGGAATGCACGGCACGAACTGGAATGGTCTGCGCGAGACCTACGCCGATCGCATCGCCGGCTCGCGTACGCCCGATGAAATGCGTCGCCTGATGAACCTCATGATCGGCGAATTGAACGCATCGCATCTCGGCATCGGCGGACCGCCGGCGCAGCAGGCATACACTGGCCGCCTGGGCCTCCGCTTCGATCGTGCAGAGTACGAGCGTGACGGCAAGCTGCGCATTACAGAAGTCATTCCACTGAGCCCGGCCGCACTGAGCGGCACTGTTGCCGTTGGCGACGCACTCGTCGCAGTCGACGGCAAGGTCGTCGACGGCCACGCCAATCTCGATGAGTTACTCGCGTATCGCATTGGAAAGCAGACCGTGCTGACCGTTGCGCCACGTGCTGGCGCGTCGCGGCAGGTGATCGTGCAACCGTCGAACGCCGGCACGGAGAAACAACTGCTCTACCGCGCGTGGGTCGAATCACGCCGCGAGTACGTCGCAAAGGCCAGCGGTGGCAAGCTTGGGTACGTACACATGGTCGACATGAGCGACGTCGCACTTCGTCAGCTTTACACAGACCTCGACGCCGAACAACATGATCGCGATGGTGTCGTGATTGACGTGCGCAATAACAATGGGGGCTTCGTCAACGCATATGCACTCGACGTTTTCTCGCGCAAGCCATATCTCGGCATGCAGGGTCGCGGCGGGCCACTCACGGGTGCACGTACGGCGCTGGGTCAACGTTCGCTCGAACGACCCACGGTGCTCGTGACAAATCAGCATTCACTCAGTGACGCCGAAGACTTCACCGAGGGTTATCGCGCCATGAAGTTGGGCACCGTTGTCGGCGAGCCGACGGCAGGATGGATCATCTACACATCCAACCGCACGCTGCTCGACGGCACGTCGGTACGCTTGCCAAGCACGCGCATCACCGGCGCTGATGGAAAGGACATGGAGCTCGCTCCTCGCCCAGTGGACAAGCTCGTCGTTCGGCCCGTGGGTGAATCGTACAGCGGCAAAGACAGCCAGCTTGACGCCGCTGTACGCGAGCTTCTCTCCACTCTTTCAGCGAGACCATGAACACCGTCGTGACGCCCCGCGTACTCGTGCTGCTGATGGCCGCGCTGCTTGTCGCAGCACCAGTTCGCGCGCAGGAGAACTATGAGATTCAGGTCTACGGTGCTGAAACGATGCCGCTGGGCACGACCATGTTCGAGCTGCACAGCAACTTCGCGACGAACGGTCGCCGCTTTCTGGAGGCGGGCGTGCTTCCCACAAACCACGCGCTCCACGAGACGCTCGAGATCACACACGGCTTCACCACCTGGTTCGAGGTAGGCGGCTATCTGTTCACCAGTGCGGCGCCCAGTCAGTCATGGCGCTTCGTGGGCAGCCACATCCGTCCGCGCGTTCGCGCGCCGGAGTCGTGGAACTGGCCCGTCGGCGCGAGCCTCTCCATGGAGGTCGGCTACCAGAGTCGCGACTTCTCGCCGGACACATGGAGCGTCGAGCTTCGACCCATCATCGACAAGCACCTCGGTGCGTGGTACGTCTCGCTCAACCCAACGCTCGAGCGCTCGCTTCGTGGCGACAACGCGGCGGTCGGCTTCGAGTTCTCGCCAAACGTCGCGCTGAATCGCGATATCACCAGCGTCGTGAACCTCGGCGTCGAATACTACGGGGGACTCGGTCCAGTGCGTGCGTTCTCGCCTGCCGCGGAGCAGGCCCATCAGCTCTTCGGCGTCGTGAATCTCGACGTTTCCCCCGAATGGGAATTCAATGCTGGGATCGGCTTCGGACTTACGAGTGCCGCCGAGCATCGGATGGTGAAGCTGATACTGGGCCGACGCATCGGGCCGTAAAGCCGACACGTCGCGTCTGCCCCTGCGTTCGCCGCGATCAGAGTGTAATTTCCGGCTTCATCGCGGAAGGGCTAGCGCGCGGAACCTGAAGGAGCTGGTCATGAAGGCAATCCTGTTGATCGACCACGGCTCGCGTCGCGACGAAGCGAACGAGATGATGGACTGCATGGCAAACCTCCTGCAGGCACTCGCTGGCCCTGAGGTCGTGGCGCGGTACGCGCACATGGAGCTCGCCGAACCGTCCATCGAGACGGGCCTGCGCCACTGCGTCGAGGCCGGCGCGACCGAGATCATCGTCTTCCCGTACATGTTGTCGCCAGGTAAGCACTCCACTGGCGACATTCCTCGCATGATCGCCGCCGCTGCCGTGCAGTATCCGAATCTGCAGATACGCGTCACCAACGCCTTCGGCGTGCACGAGAACCTTGGACTTCTCATTCTCGAGCGCGCAGGTGTGCCGGTCGCACATCCCATGACCACCAACGAAGCCACACGGTGCTGGCATTCGTCCAACTCCACCGTCGCGTGCGGTGACGCCTGCCGCTGTCATCCGGTTTCGGACGCATCACCGCTGCACGCTGTCTCTCACTGACGTAATACCGCACCCATGACAACCGAATCCGCCGTCGCTCGTCCTGCCCTCACTACGTTCTCCGACGACGAGGTGGCGTTTCGCGACGCCGTCGCCGGATTCGCTGCCGAGGAGGTGAAGCCGCGTGTCGCGCAGATGGAACGCGCAGGGAAAATCGATCCGGCGCTGATCTCGAAGTACTTCGAGATGGGACTCATGGGCATCGAAGTGCCTGAGCAATACGGCGGCGCGGCCGGATCGCTCACGATGGTCGCCATCGCTGTCGAAGAAGTGAGCAAGGTCGACGCCGCCGCCGCGATTCTCATCGACGTGCAGAACACGCTCGTCAACTATCCGATCACGCGTTACGGCAGCGACGCTCTCAAAAGCAAATACCTTCCGCGCCTCACCAGCGACACGATCGGCGCATACGCGTTGAGCGAGCCTGCCTCCGGCTCCGACGCCTTCGGCATGGCAACCCGCGCCGAGAAAAAGGGCGACGACTGGGTGCTCACCGGCCGCAAGATGTGGATCACGAATGGCTTCGAGGCGGGCATCTACATCGTCTTCGCCAACACCAATCCTGGCGCCGGTTACAAGGGAATCACTGCGTTTGTCGTTGAGCGTGACTTCCGTGGATTTTCCGTCGGCAAAAAGGAGGACAAGCTCGGCATTCGCGCGTCGAGCACCACTGAGCTGATTCTCGACGGCGTCGAAGTGCCCGCCGAGAACGTGCTCGGCCCCATCGGACAGGGGTACAAGGTCGCGATCGAGACGCTGAACGAAGGACGCATCGGCATCGGCGCGCAGATGATCGGCGTCAGTCAGGGAGCGCTTTCGGCGGCCACTGCGTATGTGAAGGAGCGGCATCAGTTCGGAAAACCGCTCGCCGAATTTCAGGGCATTCAGTTTCAACTCGCGCAGGCGCGCACGGAAACCGAAGCGGCACGGCTCATGGTCTACAACGCCGCTCGACTCAAGGACGCCGGCCACGACATCGCCATGGAAGGCGCCATGGCGAAGCTGTTCTCCAGTCAGGTCGCTGAGCGTGTGACGTCGATCTCGCTGGAGTTGTTTGGCGGGTACGGCTACACCACGGACTACCCCGCAGAAAAGTTCTACCGCGACGCAAAGATCGGCGCGATTTACGAAGGCACGAGCAACATGCAGTTGGGCACGATCGCGAAGGCAATGCTGCGTTGATCGCAGACGTCCGCGTCGAGTTGCGGGCGAGGCCGACCCCACCTCGTCGACCGCTGAGAAGTGACATCTGATTCCGCATCGACGCCTGATGCTCCGGAGATTCATCGCGACAGGGTGACGCGCGCCCTCAAGGGCCGCACCCGGCTGGAAGCAGTGCGTCGCTCCGGTCTGCTCGAGAATGCCCACACCATTCCTGCACTCAACCGGGCCGCACGCCTCGCTGCGCGCGCCCTGCACGCGCCGGTCGGACAGGTGAACGTCCTCACCGATCAATTCCAGCTGCCGGTCGCCGTGCACACCGAGCCGCAGGAAGACAACCAACGCTGGCGCAGAGAGCGGCGCGCGGGCAGCACATATTGCAAGTACGTCGTGCTCGGTCAGGCGCCGTTCGTTGTAGATGAAGCTTCAACGAATCGCCTCGTCAGAAACAGTCGCGCGACGCGCGAGCTTGGCATCGTCGCATATCTGGCCGTGCCCATATACAGCGCAGCGACTCCGGAGATACCGGCATCTGTGCTCGGCACTCTCTGCGTGATCGATCGCGTGCCTCGCTCTTGGACGAGCGCGGACGTCGAGGTGATGACGGACATCGCTGCCAACGTCACGGAAGAGATCGAGTATCGCCTTCGCTCACGCGACGAAGTGCGCGCGGCAAAACAGCAGACGATGCGCCTTCTCGAATCGGTTGACACGTGCATTCTCGCTACCGATGCGAATGGCGTCACCACATACGCGAACACCGCCGCGCTCCGCGTCCTCTGCTACACGAGCGAGGAGCTCATCGGCCACGATCAGCATGCACTCATCCATCACTCGCATCCTGACGGCTCGCGATACAACGAATCCGATTGTCCGAACTACCTCGCGCGCGTGGAAAGTCGCGAACTTCGCTCCGCCAACGACACATTCTGGAAGAGCGACGGATCTCCGCTCGCGGTAGACGTCGTGATGACACCGCTAATCGATCGCGGCGAGGTGGTCGGAACCGTGCTCACATTCGAGGACGTCAGCGCGAGGCGCGAGGCAGAGGCACTGGAGCGTCGCGCGCGTGAGGCCGCTGAAGCTGCGAACAACGCGAAGTCCGAGCTGCTGGCCGCCATGTCGAACGAGCTGCGCGTTCCCGCCTCGGCAATCGGAGCGCATGCGAACAACCTCGAGCGCACACTGCTCGATGCAAGCGCCGAGCAGCGCGCCGAGGTGCGTGGCATCGTGCGGAGCCATCAGCATCTCGTCGGGCTGATCGAGAACATGGCCGGCTTCGCGAAGCTCGAGGTCGGGCCCGACGCGGGCGACCGGCGTCTCGAGGCGCATCTCTGGACGGTCGAGTAACGCTATCAAGCGCGACGTGCTGGTTACTGCACGCACTCTCCCTTTGGATCGGGCTTCGGCTTGTCCACCGCGACGCGATGGTCGAGGTTCGCAA
>JBDUCR010000335.1:0-2062 GCA_040003345.1 bacterium
TTCGCCGACGATATCCGTCGCTCGTACGGCAATGCGGCCGACACCACCCGCCGCGATACGAATCGCGAGCTCAGCGACATCTCCGGCATCAACGGGCGTCTGCAGGATTTGCGCGACGGCTACTCCCTGACGCGCGACCTGTACGAGTCGGCGTGGCGACACGAGAACCGGCCGTACTGGCTGCAGAACGTGCTCGTGAAGTACGACCTCGCAATCCAGCTCTGGCAGACGCGCGCCGACCGATTCTTCCTCGCGCGATCGGAGTACGGGCGGACGCGAAAGTTGCCGCCGGCAGAGTCGATCGGATTCCCTCCGCCGCCACCCACGGCTCCGCTTCTGCCCTGAGCCTCGAACGAGGCTATCTTGCAGGAGCTACCTCGCGTCGCCCCAGAGGAGCAGCGCCGCGACCGCGGCGAAGAGTAGAACGAGGCAGCCGCATCCAGGATTTCGCGGTACCCAGTTGGGCAGTCGTGGCATGACGGCAAGATAGCAGCGATGCCAGACGTGAACCTTCAGACTCAGCACATCGCATGTTCGACGAGAACTACTTCCGCACTTCTCTGCAGCGCGACGTCGATGCCTCGGGTGGCACGCCGGTGGTCGAGATTCAACTCGTGAGCGGCCACGCACATCGCGTGCACTCTGTCGTCGAGATCAACACCGGCAGCGTCACACTCGAGACGTATCTGGCAAAAGGCGATCTCGTGCACGAGCGTCCACGCTTTGGCGAGGTTCCTCGTGATGGTGTCGAGCGCGACATTTTTCGCGCGGTGATCGCCTACGAGAGCATTGCCGCGGTGATCTTCGATCCGAAGCCGTCGCAGGTTCGCGTACGTCCTGGCTTCGCGAGCAGTTGAGCTTCGACTCGCCACCCCTCGATGCGCTCGGACGCATCGTCGTCGTCGCAGCGGGCTTTGCGCTGTGGAAGGGTGGCAAGTGCATCGCGGCTGCTCGCTGGTCCGACATCCGCCGCGTGCGTGCGCACAAGGTGGGCGACACGGACGCTACTCGCTTGCTCGTCGAGCTCATGGATGGAACGATCCTCGAGTTTCACGAGAAGGCGCCAGGCTTCGACGCCTTTCTCGATCGCGCATCGGTCACGCTTGCGGGCCTGCTCGTTTTCGCCGCATGGCATCCGGCGTTGATGCTTGCGCCCGCCGGCGGCGACGGGACAGTCATCTTCGAACGCCCGGCGCCTCGACGCTGACGACAACGACCATCATTTCGGATTTGCTTGCGTGATTCACGTTCTCTCCGAGATTCGCCTGGCCCCTGGCGCCCGTGAGCGCTTTCTCGCGGAGTTCCGCATTCTCGAGCCGATCGTTCGCGCCGAGGACGGTTGCATCGAGTACGTCGGCGCGTTCGATACGCAGACGGCGATTGCAGCGCAGGCGCCCGTGCGCGACGACGTCGTCATGGTGATCGAGAAGTGGGAGAGCGAAGCCGCACTCGCGAGGCATCTCGAGCTGCCGCACGTGATTCAGTATCGCAAGCGCGTAAAGGTGCTGGTCGCCAGCACGGTGATCCATGTACTGTCGTCGGCGTGAGATGTGGACGTCAGCGACTTGCCGCCACGTGCGGCTGGAGTTGCCCCTTCTTCCCACAATGCGCACCTTCTCGCACATGACCATCCGAAAACTTCTCGCACTCATCGCGCTCCCGTTCGCGACACTCGCGGCGCAGAACGCGAGCACCGCCCCGGGTATCGTCGGCGATCACGTCATTCCCAACTTCAGGTTCGCCAGCGGCGAGACACTTCCCGAGCTGCGCATACACTATCGCACCTTCGGTACCCCGCGCCGAGATGCGAGCGGCGTCGTGCGCAACGCCATACTGATCATGCACGGCACCACCGGGGCGGGCACGCAGTTTCTCTCGCCCGTCTTTGCCAACGAGCTCTATCGCGCTGGCCAGCCGCTCGACACGACCGTCTACTACATCATCCTCCCCGACGGAATCGGTCACGGCCTCTCCAGCCGCCCGAGTGAAGGTCTGCACGCGCGGTTTCCGCATTACAACTACGACGACATGGTCGAAGCGGACCATCGCCTGCTGACCGAGA